>CAADGB010000405.1 GCA_900696455.1 uncultured delta proteobacterium
CGGCGGCAGCGCTGGCCGCGGTCGCCGCGCTGGCCGGGTGCGCCGACGACGGCGCCGCGCCGTCGACCCAGCTCGTCGCGCCGCGGCTCCTGGCCATCGCCGCCGACCCGCCGGTGGTCGGCCTCGACGGCGCCAGCGCGCTGCGCGCCCTGGTGGTGGACGGCGACGGGCGCGAGGCCGCGGTCGAGGTGGCGTGGCGCGCCTGCTCGCCGTGGCAGGTGGTGCGCGATCCCGAGGTCGACTGCGCGCCCGCCGTCGCCCTGGCGCTGGCGGTCGAGCCCGACGGCGCCGCCCGCCTCGCCGTCGCCGCGGCGATCGCCCGCTTCGGTCGGCCGCCGGTCCTGCCGGCGCCGACGCCGTGCCAGCCGGCGACGGTGGCGGTGCCGGTGATCGCGACCACCGTGATCGACGGGCTGCGCCTGGTCGCGCGCAAGGACGTGGCGGTGGGGAGCTGGGTCGGCCCGCCGCGGCGGCCGCCGACGATCGCCGCCGTCACCCTCGACGGCGACGACGCGCGGACCTACCGGCCGGGCGCGGAGCACACCCTGGCCGCGTTGCCGGCCCGGGCGAGCCTCGACGAGAGCTGCACCGCGGACGACCAGCCCGTGCTCGAGCCGGTGCGGATGTGGTTCTACACCACCGCCGGCGCGCTCGACGAGCCGTCGGCCGACGTCCGCTACCAGCCCGACGGCAGCGAGGCCGCCGGCAGCGTGCGCTTCACCGGCCCCGCCGACGGTGGCGGGGTGCGGCTGTGGACGATCGCCATCGACCGTGACGCCGGCACGGCGTGGGCGCTGCGCGAGCTGACGCCGCGCTGAGGGGCGGAGGGAGACCGCCCTTCGACGGCGGCGTCGGTCGCTGCGCTCCCTTCGCCTTGCTCAGGGCGAACGGGGGAACGGGTCCGGCCGAGGCCGAGGCCGGATCCGAATCCGAACCCGAGGCCGAGGCCGGATCCGAATCCGAACCCGAGGCCGAGGCCGGATCCGAATCCGAACCCGAGGCCGAGGCCGGATCCGGATCCGAGCCCGAGGCCGAGGCCGGATCCGAATCCGAACCCGAGGCCGAGGCCGGATCCGGATCCGAGCCCGAGGCCGAGGCCGGATCCGGATCCGAGCCCGAGGCCGAGGCCGGATCCGGATCCGAACCCGAGGCCGAGGCCGGATCCGAATCCGAACCCGAGGCCGAGGCCGGATCCGAATCCGAGGCCGGATCGGAATCCGGATCCGGGTCCGAGGCCGGATCCGGGGCCGAGGCCGAGGAGCGGGGCCGGGGCGCTTCGCGGTCGGGGCGGGCGCGCTGGCACGAGCGGTGCACTATGCTGCGACCGTGGCAAGGGTCCGCCCCTGGAGCTCGCACGGCCCGCTGGTGCTCGCCGCCGTCGTCAGCCTGGTGCTGATCACGACGGTGCTGCTGGTCCGGCGCACGAGCGAGACCGCGCGCGACGGCGTGGTGCGCGGCGTGGCCAGCGGCCTGGTGATCGCGGGGCGCGAGCAGCTTCGGCGGCCGGCGCGGCTGTCGGCCGCCGACCTGCAGGCGTTCCTCGACGAGCAGCGGGCCGAGGGCCTGCGCTACGTCGCCGTGCTCGACGGCCGTGGCCAGGTGTCGGCGTCGGCCGGCGAGGCCCGCGGCGCCCAGACCGAGCCCGGCCTCCATCGCCTCGGCGACCGCGTGCGCCTGGTCAACCCCCTGGTCAGCCCGGCGATGCCGCCGCGCGGCCCCCGCCGCGCCGGCTGGCAGCAGGGCGCCCTCATCTACGAGTTCGAGCCCCGCATCGCCAACCAGCTCGCCGGCGACGCCCGCACCCTCTTGCTCGCGGCGCTGGCCGCCACCGCCGTCGTCATCGGCCTGGCGGTGTGGGTCAGCCACGGCCTGCGGGCGCGCGAGCGGCTGCAGCTCGAGCTCGAGCGCGGCCGCCGCCTCGCCGCCCTCGGCGAGATGTCGGCGGTGCTGTCGCACGAGCTGCGCAACCCGCTGGCCTCGCTCAAGGGCCACGCCCAGCTCCTCGAGGAGCTCATCCCCGACCCGGGCCCGCTCAAGGCCAAGGCGGCGCGGGTGGTCGGCGAGAGCCAGAAGCTCGAGACCCTGACCAACGACCTGCTCGAGTTCGTGCGCACCGGCGAGCTGCACCGGACGACGGTCGCGCCGGCGGCGCTGGTGCGCGAGGCCGCCGACGAGGCCGGCGCCGACCGCGTCGACGTCGTGGCCGACGCCGCCCCCGCGACGTGGTCGCTCGATCCCGGCCGGCTGCGTCAGGCCCTGGTCAACGTGGTGCGCAACGCCGTCCAGCACAGCCCCGAGGGGGCGCGGGTCACGGTGCGGGTGGCGCGCGAGGGCCGCGACCTGGTCATCGCCGTGCGCGACCGCGGCCCCGGCCTGCCGCCGGGCGAGGAGGCGAAGATCTTCGAGCCGTTCCACACCCGCCGGGTCAAGGGGGTCGGCCTCGGCCTGGCCATCGCCCGGCGCGTGGTCGAGCTCCACGGCGGCACGATCGACGCCCGCACCCACGCCGCGGGCGGCGCCGAGCTCCGCCTCCGCCTGCCGGAGGCCGGCTGATGGCGCGACTCCTGGTCGTCGACGACGAGGACGGCGTCCGCGACTTCGTGGCCGAGGCGCTCGAGCTGGCCGGCCACGACGTCACCCGCGCCGGCGACGGCGACGAGGCCGCGCGCCTGCTCGATCGCCAGGGCTTCGACCTGGTCGTGACCGACCTGCGCATGCCCGGGCGCGACGGCATGGCGCTGCTCACCAAGATCAAGGACGAGCAGCCCGACGTCGAGGTCATCGTGCTGACCGCCCACGGCACGATCGACACCGCGGTCGCGGCGATGAAGGCCGGCGCCTTCGAGTACCTGCAGAAGCCGCTGGGCAGCCCGACCGAGCTGCGGCTGGTGGTGGGCCGCGCCCTCGAGCGCCGCGCGCTGCTGGCGGCCAAGGCCAGCGCCGAGCGCCAGGCCGGCGACGACGGCGACACCCTGACCTGGGGCGCGCCCGCGATGGCGCCCCTGGTCGAGGCGCTGCGCAAGGTCGCCGCGACCTCGGCCACGGTGCTGCTCCTGGGCGAGAGCGGCACCGGCAAGGAGGTCACCGCCCGCGCCCTCCACCGCGCGAGCGAGCGCGCCGCCGGGCCGTTCGTCGCCGTCAACTGCGCGGCCCTGACCGAGACCCTGCTGGAGAGCGAGCTGTTCGGCCACGAGAAGGGCGCGTTCACCGGCGCCGTGGCCCAGCGCCGCGGCCGCATCGAGCTCGCCGCCGGCGGCACGTTCTTCCTCGACGAGGTCGGCGAGCTGCGCCCCGACCTGCAGGCCAAGCTCCTGCGCGTCCTGCAGGAGCGTCGCTTCGAGCGCCTGGGCGGCACCCGCACCCTCGAGGCCGACGCCCGCTGGGTCGCCGCCACCAACCGTGACCTGCACGCGATGATCGCCGCCGGCACCTTCCGCGAGGATCTCTACCACCGCCTCGCCGTGTTCCCGCTGCGGCTGCCGCCCCTGCGCGACCGGCGCGAGGACATCGCGCCCCTGGCCGCGCGGCTCCTGGCGCGCATCGGCGACGAGCTGGGCCGGCGCGGCATGGCGCTGTCGGCGGCGGCGAGCGCGCGCCTGATCGCGGCGCCGTGGCCGGGCAACGTGCGCGAGCTGCGCAACGTGCTCGAGCGCGCGGTCATCCTCGCCGACGGCCGCACGATCGAGGAGCGCCACCTGTGGCTCGAGACCGCGACCGCGCCGTCGAGCGCGATCGGCGGCGGCGGCGCGACCACCGGCGGCGGCGACGCGACCGCCGGCAGCGGGCGGCTACCGGCGGTCACGCTCGACGAGCTGGAGCGCCTGGCGATCGAGCAGGCGCTGGCCGACTGCGGCGGCAACCGCAAGGACACGGCGGCGCGCCTCGGCATCGGCCTGCGCACGCTCTACGAGAAGCTCAAGCGCTACGGCCTGTGAGCGTGCGGGGCGCGCGCCCCGCATCGCTCGCCTCGGCGCAGAGCGTGTGAAGGGAATCGCACGCTCGGGTCGATCGGTCGATCCCGGCGAGGACGCCGGTGCCGACCTGAGTCAGGCGAACGCGGCGCGCTTCGCTCGCGGCTCAGGCGGTCTTCACCGCCGGCTTGCCCTTGCCGGCCTTGCCCTTGATCGCGCCCTTGCCCTTCCAGCCCTTGCCCTTGCCCGTGCCCTTGCCGTCGGGGCCGGCCTTCATGCCCTTGCCGTGGCCGCGCATCGGGTGGCCGGCGCGCAGCTCGGCGCGGGTGATGACGCCGTCCTTGTTGGTGTCGAGGCGATCGAAGAGCGCGTCGGCGCGCTGCTGCCGGAACTGGGCGCGCTCGGCGTCGTCGACCACGCCGTCCTTGTTGAGGTCGAGCTTCTCGAGCATCTTGGCGTGACGGGCGCCGCGGTCACCGCGGGGGCCGCGGTCGGAGGTGTCGGCGCCACCGGGGGCGGCCAGGGCGACGCCGGTGCCGGCGACGAGCGCGAACAGGATCGAGACGATGCGGATGGTCTTCATGGCGGGTCTCCGTTGTGGGGTACGGACGGGGCGAATTGCAGCCGGCGGGCCAGCTCGCGCCGCGCCGGCAAGCGACCGTCGCGCCTCGACTTCCCGCGCGCGGCGGCCGCGGCGCGCGCCTTCCGCATCCGCCCGCGTGCCGGTTCCGCAGCCGCCGTGCGGATTCCGCACGCGCCCGCGCGGCTCGCCCCCGACGGCCGGTGGTAGCGTGGCGGCGATGGCTCGACCCACGACGTCCGGCACCCACTCCCTGGCGCTCGCGCTCGCGATCGCCGTCCTGGCCCCGGCCGCCGCCTGCGGCGGCAAGAGCGGCGGCGGCGCCACCACCCCGGCGGGCGGCGGCACGAGCGGCGGCGGCACCAGCAGCGCCGACGACGCGCTGCGCGCCGAGCTGGCGGCGATGGCCGTGCCCGAGGCCTGCAGCGGCACCGAGGCGACCACGCTCCGGCAGCTCCTCACGATCCAGCGCGGCTACCTCGGCACCGACGCCGAGACCGAGGAGACGTTCACCTGCCGCGACCGCGGCGACGGCGAGCCCGGCCAGAGCTGCGAGTGGTCGGTCTTCGGCAAGCCCAGCGGCGCCGCCGATCCCGACGACCCGTGCGGCGGCGAGTGCTGCTCGGGCTACCAGATCCTGTTCGACGTCGACGGCGCGGGCGCCATCGTCGCCGACTCGATCCACTGCATCGCGCCGGGGTGAATAGAGCCCGCCCGGCGTCCGTGGCAGTATCCGGCCATGGCTCCGCTGGCTCCGGTCGGACGTGAACGCGCGATCCAGCTCGTGCGCGACGGCAAGCTGCCGATCTGGCTCGGCTCGCCCCACCCCACGGTGATGATCCTCGCGCAGGACGGCCACCTCCGCATCCGCGCGCTGCTGGTCGATCGCGCCGCCGCCGACGTGGCGGCGGCCGCCGCCCGCCGCTCGCGCACCGCCTCGTGGATGCCCGAGCACTACTACGCCCTGGGCCAGCCCACCGGCGAGATCTTCGCCGAGGCCGACTCCGCCGAGGCGCTGGTCGCGCTCATGACGTCGATGCCCTGGCCGGCGCACTGGTGAGCGGGCCGCGCCGAGGATCGGACGACGCCCTGCCGACGACGGCGACGGCGACGCCCGAGGAGCTCGAGCCCCCGGCGCGCTCGATCGGCGGCCAGGTCGGCCGCTACGTGCTCCTGCGCGAGATCGGCGCCGGCGGCATGGGCACGGTGTGGGAGGCCTACGATCCCGCGCTCGACCGGCTGATCGCGCTCAAGCTGGTGCTCGACGCCGCCGGCGCGCGCGCCGACCACGACGCCGCCGCGCTCGCGAACGAGGCGCGCGCGCTGGCCCGCGTCACCGATCCGCGGGTGGTCGCGGTCCACGACGCCGGGCGCGAGGGGGCGATCGTCTACATCGCGATGGAGCTGGTGCGCGGCCGCACGCTCCGGGCGTGGCTGGCCGAGGCCGGGGCCGCGCCGGCGCCCGAGGCCGTGGTCGACGTCCTGCTCGAGGCCGGCCGCGGCCTGGCCGCCGTCCACAAGGCCGGGCTCGTGCACCGCGACATCAAGCCGTCGAACATCCTGCTCGGCGACGACGGCCGGGTCTGCGTCGGCGATCTCGGCATCGCGCTCGCCGAGTCGCTGGCCCGCGGCGACGCCGCCTACGCCGGCACCCCGGCGTACATGTCGCCCGAGCAGCGGGCGCGGCAGGGCGTCGACGCCCGCAGCGACCAGTACGCGTTCTGCCTGACGGCGTGGGAGGCCCTCACCGGCGCGCTGCCCGGCGCCGACACGCCGCCGCCGCGGCCGCTGCCGGCGGCGCTGCGGACCGCGCTCGAGCGCGGCCTCGCCGAGCGCCCCGACGCGCGGTGGCCGACGATGGCGGCGCTGCTCGCCGCCCTCGAGCGGTGGCGCGGCCGCCGCCGCCGGCGCTGGCTCGGCCTCGGCGTCGGCCTGGGCGTGGCGGCGACCGTCGCGCTGACCGTGGCCGCCACCGGCGAGCGCGCGCGCCCGGACGTGTGCGCGGCGACCGCGCGCGAGATCGATCCGGTGTGGACCCCGGCGCGGCGCGATCAGCTCGCCCGCGCCTTCGCGGCGGTGGCGTCGCCGGTGGCGGCGGGGGCGTGGGCGCGCACCGAGGCGGTCGTGACCGCCTGGACCGATCGCTGGCGCGCCGCGCGGGTCACCGCCTGCGACGACACCGCGGTCCGCCGCACCCAGCCGCCGGCGGTGCGCGCGCGCCGCGAGGCCTGCCTCGCCCGCCGCGTCGACCACCTCGACGGGTTGCTCGCCGCGCTGGCCACCCCCGACGCCCGCTCGGCGCCGCTGGCGGTGAGCGCGGCGTGGGCGCTGCCCGCGCCCGAGGGCTGCCTGGCGCCGGCGCCCGCCGACGCGCCGCCGCCGCGCCCCGACGCGCCGCCGGTGCGCGCGCTCCACCAGCGCCTGGCCCAGGCCGAGGCCACCCGCCGCCTCGGCAAGCCCGCCGACGCCGTCACCCTGGCCGAGGCGGTGGTGGCCGAGGCCGAGGCCGCCGGCGATCCCGGGCTCCGCGCCCAGGCCCTGGCCGAGCTCGGCCACAGCCGCAGCGTCGCCAGCCAGCACGACCCGGCGATCGAGGCCCTGCGCGCCGCCGTCCTCGCCGCCGATCGGGCCGGGCTCGACGAGGTCCGCTTCTCGGCGTGGGGCGGCCTGGCCTTCATCATCGGCGAGATCCGCGCCGACAAGGTCGAGGGCGCCCGCATCCTCGAGCAGCTCCGCGCGATCTACGGGCGGCTGCCGCCCGATCCGCTGCGCGAGGCCGTGGTCGAGGAGCGGACCGCCGCCTACCACCGCATCCACGGCGACTACGCGGCGTGCATCACCCACGGCGCCCGCGCCAGCGCGCTGCGGCGACAGGTCGAGCCCGACAACCTCGACGGCTTCGCCCAGCCGCTCAACCTGGTCGCGATCTGCCACGAGCGCGCCGGGCGCGACCTCGAGGCCCGGCGGCAGTTCGAGGAGGTGCTCGACCTGGTGCGGCGCGGCCTCGGCGAGGACCACCCGCGCACGGCGATGATCCTCAACAACCTGGCCTCGGTGGCGCAGTCGCTGGGCGAGCTCGAGACCTCCGAGCGCGAGCACCGCAAGGCGCTCGCCATCCGCGAGCGCGTGCTCGGCCCCGATCACCGCGACGTCGCCCAGTCGCACAACAACCTCGCCAACACCCTGACCAAGCTCGGCCGCCCCGCCGAGGCCCTGGTCCACGCCCGCGCCGCCCGCGACATCTGGGCCAGCTCGGTCGGCCCGCGCACCGTGCTCACCGCCACCGCCACCGCGGTCATGGGCCACGCCGAGCGCGCGCTCGGCAACCTCGTCGAGGCCGAGCGCCTCTACCGCGAGGCCCTGGCGATCCGCCTCGAGGGCCGCGGGCCCGATCACGAGGACGTGACCCGGGTGCTGGGCGACCTGGCCAGGGTGATGGTGCAGCGCGGCCGCGTCGACGAGGCCATCGCCCTCGCCGACGACGCCTGGCGGCGCGACCGCAACCGCGGCGGCGCCGAGGTCGATCTGGCGGCGGCCGAGATCGATCGTCTGATGATCCACACCGCCGACCCGCGACGGCGCGCGGCCGCCGTCGAGCGCGCCCGCGCCCTGTGCCCCGCCCTCGCCGGCCCCGACTGGGCGGTCGAGCGGGCCGCGTGCGACGCCTTCGTCGCCCGCGGCGGCGCGCCGGCGCCGTGAGCGCGCTGGTCGAGCGGTCGGTCCCGGCGAGGACGCCGGCGCCGACCCGAGTCGGCGCAGAGCGCCTCGGCGGCGCCGCGGCTCAGGCGTCGCAGCTCGACAGCGACCGGGCGCAGGTGCCGTGCGAGTCCTCGTGGCACTGCTCCTGGGGCAGGATCTCGAACTCGGGCGGGTCGGCGGGCAGCTCGCAGCAGCAGTCGCCGTTCTCGTCGAGCTCGGGCCCGTCGGCGCCGTCGCCGTCGTCGGCGGCGGGGTCGCCGGCCGGGGCGGCCACGGCCGGCGCTTGCTTGGAGCCGCCGCCGCAGGCGGCCAGGGACAGGACGGCGAGGAGGGCGAGGAGCTTCATGGGTCGCGAGGATACCCGAGCCCGGACCGCGCGGGCCCCCGCGTGCGACGGTCGTCGCGCGGCGGTGACGGGAGGGTGGCGGGGCGATGGATGGGTCGAGACACCTCGGCCGCGGCGGCCGCGTAGGCTGCGCCCGCCCATGAAGCTCTCCCGTCGTGACCTCCTGCGCGGCGTGGCCGCGTTGCCCCTGGTGCCGCTCCTGCCCGCCGTGTCGGGGTGCGGCGACGATGCGGACCCGGTGGTGTTCGTGCACGGCGTCGCCAGCGGCGATCCGACCACCGACGCCCTCGTCCTCTGGACCCGGGTGTCGACGGCGCCGCCGGGGGCGCCGGTCGAGGTGGCCTGGGAGGGGTCGAGCGACGGCTTCGCCACCCGCGCCGCCAGCGGCACGTTCGTCACCGACGAGGGCCGCGACTGGACGGTCAAGGTGGACGTGACCGGCCTGGCCGCCGGCACCCGCTACGCCTACCGCTTCACCGCGCTGGGCGAGACCTCGGCGGTCGGCCGCGCCCGCACCGCGCCCACCGGCTCCCCCGAGCGCATGCGCCTGGGCATCGCGTCCTGCGCCAGCTTCCCCCACGGCTACTACCACGGCTACCGCGCCCTCGCCGGCCAGGAGCTGGACGCCGTGATCCACCTCGGCGACTACATCTACGAGTACGGCAACGGCGAGTACGGCGACGTGCGCGCCGTCGAGCCGCCGCACGAGACCTTCACCCTCGCCGACTACCGCACCCGCTACGCCCACTACCGCAGCGACCCCGATCTGCAGGCGGTGCACGCCGCCCACGCCTTCATCCCGGCGTGGGACGATCACGAGCTCACCGACAACTCGTGGCAGGGCGGCGCCCTCAACCACCAGCCCGAGCTCGAGGGCGACTACGTCGACCGGCGGATGGCGGCGGCCCAGGCCTACCGCGAGTGGATGCCGATCCGCGATCACCTCGACGGCCACATCTACCGCCGCCTCACCTTCGGCGACCTCGTCGACCTCTACATGCTCGACACCCGGCTCATCGGCCGCGACCAGCAGTACGACGAGGGCGGGCCGTCGCTCGAGGATCCCGCGCGCCAGCTCCTGGGCGCGGCCCAGGAGGCGTGGCTGGCGGCCGAGCTGCCGGCGTCGACCGCGCGCTGGAAGCTCGTCGGCCAGCAGGTGATGATGGGGCAGCTCCCGCAGTTCCTGAATCCGGACGCCTGGGACGGCTACCCCGCGGCCCGCGCCCGCTTCTTCGACCTCATCGAGCAGCAGGCGGTGCGCGACGTCGTCGTGCTCACCGGCGACATCCACAGCTCGTGGGCGATGGACCTGGCGCGCGATCCGACCGACGAGGCGGCCTACGATCCGGCGACCGGCCGCGGCAGCCTCGCCGTCGAGCTGGTCACGCCCGGCATCACCTCGCCGGGGCTGCCGCCGGCGCTGGCCGACGGGGCGCTCGGCCTGGTCGCCGGCAATCGCCACCTCGAGTTCGCCGAGCTGAGCCGGCGCGGCTTCATCGTCCTCGAGCTCGAGCGCGAGCGCCTCGAGGCCGCCTGGCACCTGTTCGAGGAGGAGCAGATCGCGGATCCGGCCCCGCAGGCGCCGCGCGTCTTCGCCCGGGTCGAGGCGACCCGGGGCACGTCGCGGCTCGCGCGGCTGGCCTGACGGGCGCGGCCAGGCCTGGCCCGCCCGGGCGAACCGGCGGGCGAGACAGATCATGTACAGAAGGAACCCGGCGCGCCGCCGGCCGGCGGGTGATCATCGCGCCCGATGTGGAAGTCCAGCCTCGTCGCGCTCGCCGCCCTGAGCGCGGCCTGCGCCAGCGCCCGCGATGGCAGCGGCGGCGACGCCGGCGACGAGGCCGACGGCGCCGTCGACGCCGAGCCCGCGCTCGACGCCGCCGAGGCCGAGGACGCGGCGCCCGACGCGGCCGACCTCGACGCCGCCGCCGTCGACGCCGCCGCCGTCGACGCCGCCGCCGTCGACGCCCCGGCGATCGACGCCGCCACCGACGCCGCGACCGACGCCGCCGTCGACGCGATGTGCAGCCCGACCTGGACCAACCTCCTCGTCAACGGCGGCTTCGACAGCGGCGTGACGCCGTGGACCCAGACCAGCGTCATCCTCCGCGAGGCCGGCATGATGCCGTTCAGCCCGCACGCCGGCACCCACGCCGCGCTGTTCGGCGCCAGCAACAACGCCAACGACGTGCTGGTGCAGACCGTCACGGTGCCGGCGGGCGCCACCGGGCTGCGGGTGCGCGGCTACCAGTGCCACGTGACCGAGGATCCGATCTCGGACAGCGACACCTTCCGGGTGACCCTCGAGACCCCGGGCGGCGCGGTCCTCGACACCCTCCTCGACATCTCCAACTCCGACGTCGCGCCGATCTGCCTGTGGCAGTCGTTCACGTGGACCGCGACCAGCGCCCTCGCCGGCCAGACCATCGTGCTGCGCCTGCGCGGCCGCACCAACCTCGCCTTCCTCACCCGCTTCGTCGTCGACTCGATGTCGCTCGAGTGGCTGGGCTGCCCCTGAGCCTCCGGTCGCCGGGTCCGGTCCGGTCGCCGGGTCGCCCGCGGCGCGCCCACGCTCGCTCGCCGGTTCGACCGACCCGCCCGGAGTGTAGCAACCGCTACGTTGGCGCCCGCTTTGGTGCGTGAATCCGTCCGTGAGGCGGGGAAATCCGCCGGATCAGGGCCGATATCCGGGTGAGCCTGAGGCTAGAATGCGGTGCGACCGATCGGGGGGGAGCGCTCGCCGCGCCCGATCGTCCCGTTCAACTTCACGAGGGATGCCTACAATGACGCTTCGCCTGCCCGCCGGCGCCGCCCGCGCCGTCCTCACCGCGCTCGCCGCGGTCGCGGCCCTCCTGACCTCGGCCTGCTTCGAGAGCGACACGATCGAGTGCGCCAGCGGCGTCATCTGCCCGTCCGGCTTCTCGTGCACCGCCGACGGCCTGGGCTGCACCAACACGGCGTGCGGCAACGGCGTCGTGGACCCGGGCGAGGAGTGCGACGACGGCAACCAGGACAACGAGGACGACTGCCTGCGCACCTGCGTCCTCAACACCTGCGGCGACCGCTTCGTCGACCGCCAGGGCCCCGACACCGAGTTCTGCGACGAGGGCGGCTTCGACACCGCGACCTGCAACTTCGACTGCACCGAGGTCGTGTGCGGCGACGACCACACCAACGCGGCGGCCGGCGAGATCTGCGACGACGGCAACACCGACGACGGCGACGGCTGCAAGGGCGACTGCTCGTCGACCGAGTCCTGCGGCAACGGCATCGTCGACGATCACCTCCCGAACACGCGCACCAACATGCCGTCGCTGTGCCTGTCGGCGACGGCCACCGGGACCAACTGCGCCGAGGTCTGCGACGACGGCAACAACATCTCGGGCGACGGCTGCTCGGCCAACTGCCTGTCCGAGGAGGTCTGCCGCAACGGCATCCGCGACCCGCTGGGCAGCCCCGGCAACCTGCCCGAGGCCTGCGACGACGGCAACCTCATCGACGACGACGGCTGCCGCAACGACTGCCAGGGCGGCGCCGGCTGCGGCAACGGCCTGCTCGATCCCCTGACCGAGCAGTGCGACGACAACGGTCAGAACACCGCCACCTGCGACAGCGACTGCACCGTGCCCATCTGCGGCGACAACCTGGTCAACATGGCCGCCGGCGAGGCCTGCGACCCGGGCGCGGTCGGCGTCAGCTCCGCCGGCTGCAACCCCAACTGCACCCTGCCCGCCTGCGGCGACGGCATCGTCAACCGCCTGTTCACGCCGCCCGGCGGCACCGCCACCGAGCAGTGCGACGACGGCAACACCACGCCCGGCGACGGCTGCTCGGCGCTCTGCATCATCGAGACCTGCGGCAACGGCATCACCGAGACCATCAACGGCGAGGAGTGCGACGACGGCAACACCAACGACCTCGACGGCTGCCGCAACAACTGCCAGCTCCCCCGCTGCGGCGACGGGATCGTCAGCGCCAGCGAGACCTGCGACACCGGCGGCAACTCGGCGACGTGCAACTTCGACTGCACGACGCCGGCCTGCGGCGACGGCAAGGTCAACCCGACCTTCACCCCGGCCGGCGGCAGCGCGCCCGAGGCCTGCGACGACGGCAACACCACGGCCGGCGACGGCTGCTCGGCGCTGTGCCGGATCGAGACCTGCGGCAACGGCATCACCGAGGCCGAGAACGGCGAGGAGTGCGACGACGGCAACCTCGACGACCTCGACGGCTGCCGCAACAACTGCCAGCTCCCGTTCTGCGGCGACGGCATCCACAGCACCGGCACCGCCGAGATCTGCGACACCGGCGGCAACACCGCGAGCTGCGACCACGACTGCACGCTGCCCCAGTGCAACGACGGCGTGGTCAACGCCGCCGCCGGCGAGCAGTGCGAGGACGGCAACCTGGTGAGCGGCGACGGCTGCAGCTCGACCTGCCTCCTCGAGCCGTTCACCCTGGCGGTGGTCCGCGCCGGCTCGGGCGGCGGCACCATCAGCTCGGCCCCCGCCGGCATCTCCTGCGGCGCCGACTGCTCCGAGCCCTACGTCGCCGGGACCGTGGTCACCCTGACCGCGACCCCGGCCGCGCAGTCGACCTTCAACGGCTGGTCGGGCGGCGGCTGCAGCGGCACCGCTCCCTGCGTCGTGACCATGAGCCAGGCCCGCACCGTCACCGCCACCTTCGAGCTCAACCAGCTCACCGTGACCAAGGACGGCGCCGGCACCGGCACGGTCAGCGGCACCGGCATCGCCTGCGGCGGCGACTGCACCGAGAGCTACAACGTCGGCGCGATGGTCACGCTCACCGCGACGCCGGCCGGCGACTCGGTGTTCGCGGGCTGGTCGGGCGCGGGCCTCTCCTGCCCCGGCACCGGCACCTGCACCGTGACCATGAGCCAGGCCCGCACGGTCAACGCGACCTTCAACCTGCAGACCTTCACCCTGGCGGTGTCGCGCGCCGGCACCGGCACCGGCCACGTCGGCTCGATCCCGGCCGGCATCGACTGCGGCGGCGACTGCTCCGTGGGCTTCCTCGCCAACACCGAGGTCACGCTGATCGCGACCCCGACCGCCACCTCCGACTTCACCGGCTGGTCGGGCGCCGGCATCACCTGCCCCGGCACCGGCAACTGCACGGTGACCATGACCGCCGCCCGCGCGGTGACCGCCACCTTCACGCGCAAGCAGTTCACCCTGACCGTGGACAAGGTCGGCGACGGCACCGTGACCTCGTCGCCCGCCGGCATCAACTGCGGCTCCGATTGTGACCAGCTCTACGACGCCGGACAGGTTGTCACCCTCACCGCCACCCCCGCCGCCAACCGCGCCTTCGCCGGCTGGTCGGGCGGCGGCTGCTCGGGCACCGGCGCCTGCGTGATCACGGTCAACGCCGCGACCTCGGTGACCGCGACCTTCGTCGAGAACCGGCTCACGCTCCTGCGCGCCGGCGACGGCAACGGCCGCGTGACCTCGAGCCCGGGCGGCATCAACTGCGGCAACTCGTGCTCGGCCCTCTACAACAGCGGCCAGGCCGTGACCCTCACCCCCGACCCATCGCCGGGCTCGCTCTTCACCGGCTGGTCGGGCACCGGCGTCACCTGCCCGGGGACCGGCACCTGCGTCGTCACCATGACCGGCCCGCTGACCGTGGTCGCCACCTTCGAGGTGTCGCGGACGCTCACCGTCACGGTCGACACCAGCGGCGGCGCCACCGGCTCGGTGACGTCGAACCCCGCCGGCATCACCTGCCCCGGCGACTGCACCGAGGCCTACGCCGACGGCACCATGGTCGTCCTCACCGCCACCCCCGGGTCGGGCTCGGCCTTCACCGGCTGGAGCGGCTCGGGCTGCTCGGGGACCGGCACCTGCACGGTGACCATGACCGCCGCCCGCGCGGTGACGGCGACGTTCGTGCCGGCCTTCCTCCTGACCGTCACCCGCGACGGCAGCGGCACCGGCACCGTCACCTCGAGCCCGGGCGGCATCACCTGCGGCGGCGACTGCACCGAGGCCTACAACAACGGCACGGTCGTCACCCTGACCGCGGTCGCCGACGCCGGCTCGACCTTCATGGGCTGGAGCGGCTCCGGGTGCTCGGGCACCGGGACCTGCGTGGTCACGATGAGCGCGGCGCGCAACGTCACCGCGACCTTCGCCCAGAACTTCGCGCTCGCGGTGAACGTCGTCGGCACCGGCACCGTCACCTCGGCGCCGGCCGGGATCAACTGCGGCGTCGACTGCATGGAGGCCTACCCCGACGGCGAGGTGGTCACGCTGACCGCCGCCGCCGGCTCCGGCCACGTCTTCACCGGCTGGTCGGGCACCGGCATCAACTGCCCGGGCACCGGCACCTGCCAGGTGACGATGTCCGCGTCGCGGAGCGTCACCGCCACGTTCGCGCCGACGTTCACGGTCAGCGTGGGGATCACCGGCACCGGCGCCGCCGACGGCTCGGTCACGGCCGACGTCGGCAACATCAGTTGCCCCGGGTCGTGCCTCGACACCTACGTGACCGGCACCGTCGGCACGCTGACCGCGACCGCCACCGGGACCGCGACGTTCACGAGCTGGGGCATCCCGGAGTGTCCGACCGCGACGCCGACCTGCCAGATCACGGTGAACCAGAACTTCCTCATCAACACGGTGTTCACGGCACCCTGACCCGCGGCAGGAGCTCGGGCTTCGGGCTTCCGCGAGCGTCGCGAAGCAGACGGGGCGAGGGCGCGCGCAGGCCCTCGCCCCGCTGTTGTTTCGGTGATGTACAGTGCGCTCTTGACATTGAGCAACTCTGTTCAGTTTCTGGTCGAGCCGTTCCGGTGTCCGCAGTGATCCAGCCAGCTTAGCAAAGGCCCGACCGTTGCATGTGTCACCCGCCCGGGGGGATACATGTCCAAGTCTCGAGGTCTGTCCCGACGTGGCTTCCTGAAGGGGAGCGGCAGCGTCGTCATGCTCGGCACCGTCGCCGGATCGACGGTGCTGTCGAGGACCGCGTCGGGCGCGGCCTGGATGCTGCCCGACACGTCACCGGAGAACCCGACGGCCAGCCAGCTCGCCACGATGCGTGCGCTCGCCGACGCGATCATCCCCAACTGGGACGGCGCCCCGGGCGCGCTCGAGTCCGAGGCCATCCAGACGCTCAACGACCCCTACTACGGCATCAACCCGTACATCTCCGAGCTGGTGTCGGATCTCGACGCCTGGGCCGGGACGTTCTGGCCGTGGTGGCGCTCGTTCACCCAGCTCGACAACGGCGAGAAGGACGAGTGCATCGCCGAGCGCCTGGGCTACGACTCGTGGCCGGCGTCGCTCTACAAGGACGCGTACCTCGGCGTCATCGCGCTCACCAAGCTCAACTACTTCGGCGGGCTGGTGAACTCGGTCGGCACCAACTACATCGGCTTCCCCGGCGCCAGCGAGGGCTACGCGCCGGCGAGCGCGGCCGGCGCCTACCAGTCGACCGACACGCCCAAGGCCATCCCCGACAACAACACCACCGGCGTCAACTCGTACATCACCGTGAGCGGCGCTGGCACGGTCAAGGACCTGCGGGTCACGGTCTACATCCCTCACACCTACCAGGGCGACCTGGTGGTGCGGCTGTACTCACCGGCCGGCACGCTGCACACGCTGTGGAACCGACAGGGCGGCTCCGCCGACAACGTCATCCTGCACGACGTCCTGGTCTCGACGTTCAACGGCCAGAACGCCGCCGGCACGTGGCGCCTCAACGTCCACGACGCCGCCGGCGCCGACACCGGCACGCTCCGGTTCTGGTCGTTCAAGCTGCGCACGCGCCTCGACGGTCCGGCGATGTTCGCGTCGGCCGACGCCCCCAAGGCCATCCCCGACAACAACCCGGCCGGCGTCAGCTCGAGCATCGTCGTCAACGCGCCGGGCACGGTGACCGCGGCCAAGGTGACGGCGTTCATCAGCCACAGCTGGCGCGGTGACCTGGTGGTGAAGGTGATCTCACCCGCCGGCACCGTGCATACGCTGTGGAACCGGGTCGGCGGCTCGGCCGACGATCTGCTCCTCAGCGGCGTCGCCGTGCCGTTCACCGGCCAGGCCGCCGCCGGCACCTGGCGGCTCGAGGTCAGCGACCACGCCGGCGCCGACGTCGGCACCCTGCAGTCGTGGGCCCTCGAGCTCCTCACCCACCTGGACGGATAAGGAGCGCGCCATGGCCGACGTCATCATCATCGGATCCGGGTTCGGCGGCTCGATCGCCGCCAAGCGCTTCACCGAGGCCGGCCACCACGTCCAGCTCCTCGAGCTGGGCGAGGACTGGCGCAGCCCGGCCAAGCTCCAGCAGTCGCAGGACACCAAGTTCATCCTGCGCCTGTTCCGCGACTACCCGGTCGACTACCTGCAGGCCAAGCCCAAGGTCGTCGTCACCCAGGGCATGGGGCTGGGCGGCGGCTCGCTGGTGTACTCCGGGATCCACCTGCGCGCGCCGGCCTCCGCCTTCACCGGCTGGCCCGGGGGCTTCACCCGCGCGCGCCTCGATCACTACTACGCGCGCGTCGAGCAGCGCCTCGCCATCGCGCCGCTCCCCGGCGCCGCGTCGTACCGGCGCTCGCAGGTGTTCGCCGAGGCCGCCAGCCTGCGCGGCCTGCCGGCGCCGGTGGCCAACCCGCTGGCCATGACCGGCTGCACCGGCTGCGGCTGGTGCGTGCCGATCTGCAAGTGGGGCAAGAAGAACACGATGGCGCACACCTACCTGGCCGACGCCCTGGCCACCGGGCGCCTGACGATCCGGACCAACGTGAAGGCCCAGCGCATCGCCCGCTCGGCCGGCAAGTACCAGGTCTACTACTGGGGCACCGGCCACAAGGTCGACAACTACCACACCGTCAACTCGGGGACCCTCTACGGCCCGCTGGTCGCCGACTGGGTGGTCATCGCCGGCGGCGCGATCGAGTCGCCGACGCTGCTCAAGCGCTCGGCGGCGGGCCTGGCCGGGTTCGACACCAGCAACGTCGGCAACGGCGTCGACGGCACCGGCGACTTCGTCCAGGGCGGCCTCGTCAACCGCGACGTCCAGGCCTACAAGGGCGCGATCATGATGAACCACATCGATCGCGGCGACTACGTGCTGGAGGACATCCACGCCATCCCGGTCGGCCCGACGGTGAAGCTCGAGGCCGCGTTCGCCGACCTGCAGATCCACGGCCAGGACCGGACCTGGGGCCTGGCCTACAAGCAGCGCTTCCGCGACTTCGGCAAGCGGCTGTTCGGCATCGGCATCATGGGCAAGCAGGGCTCGGGCACGGTCGGCAACATCACGGTCACCGACGAGGCCGGCAACGCCCGCCTCAGCAACACCGCTTACCAGCCGCCGCCCGGCTCGCTCGAGGACGCGCGCAACATGATCACCGCGCTCGGCGGCACGCCGGTGCGCACGCTGTGGGAGCGCAGCGGCGTGGCGGCGACCGTGCACCCGGTCGGCGGCTGCCGCATGGGCGACGCGTCGAGCTTCGCGGTGCAGGCGACCAACCTCGAGGTCCGCGGCAACCCCGGGCTCTACGTCATCGACGGCAGCGTCCTGCCCGGCAGCCCCTTCCGCAACCCGTCGCACACCATCGCCGCGGTCGCCGAGCGCGCGATGGACGTGATCCTCGGCGTCCACGCGCCGACCACCTGGCCGACGTGACGGGCGCGGTCCTCCGGTGAGCTGGATCGAGCCCGACGCCTGGCTCGACGCCGGCGGCGCGCGCGCCGGCGGCCTGCGCGCGCGCTACCGCCCCCGCGGCGAGGAGGACGCGCTGGCCCGCGCCCTCGCCGACGACCCGCGGCGCGTGATCGCGCTGGTCGGCCCGCCCGGCGCCGGGACGTCGCGGCTGGGGCTCGAGCTGGCCCGCCGCTGGGTCGCCGCCGGCGGCCGGGCCTGGTACCGCGACCCGATCCCCGCGCCCGATCCGCACGGCGAGGTCGACGCGCTCGCGGCGCGCCTGGCCGGCCTCGACGCCGCGGCGTCGCCGCTGGTGATCCTCGACGGGCCGGATCGCGACGAGGCGCTGGCGCCGCTGGCCGAGCTGTGCCAGCGCCGCCTGCACCCGCGGCTGCGCGTGCTGGTGCCGTGCGACCACGACACCGCGCCCGACCTGCCGGCGCTCACCGGCCTGCCGCGGGGCAGCATCCTGGTCGCGCTGGTCGACGGTGGCGGCGCCGGCGCCGGCGCCGACGGCGTGGCGACGCCGCCTCCGCCGCTGCCCACCGACGTGGCGGTGACGGCGCTCCTGCCCCTCGTCCTCGCCGGGCGGGCGCCGGCCGGCGCCGATCCGGACCTGGCCCTGCTCGTCGAGCGCGGGCTGGCGGCGCCTGACCGCGACCGCGCGACCGTGGTCTGCACGATCGAGGAGCGCACGCGACGGGCCCTGGCCGGACGCGAGGTGCTCGACGCGCCCGACGGCGCGGCGCGGCTCGCGGCGGTGCGCGAGCGGCACCCGGGCCTCGCCCCGGCCATCGCCCGCACCCTGGTCCGCTGGACCCGCGGCGACCTGCCGGCCGCGCTCGTCCCGATCGTGAGCGCGCTCGACGGCGACGGGCTGGCCGGCGTGCTCGACCTCGCCGCCCGCGGGATCCTGCCGGCGCCGCCGCTGGCGCGCGCCCTCGCCGACCAGGCGCGCGCCCTCGCCGGCGACGACGCGAGCGCCGGCGACACGGGTGCCGACGACGACGCCGTCGCCGAGGCGCACGCGGCGCTCGCCGAGGTCCGGGCCGAGCTGGC
>CAADGB010000406.1 GCA_900696455.1 uncultured delta proteobacterium
GACCGGACCGGCGCCCGCGGGCGCGGCCGTCCCCGGCGCCGCTCACGAGGCGGTCCACGCGGCCGCCGCCGGGACCCCCGCGCCGGCCGCTCCGGAGCCGCCCCCGCCGTCGCGCCGGCCGCCGGGCGATCGCCTGGGCGCCACCTCGGCCCGCTCCTCGCTCGCCGCCGAGGTCGCGCTGGTCGACGACGCCATGGCCGCGCTCCGGCGCGATGACGCCGCGGCGGCGCTCCTCGCCGCCGACGAGCACGTCGCCCGCTTCGGCCGCCGCGGCCAGCTCGCCGAGGAGGCCGCGGCCATCCGGGTCGAGGCCATGTGCCGGCTGGGCGACGGGCGGTGGGCCGAGGCCCTCGACGCCTTCGACGTCGGCTGGCCGCGGTCGGCGCAGCGACCGCGGCTGTCGACGGCCTGCAAGGGGGCGAAGTGATCGCGGCGGCGGCGCGCGCGCGCGGCGGCGGTCGCGGCCGCGATCGCGTCGGGCGTCGCGCCGGGCCCCTGGTCGTCGCCGTCGCCGTCGCCGTCGCGGCGGGGGCGCTCGCCGCCTGCGAGCGCTCGACCGAGATCGTGCTGGGCGAGGACTTCCGCACCGTCCTCGATCCGTTGCCGGCGCCGACCCGCGCCATCGACGTGCTCCTGGTCGTCGACACCTCGGGCTCGATGGCGCCCGAGCAGGCGGCGCTGGTCGCCGCCGCCGGCGACCAGCTCTTCGCTCAGCTCACCACCGACCTCGGCGAGCCGGCGGACCTCCACCTCGCCGTGATCTCGACCGATGTCGGCGTCGGCGTCGACGGCGTGCCCGGCTGCCCGGCGACGAGCTGGGACGGTCGCTTCCGGGTCGGCGCCGTCGGCGCCACCTGCCCGGTCCAGGGCAACTTCCTGATCGATCGCGACGACGGCGCCGGTGGCCGGAGCACCAACTACCAGGGCACGCTGGGCGAGGCGTTCGCATGCGCCGCCAGCCTCGGCGTCGACGGCTGCGGCTTCGAGCAGCCGCTCGAGGCGGTGCGCCGCGCCCTCGACGGCCGTCACCCCGAGAACGCCGGCTTCCGCCGCGCCGACGCGCTCCTGCTCGTGCTGTTCCTCACCGACGAGGACGACTGCTCGGCCTTCGATCCGGCGATCTACGGCGATCCCGACGCCGGCCCCACCAGCCCGCTGGGGCCGCGGACCAGCTTCCGCTGCTTCGAGTTCGGCGTGGTCTGCGACCCCGATCAGCCGCGCACGCTCGGCGAGAAGGCGCGCTGCCGGCCGCGCCTCGACAGCCCGTACCTCACGCCGCCGACCGCGTACATCGAGTTCCTGCGCGGCCTGACGCCCACCGCCGGGCTGGTCATGCTCGCCGGCATGTACGGCTCGATCGATCCGGTGGTCGTGGTCCCCGATCCGGCCTCGCCCGAGCGCCCGTCGCTCGAGCCCTGCGTCGCGCCCGGCACCGACGTCGAGGCGGCGCCGGCCGTCCGCCTCGACGCGGTGGTCCGGGAGTTCCCGTCGCGCGCCGTGTTCGCGCCGCTGTGCGAGGCCCCGATGAGCCAGCGCCTGTACCGGGTCACCCGCGCCGCCACCGGCGTGATGGCGCGGCGGCCGTGCTTGTTCGGCGAGCTGGGGACCGACACCGTCACCGAGCGCTGCCGCGCCTTCGCGGTCGCCGGCGCGACCCGCCGCGCGGTCGAACGCTGCGACGGCGCCGGCGGCGACTGCTTCGAGATCGCCGCGTCGCCGGCGTGCGACTACACGCCGTCGGGCCTGGCGGCGAGCTACCGCGGCACCCTGGGCGCCGGCGAGCGGCTGGTCGTCGAGTGCCTCGCCCGCGTCGACTGACGCGGAGGCGTGGCCGAGGCGCGCGCTCGTGCCCGCGTGGAGGCGTCAGCGCTCGACCACCTCGGCGGTCGGCACGGTGGCCTCGACCGTCGGTGGTGGCTGGTGGCGGCGGACCGCGGCCAGGCCGAGCGCGGCGGCGCCGACGAACAGGAGCGACAGGAGGACCCCGCCGATGAAGACGCCCACGACGCCCGCGGCGCTCGAGTCCTCGTTGAGGGCGACGGTGGCGAAGGTCGAGACCTCGAGGCCGAGCAGCCAGGCCGCCATCGAGCGAGTCCGGGCGCGGCGATCGAGGAGGCCCGCGGCGACCGCGCCCAGGAGCGACGCGCCCAGGAGCACGGTCGTGATCAGGCCGGCGCCGAGGCTGGCGCCGCGCACGGCGGCCAGGCCCAGGCCGGCCCAGGCCATGCCCGAGGCGGCGAGCACGATCCATGCCGCCACCAGCCCCGGCCACGGTCGCTTCGTCCGGCGGCCGATCACGGCCCCGCCGACCGCGGCCAGCGCGGTCACCCCCACGGTGGCGAGCAGGGCGGCGAGCGGAGCGGTCGAGCCGCCGTGATCGATCAGCCCCATGACGCCGAGCGCCAGCGCGGCGGCGAGGGCGCCGGCGACGCCGGCGGTGGCCAGCACCACCTGTCGCCACAGCGTGGCCGCGGAGGCGGCCCCGAGCGCGGCGCCGACGACGAGGGCGGTGGCCAGGATGAGGTCCGGCGTCAGCGCCCGAGCGGGGAGGCGCTCGTGGAGCAGCGCGATGGCCGGGAACACCGACCAGGTCGCGGCGCCGAGGATGGTCAGCGCGAACGCGATCGTGTCCCGGTGGGTGCGAGGGGCGCCGGCCATCCACTCGATCCTAGCAGACGGGCCGCAGGAGCGTTCCTCGCTCGCCGCGGCCCGGGGAGCACCCCGCGCCGGATCCATCGACCCGGCCGCGTCGGCGCCTGGCTGGGGTCGGTCAGGCGGTCACGGGTTGGGCGCGATCGCGGTCGCCGTCCACGGCGAGGCCGAGGTGTCGACGATCGTCAGCCGGAAGGGCTGGCGGCCGGCGGTCGGCGCCAGCGCGCCGGTGGCGACGGCGAAGGCGCGCAGGCCGTCGACGGTCGTGACGTCGAACGTCGCGACCGCGGCGGACTGGCCGGCGGCGGCCACGCCGACCCGCAGGCTCGCGGCCGGCACCTCGAGGCCCGCGCCGGCGGCGGCCGCGCCGAACGCCAGGCCGGCGACCAGGGCCGGCGAGTCCATCACCTGGCCGGTGGCGGTGGCGATGTCGACGGCGGGCGCGTCGGGCGAGGCGTGGATCGCGCCGAGGCGCGCGCCGTCGGCGTCGATCGCCAGCTCGTCGGCGACCGCGATGAGCTGGAAGCCGGGCTCGCCGCTGCCGGGAGCGAGGAAGCCGGTGGCCACGGCGAGGTAGCGCTGGCCGGCGGCGAGGCCCGGGACCTGGGCCGAGGCCGCGGGCGTGCCGGGCGCGCTGCCGGCGGCGTAGAAGTCCAGCTCGTACGAGCCGGGCGGCACCTGGACGCCGCGCAGCGCGCCGTAGCCGAGGTCCCCGATCAGGAGCGCGTCGTTGGCCGCCACCCGGACGTCGACGCCGGGGGCGTCGGGCGAGGCGTGGAGCGCGTACACCGTCGGGTCCTGGGCGAGGATGCCGACCAGGCCGGCGTCGCCGATGGCGGCGAGCGAGAAGCCGGTGGGCTGACGCGGCAGATCGCCGAGGCGCCCGATCGCGATCACGAACAGCTCGGCGCCGCCGGGCAGGGCGGGCGCGCTGAAGCTGGTGACGGTGGCGCCGCCGGCGGCGATGCCGATGCGCAGCGGCTGGCCGGCGGGCAGGGCGATGCCGGCGGCGCCGGTGTCGGCGAAGCGGGCCAGCGACGGCACCTCCGGGTTGGCCGGGTCGTCGGCGCCGACGTCGATGCCGACGGTGGGCGCGTCGGCGGCGGCGTGGACGACGCGGACCGCGACCTGATCGGCGCCGGGGGCGGTGAAGCCCTCCTCGAGCGCGAGGACGCGGAACCGATCGGCGTCGGCGGTCGACGCCAGGAAGCCGGCGGCGACCGCGGTGTAGGCCTTGTCGTCGCCGACCCACAGCGGGCCGGTGGTGAAGGCCGGCGCGCCGGTGGCGCCGGCGGCGCGGAGCTCGAGGGTGTAGGTCCCCTCGTCGAGCTCGAGGTACGGCGTGACCTGGCCGTAGGCGAGGTTCGTCACCAGCGGCGTGGCCACGCCCTGGGCGTAGATGTCGACGGCGGGGGCGTCGGGTGAGGCATGCACCACGCGCAGGCGCGCGGTGTCGGGCTGCGGGTCGGTGGTGTCGTCGTCGCCGCACGCCGCCAGGGGCGCGGCGAGCGCGAGGGTGAGGGGGATCGCGAAGCGGGTCGGGCGCATGGTTCCTCCGTCGGGAAAGGGCGAGGCTCGGGCTAGGGGTCGCGGCCCCGCGCGCATTCGCGCGGCCACGAACCGCCGCTACGACGTCGCGATCGGGCGCGGAGGTTTCGCGCGCGGCGTCGATTCTCGACGGGATCGATCGTCGACCGGCGCCGACGTCGCGGTCGAACCTCGACGGCGCGGCCGGGGCGGCGCGGTCGAACCTCGACGGCGCGGCCGGCACGCCGCGGTCGAACCTCGACGGCGCGGCCGGGGCGCCGTCCGGACCCGGTCGGCGATCGCGCCGTCGCGCGCCGATCGTCTGTACCGTCGCGGCGCGCGGCCTCGTCATAGGCGCCGTGACGCCACCCATCTCGCTCCACACCGCCATCGCGCCGGTCGCGCGCGCCGGGCTCGACGAGCTCGACGAGGATCGCGCCGGCCCCGCCCTCCGCCCCTTCGATCACGCCCGCGCCGAGCGCGCCGTCCGCGAGCTGCTCCTCGCCCTCGGTGAGGACCCGGCGCGGGAGGGCCTGCGCGACACCCCGGCCCGGGTCGCCCGCGCCTTCGCCGAGCTGACCGCCGGGCTCCGCGATGACCCGGGCCGCCACCTGGCCCGGGTCTTCGCCGAGGGCACCGACGAGCTGGTGGTGGTGCGCGACATCGGCTTCCACTCGCTGTGCGAGCACCACCTCCTGCCGTTCTCCGGCCGCGCCCACGTCGCCTACCTGCCGGCGGAGGGGCGGGTGGTCGGCCTGTCCAAGCTGGCGCGCACCGTCGAGGTCCTGGCCCGCCGGCCGCAGGTGCAGGAGCGGCTGACGGCGCAGGTCGCCGACGCCATCGCCCACCACCTGGGCGCCGGCGCGGTCGGCGTCCAGCTCGAGAGCACGCACCTGTGCATGACCGTGCGCGGCGTCCGGCAGCCCGAGGCGACCATGACCACGGTCGCCTGGCGCGGCGCGTGGAGGTCCGACGCCGCCGCGCGCGCCGAGGTCGCGGCGCTCCTGCGCCAGCGCGGAGGTGCATGATGCGCGTCCTCGTCACCGGCGCCACCGGCTTCATCGGCCGCGCCCTCCTGCTCCGCCTGGCCCGCGATCGCCACCGCGTCACCGCGCTGGTCCGGGATCCGGTCCGCGCCCGCCGCCGGCTCGGGCCCGACGTCGAGCTGGTCGCGGCCGGCGACGGCGCGGCGCTGGCCGCGGCGATGGCCGAGGCCGACGCCGTGGTCAACCTCGCCGGCGAGCCCATCGCCGACCGGCGGTGGACCGCGGCCCGTCGCCGCGCGCTGCGCGCCAGCCGGGTCGGCGTCACCGCGGCGCTGGCGGCGGCGGCCGCCGCCCGGCCGCGCCCGCTGCCGGTGCTGATCTCCGGCAGCGCGGTGGGGATCTACGGCGACCGCGGCGACGAGCTCCTCGACGAGCGCGCCGCGCCGGGCGCCCGCTTCGCCGCCGAGCTGTGCGCCGACTGGGAGGCGGCGGCGGCGCGGGTGCCCGCGGCGCGCACCGTGCTCTTGCGCACCGGCCTCGTCCTCGGCGCCGAGGGCGGCGTGCTCGCCCGCCTGGCGCCGCTGGCGCGGGCGCGGGTCGCCGGTCGCCTCGGCTCGGGGCGGCAGTGGATGTCGTGGATCCACCTCGCCGACCTGGTCGAGCTGATCGTGGCCGCGCTCGGCGACGCGCGCTGGCGCGGCCCGGTCAACGCGGTGGCGCCGACCCCGGTCGACAACGCGACCCTGACCCGGGCGGTGGCCACCGCCCTCGGCGGCGCGGCGCCCCTGCCGGCGCCGGCCTTCGCCCTGCGCGCCGTGCTCGGGGCGCGGGCGGAGCTGCTGCTGGCGAGCCAGCGCTGCGCGCCGGCGGCGGCGCTCGCGCTCGGCTTCCGCTTCGCCTTCACCACCCTGGCGTCGGCCGTGGTCGACCTCGCCGCCGGCGCCGCCGCGGTGCGCATCGCGCGCGTCGACGCCACCACGCCGCTGCCCGCGGTGCCCTACCTGGCGACCCGGCGCCCCCGCTACGTGCTCGAGACTCGCACCGAGCTGGCGGCGCCGCTCGCCGAGGTCTTCCCGTTCTTCGCCGAGGCCGCCAACCTCGAGCTGCTCACGCCGCCGGCGCTGGGCTTCGAGATCCTGACGCCGCGCCCCATCGCCATGGCCGCCGGCACGGTGATCGACTACGGCCTGCGCGTCGCCGGCGTGCCCCTGCGCTGGCGCACGGTGATCGAGGCGTGGCAGCCGGGGCAGGGCTTCGTCGACGCCCAGCACCGCGGCCCGTACCGGACCTGGTGGCACGAGCACCGCTTCGTCGCCGACGGCGATCGGACGGTGATGATCGATCGCGTGCTCTACGCGCCGCCCCTGGGGCTGCTGGGCACGCTCGCCCACCGCCTGGTGGTGCGGCCGATGCTGACCCGGATCTTCGGCTTCCGCCGCCACGCCATCGCGCTGCGGTTCGGCCACGCCGACCGGGCGACGGCGCCCGCCACCGCGGCGGCCACCGCGCCCGCGTTCGCCGCGGCCGGGGCGTCGCGCGGGACGTCAGG
This sequence comes from uncultured delta proteobacterium, assembly GCA_900696455.1. GTDB lineage: Bacteria > Myxococcota_A > Polyangia > Haliangiales > Haliangiaceae > UBA2376. Next base: position 6,715 of record CAADGB010000406.1, read on the forward strand.
GCACGACGGCGATCTTGCCGTGGCTCTCCCGGCTCTCGAGGGCGGTCAGGGCCGCGGGTAGCTCGGCCAGCGGCAGCTCCTTCCAGATCAGCGGCCGGCAGGCGCCGGCGGCGACCAGGTCGCACAGGGCGGCGTGGGTGGCGGACACCCGCGCCGGGTCGTGGTGCTGGTAGGCGCCCCAGTACAGGCCGATGACGTCGACGTTCTTGAGCAGCACGCGGTTGAGCTTGAGCTCGGGGATGCGCCCCGAGGCGAAGCCGATGACCAGGAGCCGCCCCTCCCACGCCAGGCAGCGCAGGCTCTGATCGAAGACGTCGCCGCCCACCGGGTCGTAGATGACGTCGGCGCCCCGGCCGCCGGTCAGCGCCTTGACCGCGCTCACCCAGTCGGCGCCGCGGTAGTTGACGACGTGGTCGGCGCCGGCGGCCGTGCACACCGTCAGCTTGTCGTCGGTCCCGGCGGTCGCGATCACCGTCGCGCCGCTCGCCTTCGCGAGCTGGATCGCGGCGATGCCGACGCCGCCGGCGCCGCCGTGGACCAGCACGGTCTCGCCGGCGCGCAGCCGCGCGCGGTGGACGAGGCCGAGGTGGCCGGTGTGGTAGGTGACGACGAAGCTCGCCGCCTCGGCCGCGGTCAGCCCCGCCGGCCACGGCAGGAGCTGGGCGTCGGGCGCCGCGAGCTCGTCGGCGAACGCGCCCCACGGCGCGCTGACGATGACGCGGTCACCGACCCGATGGCGGCTGCGGTCGCCCGCGCGGATCACGGTCCCCGCGGCCTCGATGCCGGGCGTGAACGGCAGCGGCGCCTTGACCTGGTACTGGCCGGCGATGCTCAGGAGGTCGGGGAAGTTGAGGGCGGCGGCCTCGATCCGCACCACCGCGCCCCCCACCGGCGGCTCCGGGGCCGGGACCTCCTCGAGGCGCAGCACGTCCCTGTGGTGACCGTGGGCATGGACTCGCCAGGCGCGCATGGCTCACGTATCGCATGCCGGATCGGCCGGCGCGACCGCCGATATCGGTTCACCGCCGCGCGGCGGTGACGGCAGTTCGGCTACGATCATTCCCGTGCCCAGGGTCGAGGTGGTCGTACCGGTGGTGACCGCGCTCGGCCTCGCGAGCGCGCAGCTCGCCTGTCAGCGCTCGAGCTGCCTCGGCGGTGACTGCGAGGCCACCCGGCCGTGCCCGCAGCTCGACCTCGAGTGCGCGGCGCCCCGCCTCCACATCGGCGCCCACGCCACGCTGCCGGCCGAGCTGCGCCTCGAGCTCGCCGAGGGCTCGGCGCGCGCCATCGCCCTGTCCAACGGGGTCGTCACCGCGGTCATCAACGAGCTCGACGCGCCCATCGACCTGGCCCCCACCGGCGGCACGCTGATCGACCTCGGTCCGGCCGGTGGCCGTGACGATCTGACGCTGTCGTACCAGCTCGCCGGGATCCTGCCCGCCGACGCCTTCGCCTACACCGAGCTCGAGGTCATCGACCGCAGCCCCGAGTTCGTGGCGGTGGTGGTGCGCGGCCACCTCGACGGACGGCGCGACGTGAAGGTCGCCACCCGCTACGAGCTCCACGCCTGCGATCCCGGGCTGCGCGTGCACAGCGAGCTGTGGAACGCCTCGCCGTACGCGCAGGCCTTCGTGATCGCCGACGCCGTCCACCTCGGCAAGCGGCGCGGGGTGCCGTTCACGCCGGTGGCGGGGCAGGGCTACCAGCAGCCCGAGCTCGCTCTGCTCGAGCTGACCGCGCTGTGGTCGCCGTATCGCTACGTCGCCGCCGCCACCCCCGACGCCCTCGCCCCGTCCTACGCCGTGATCGCGTGCAGCCAGCCCCAGGTCCACGGCGTGGCCGATCTCGAGCTCACCGCGCTCGGCACCGACCTCAAGCTGGTCCGTCCCGGCGACGCCGTGGTGTTCGAGCGCTTCCTCGTCGCCGCCGGCCCCGGCACCGGCGGCGCCGGCCCGGCCCCCGCCATCACCGCGGCGCTGGCGGCGCGCGCCCAGGTCCACGGCGACCGCGGCGCGATCGTCGTCAACGGCCGGCTCACCGCCGGTGGCCTGGGCTGGGGCGGCGACGTGCGCCGCGCCTCGCTGATGGTGGTGGCGGGCCCCGAGCGGGTCCCGGTCGCCGCCGTGGTGCCGGCGGCGGACGGCACGTTCCGCGCCGCGGTCCCGGTCGGCACCTCGCTGGCGTACGAGCTGTGGAGCTTCGGCCGCCAGGTGGCCGAGGGCCCGGTCGCCGCCGACGGCGCGGTCGGCGAGCTCGCGATCGACCTGCCGGCGACGCTCCAGCTCGCGGTCACGCTCGACGACGGCGGCGGGACCCCGGCGCCGGTCCACGCCGTGGTCGTGGTCGAGCCCGCCGACGACGCCACCCGCGCCGCGGTGCGGGGCTCGCTGCACGGCCGCCTGACGCCGTGCGCCCCGTGGCTGGGTCCGCCCGACGGCGCGTCGCCGGCCTGCAACCGCGTGCTCGTCGATCCTGCCGGCACCGAGGTCGAGGCGCCGCCCGGACGCTACTGGCTCTACGCCAGCGCCGGCCCCGACGCCACGCTGGCCCGGGTCGAGGTCACGCTGGTCGGCGGCGAGATCGCCAGCCACGAGCTGGCGCTGACCGCGCTGCCCGTGCGCCCGGCTGGCTGGCTGGGCGCCGATCTCCACGTCCACGGCCGCCGCTCGTTCGACTCGGGCCTCCCCGACCTCGATCGCGTCCGCTCGTTCGTGGCCGCCGGCATCGACGTCATCGCCGCCACCGATCACGACGCGATCGGCGAGTACGACGACGCCCTGGCCGCGCTGGGCGTGGCCGACCGGCTGCTGGTGATGGGCGGCCTCGAGACCACGCAGCTCATCCCCTGGCTCGAGCTGCCCGGCGAGGACCTGCCGCGGGTCATCGGCCACTTCAACTTCTGGCCGCTCCCGGCGGTCCCCGGCGAGCCGCGCGGCGGCGCGCCCTGGGACGAGCGGCTGGAGCCCGGCCAGCTCTTCGATCGCCTGGGGCCGATGATGGGCCCCGACGGCGTCATCATGATCAACCACCCGTGGGACGAGACCCAGTTCGGACGCGACCTCGGCTACCTGCGCGCGATCGGGTTCGATCCGCGCCAGGGCCTGCCGGCCGCGCCCGCCGCCGGCGGCAACGGCGCGCTGCTGCGCCGGCCCGGCGGCGGCCGCCAGAACCTCGACTGGGACGTCATGGAGGTGCAGAACGGCGCCGGCGCCGACGAGTGGGCCAAGACCCGGCCGCTGTGGTTCGCGCTGATCTCCGCCGGCCACCCGGTGCCGGGGGTGGCGGCCAGCGACTCGCACGGGCTGCGCGACAACCAGCTCGGCTGGGGCCGGACCTGGGTCGAGACCGGCGGCACCGTCGGCGAGGCCACCGCCGCCAGCTTCAACGCCGCGCTGCGCGCCGGGCGCGCGGTCGCCGGCACCGGGGTCTTCATCGAGGTCGCGATCGGCCCGTCGGGCGCGCCCCGCCGCGGCCTCGGCCTCGAGCCGGTGGTGCCGGTGGCCGGCGACGTCGTGGCCATCACCGTCCGCGCCGCGCCGTGGATCCCCGTCGACGAGGTCCGGGTCGTGACCTCGGCCGGCGAGCGCGTGCTGGTGCGCGACCTGCCGGCGCCCGCCGATCCCTTCGGCGCCGCCGGCGTCGTGCGCTGGCAGGGCGAGGTCGCGCTCGCCGACCTCGTCCCCGCCGGCGGGGGCGACGACTGGATCGTCATCGAGGCCGGCCTGGCGCCGCCGCCGTACGCCGATCTCGACGGCGACGGCGTCCTCGACACCGGCGACAACGACGGCGACGGCGACGTCGACCGGGCCGACGTCGAGGACGCCGAGGACGACGACGACGTTGGGCCCATCCTCAACCCCCCCGATCCGATCGCGCCCACCGACCGCCGCTACCACATGACCCGGGTCGTGCCCGAGAGCTGGCCCATCGGCTTCACCAGCCCGCTGCTCGTCGACCTCGGCGGCGACGGCTGGACCCCGCCGCGAGGGCGGCGGTGAGGGCGCGGCGGCTCCTGCCGGCGCTGGTGGTGCTCGGCGCGAGCGCGCCGGCCGCCGCCGACCTCGAGGCCACCGCGCCGTGCGCCGAGCACATCGACGATCCGGTGACCCTGCCGTGGCGCGACAGCGGCATCGACGGCGGGCGCGGCGGCTGCCTCCACGCCGACGTCGCGGTGCGCCTGGGCGCGCGCGCGCTCGTCGACACCCCCGACTTCTACGGCACGCTCGGCGGCGACGCGACGGTGCAGATCCGCCTGCTCGAGGAGTGGGGCCTGGAGTGGGGCTTCTCGCTGCGCGCGGTCGACGCCGTGTTCGTGCAGAACGCGGTGCTCGCCGTCGACGAGCTCGGCTACGGCCCGCTCGGCGCGCACGTGGCGTGGGGCGGCGACGGCGTGCTGGCCGGTCGGCCGTTCGTGCGCGCGCTCCACGCCCGGGTCGAGGTGCCGTTCACGCGCTCGCGCCTCGACAGCAGCTCGGGCGGGCTCCTCGTCGGGGCCGGCGTGACCTGGCTCCTGGCCCCGCGCGTGCGCCTGCACGGCCACGCCGGCGCGCTCGGCTGGTACGCGTCGTCGACCAGCGGCCGCACCGGGCGGGCGGCGGCCCAGGCCTCGGTCGATCTCACCGCGCGCCCCGTCCGCTGGCTGGCGCTGTTCGCCGGCGCCGACGTGCAGGCCGGCTGGTACGGCTGGGGCCTCGATCACCTGGCGCTGCGCGGCGGCGGTCACTGGCGGGTCAAGGGCCTGTGGCGGGTCGAGCTGGCCGCCGGCCTGCCGGTGGCGGGCGCCGAGCGGATGGACGTGGCCGGCGTGCTCTCGGTCCGCCGCGACCTCGACTGATCCCCCAGCGCTACCGGACGGCGTCGCCCGGACGCGCTACGCTCCGCGGGTGGTGGCCGGTCGCGATCTCGACGCGCTCGTGGCGCTGGTGGAGCGCGCCGAGCGCGGTGACGTCGAGGCCGCGCGGACGCTGGCGGCGGCCGGGGGCTCGTCCGACGACGGAGCGGGCGGCGCGGGCGGGCCGCGTGGGGACGCCGCGGCCGGCGGCGCGGCCGGGCCGGGTGCCGCGGGCGGCGTGGCCGGGGCCGGTGGGGAGGTGAGCGAGGACCTCGCCTTCCGCGCCGCGGTCTGCGCCCTGGCCCACGTCCTCGCCCACCCCGGCGACTACCCCGACGAGACCGCCCGCGAGCGCCACTCCGCCCTGTGCGAGGCCCACGCCGCCGATCCGGCGCGGCTGGCCGTCCTGCGCCCGCTCGGCGAGCGGCTGCGGGCGCTCGAGGCCGACGGGATCCTGCCGGCGGCGATGGTCGTGCGCTCGCGCCGGCGCCGACCCTGACCGCCTGGGGCCCGGCGGGTTTGCGCCCCCGCCGGGGTTCGCGTACAACGCGCCGGCCGCGCCATGAGCCTCGTCGTTCTCGAAGACGTCTCGCTGTTCTTCGCCGATCGCATGATCTTCGACGCGGTCCAGCTCCGCCTCGGCCCCCACGATCGCATCGGCCTCATCGGCCCCAACGGCTCGGGCAAGACCACGCTCCTCAAGATCATCGCCGGCGCCCAGGAGATCGACGACGGCAAGGTGACCACCGCGCGCGGCGTGCGCGTGGGCTGGCTGCCCCAGGACCTGGTGGTGGCCGGGGGCAAGACGCTGCTCGACTTCGTGGTGTCGAGCGTGCCCGGCCGGGTCGAGGTCGGCCGCGACCTGGCGGCGGCGGAGGCCGAGCTGCTCGCCGCCCAGGACGACCCGGCCCGCGTCGACGACCTGCTCGAGCTGGCCGAGCGCGTCGCCGAGCTCCACGAGCGCGCCGATCACTTCGATCGCTTCTTCTCCGAGCACGAGGCCTTCTCGATCCTCGGCGGCCTCGGCTTCGCCACCACCGATCACGGTCGCGACCTGGGCGAGTTCTCGGGCGGGTGGAAGATGCGCGCCGCCCTGGCCGCGCTCCTGTTCCAGCGCCCGGACGTGCTGCTCCTCGACGAGCCGACCAACCACCTCGACATGCCGTCGGCGGCCTGGTTCGCCGACTTCCTGCGCCGCTACGACCGCTGCTTCGTCCTCATCAGCCACGACCGCGAGTTCCTGAACGAGCAGATCGATCGGGTGGTCAGCCTCGAGGCCGAGGGCCTGCGCACCTACCCGGGCAACTACGAGCGCTACGTCGCGGCCCGCCTCGAGGAGGAGGCCATCCTCGAGGGCAAGGCCCGGAACCTCGAGCGCGAGCGCGAGCGCCTGACCCGCTTCGTCGACCGCTTCCGCGCCCAGGCCAACAAGGCCAAGGCGGTGCAGAGCCGCATCAAGATGCTCGAGAAGATGGACGACGTCGAGACCTTCCAGAAGCGCCACGTCATGCGCTTCTCGTTCCCGCCCACGGCGCGGGCGGTGGCCGAGGTGGTCAAGGTCGAGGGCGTGCGCAAGGCCTACGGCGACCACGTCGTCTTCCCCGGCGTCGACCTCGTGGTCCGGCGCGGCGAGAAGATCGGCATCATCGGCGTCAACGGGGCCGGCAAGACCACGCTCCTGCGCATGATCGCCGGCGAGCTCGCCCCCGACGGCGGCGCGATCCGCCTCGGCGGTGGGGTCAAGGCCGGCTACTACGCCCAGCACCACGCCGACACCCTCGAC
>CAADGB010000407.1 GCA_900696455.1 uncultured delta proteobacterium
CGGCGACGGCGCGGGCGGCGCGGGCTGGGCCAGCCGCGGCGGCGGCGCGGCGCAGCAGCCGGCGAGGACGAGGGCGAGGAGGGCGCGGGGCGCGCGCAGCCAGCGGCTCACTTGCCGGCTCCCTGGGCGCGGGCCTCGGGCAGGACGATCGCGGTGACCGCGTGGTCGAGCGAGATCCAGCGCTCGATCGCCCGCGCCAGGCTCTCGGGCGTGCCCGCGGCCAGCGCGGCGCGCGAGGCGGCGAGGTGATCGGGCTGGCCGGTGTAGGCCGCCCACTCGGCGAGCTGGCCGGCGCGGCTGGCCGGGTTCTCGAGCCCGGTCAAGAGCTCGACCTCGAGCACGCGGCGGGCGCGCTCGAACTCGGCGGCGGTGGGCGGTCGTGTCCGCAGGCCGCGCAGCTCGTCCTCGAGCGCCGCCCGCAGCCGGGCCGCGCTGACGCCGGGGCGCGCCACCGCCGCCACCATCAGCTCGCTGCCCAGCATCTGCTCGCTGAGGTAGGCGTAGGCGTCGGTGGCGATCTGGTCGGTGAAGACGAGGCGGCGGTGGAGGCGGCTGGTCTTGCCGCCGCCGAGGAGCTCGGCGGCGAGGGCGAGCTCGGCGGTCTCCTTGCCGTAGGCCTCGGGGGCGCGCATCGCGACGAGGACCTTGGGCACCTGCACGCGATCGGTGGTCTCGATGGTCGCCGCCCGCGGCAGCGGCGTGACCGGCGCCTCCAGCGTGCGGTGCGGTGGGCGCGGCTGCGCCGGCATCCAGCCGAAGAGGGTCTGGATGAGGGCGCGGGTCTTCGCGGGATCGAAGCCGCCGACCACGACCAGGGTCGCGTTGGAGGGGCGGTAGTACGTGCGCCAGAAGGCCTCGACGTCGGCCATCGTCGCCCGATCGAGATCCTCCATGGTGCCGAGGGTCAGGTTCCAGTTGCCGTGGCCGCGCGGCCACAGGGCCTGGGTGATCAGGAGCTCGACCTGGCCGTAGGGCCGGTTCTCGATCTGCTGCCGGCGCTCGTTCTTGACCACGTCGCGCTGGTTGTCGAGGAGCGCCGGGCTCATCGCGTCCCACAGCCCGGCCAGGCGATCGGCCTCGAGCCACAGGGCCAGCGGCAGGGACGACACCGGCACCTGCTCGAAGTAGTTGGTGCGGTCGTTGTTGGTGGTGCCGTTGTTCCAGCCGCCGGCGGCCTCGAGCAGGCGATCGAAGTCGCCCTCGGCGACGTGCTTGCTGCCCTCGAACATGAGGTGCTCGAAGAGGTGGGCGAAGCCGGACTTGCCCAGCACCTCGTCCTTGCTGCCGACGTGGTACCAGACGTGGACCACGGCGGTGGTCAGGGTGGGATCGGGCTGGAGGATGACCTCGAGGCCGTTGTCGAGGCGGTAGTGCTCGATGGGCATGGCGCTCGCCGCCGGGGGGGCGGCCGCGCCGGGGGTGGGCGCCGCCACGACGGCGGCCGGCGCGGCGAGCGCGAGGAGCGCGCCCGCGACGAGCGGGCGCGCCAGGGCGGAAAGGATGCGCGACATGTGTGCTCCAGACCGGCGTCGCCGCCGGTTACTTCCCGGCGGGGGCGGGGACCGGGACGGGACGCGGACGCATGGGGGCGGTGGCCGGGGTCAGGCGCTGGGCGACCAGGCGGGCGACCACCAGGCGGCGCTCGGCGTCGGGGCCGGCGACCCGGGCGTAGCAGGGGGTGTCGTCGTCGACGAACAGGATGGCCTGGCCGTGGTGGTCGAGGCCGCGCTTGCCGACCGCGACCTCGACCGGCGCCGCCACCGCCACCTGCTCGACGCCGGCGTCGTCCTTGGTGACCTTGCCGCCGGTCGCGGCGTCGAACTGCGCGATCAGCTCCTCGTTGCGCGCCAGGTACTCGGCGAACAGCCTGTCGGCGGTGGCGAGCGCGGTGTCGCGGCAGTCGAGGTCGAAGCTCCAGGCCTCGGGCACCACCGCCTCGACGACGAAGTTGCACGGCTTGGGCGTGCCCGGCGCCGAGCCCAGCGTGCTGTCGATGGCGCGCGCCGGCATGCCCAGGGTCTCGGCGACGAGCGCCGGGGTGGCGATGAGGTCGCAGCTCCAGTCCTCGATCGCGACCCCGACCAGCCGGACCTCGCCGCCGGCGACCTCCGGCTCCGCGCCCGAGGACGGCGGCTTGTCGGCGCAGGCGAGGAGGCCGGCGCCGGCGAGGCCCAGGGACAGCGCGGTACGGACGGCTCGCATCGCCCCGAAGCTACACCGGCCGGCGGCAAGATGGCGCGGCGGTCCGGGGACAAACGGCAGGCTCGCGCGTCGCGCGCCGGCTCGCGCGCCTCGCCCTGTGCTCGCCCTCAGGGCGCGGCGGCGGTGGCGTCGTAGACCAGGCGGAGCTGCGCGACGTCGGCGATGGCCTGGGCCATGGCGTAGAGCGGGCCGGGGGCGTCGCCGGTGTCGAGCACGATGGGCTCGCCGACCCGGCGCTCGACGACGGCGATGAAGTCGCCGCGCGGGCGGGGGCGGACCACCACCGCCTTCAGGTGGAAGAGCGGCACCACCGCATGCGACGGGATGCCGGCGAGGCGGTGCTCGATGCGGAGCACGCCGTCGTCGCGGTCGAAGACCAGCTCCTGGCGCATGGTCGCGACCACGAGCCCGAGCAGCCCCAGGGTCAACGGCACCAGCGCCGCCCACAGCGACCACCTCGCCACCGCGAGGGTGGTGGCGAGGCCGACCAGGGTCGTCGTCCAGCCCACGACCTGCGTGGTGCGGGTGAGCGCGAGCTCGAGCCGGCGCGAGGAGCGCCGGCGCACGCGCAGGTTCCCGACCGGTCCGAGCATGTCCGGAGCATACCGCCGACGGCCGGCGCCGGCGAGCCCGGGTCGCGCGACCGCGGCCCGGGGGACCCGGCCGCCGCACGCTGGCTGGCTACTCGTCGCGCGGCGGGGCGTCGCGCGACGGCGGCTCGGCGGCGCCGGCCGTCGGCGGTA
>CAADGB010000408.1 GCA_900696455.1 uncultured delta proteobacterium
CCGAGCAGCCGGGACGCGACGGGCTTGGTGAACGCGCCGTCCAGCGGGGTCGCGTACACGATCTCGACCTTGTTCCGGATCTTGCGCTCGGTGAAGTACGCGTCCGCCAGGAACGCGAACTCGAGCGGTGCGACCGGGCACTTGATCGGCATCTCCACGATGTTCACCACCAGCCGCCCGCCGGTGAACCGCTCGAGCGCGGCCGCGAGCGCGGTCGCCAGCGTCGCCACCGGCGGCGTGGCCCCCTCGCCCACGGCGCGCGCCTCGGCGGCCAGCGCGCGCAGCCGCGCCACCGGCAGGGCCGGCACCGCGGCGACCAGCCGCGCGAGCTCCTCGGCGGACGCCGTGAACGGGGTCAACGCGGGGCCTCGGGTGCGCCGGCTCGCGCGCGCGGCGCGATGGCGCTTGGGCCGGCCCGGTCGCCCGAGGCGAGCGAAGCGAGCCGAGTGTTTCTGACACAGGTCGGCACCGGCGTCCTCGCCGGGACCGACCGATCGAAACGAGCGTGTGATTCGCTCACACGCTCCGAGTCTACACCGTCCCGGCGAGCAGGGACTGGGCGGCGGCGGTGACCTCGCGCAGGCGCGCCTCGAGCTCGCGGCGTCGCGGCTCGGGGACGCCGGGCTGGAGGTCGGGGTGCAGGGCGCGGGCGAGGCGGCGGTAGGCGCGCTTGACGGTCTCGCGGTCGGAGGCCTCGGACAGGCCGAGAGTCCGGAGGGCGGCGGCCTGGCGGGGATCGGAGGTCGCGATCCGGTGGGGCGTCGCCACGCCGGCGGCGGCGACGCCGCTCACGGTCAGCGCGCCGACGTGGCGGAGGAAGTGGAGGAAGCAGAGCAGGCGGAAGCGCGGCGTGCGCGCCAGCGGCCAGATCTGATCGAGGCGGCGCGGCTGGGCCATCGCCGCCAGGATGCGGCGGTCGGCCTCGTCGAGGTGCGCCGGATCGAGCGCCTGCTCGGGCCGGATCGACAGGCGAGCGCCGGCGAGCTCCGCGGTGAAGGCGTCGGCGCGCGACTGATCGAGCTGGGCCTCGAGGTGCTGGCGCGCCCACACTACCAGTGGCAGGCCGCGAGCGCCCGGCGGGTGGGTCTGGGCGCCACCGTCGAAGGTGGCGGTCGCGCCGGTGACGGCGGCGATGCGGGCCAGGCGCGCGGTGGCGGCGCGCCCGGCGACGTCGGTCTCGGTGGTGACCAGCGCGCCCCGCCGCAGCACCAGGATCTCCGAGCGCTGCCACGGCGCGTGGACCGTCAGCACCCCGGTGGCCGCGCTGCGGCCGAGGCGATAGGCGAGGCGCGCGAAGTCGCCCGCACCCAGCGTGTGTCGGAACCCTGAGATCCCCGGGGGCACCCACCCGATGTAGGGGCGTCTGCGCGCGGGGGGCAACTTTTCGCCCGCTCGTCGCGAGGCCGGCGCCGGTGGCGCGGCGAAGGTGACGCTCGCGCGTCGACGGCGCCGTGGCGCCGCCGTCAGGTCACATGAAGCCGGCCTTGCGCCGCTCGTCGATGTACTCGGTCACGGTCTCCTTCACGTCCTCGCGGAAGTCGACGATGCCGGCCGCGATCTCGCGCAGGGCGGTGACCGCGGGCTTGTTGTCGCAGTCGACCAGCGGGGGGGCGCCGCGGGCGAGCTGGCGGGCGCGCTCGGCGGCGAGCACGACCAGGGCGAAGCGGTTGGGGACCTTCTCGAGGCAGTCTTCGACGGTGACGCGGGCCATGGACACCTCTGCCAGCGGGGTCCGCCGGCGTGCAAGGGGGCAGATACTACCCCGGGGCGATGGCGTGTCAAGCGACCTTGCCGCCGGCGCGCCGTCGGACTACGCTGGTATTTCGCCGGGTTCGGTCGCCGGGTTCGGCCGGCCGCGGCGCTCGCCATGACGAGGCTCCCCACCCCCTCCGCCAGTGCCCGCAGCGCCTCGGGGCGCGGCCCCGTCGAGGTCGAGCTCGACTGGGACGCCCTCGAGGTCGCGGTCGAGCGCAACGCCAACGACACCGAGAGCTTCCTCGAGCTCACCACCGGCAAGGTCATCACGATCAGCGCCGGGGACGTCGAGGCCGGGGTCCTGCGCCAGCAGGTGACCGCGAACCTGCACGACTACCTGCGGGTCGAGCCGGCGTCGTCGCGCGAGCAGTACCGGTGGATGGAGAAGTTCGTCGGCTCGGTCGCCGACGAGACCCTGCGCGAGCGCCTGATCATGTCGATCGATGGCAAGGGCGCCTTCCGCCGCTTCAAGGACGTGCTCCTCGGCTATCCCGCCGAGCGCGAGCGCTGGTTCAGCTACCGCGCCGATCTCCTGCACTGGCACATCCACAACTGGCTGCTCGCCAACGACATCACCTCGACCGTGCCCGCGCCGTGGGGCGAGGTGGTGCCGCCGGCCGAGCTGCCGGTGGTGCCGGGCAGGCCGGTCGTCCACGGCGCCGAGGCGCCCGGCGAGGCGCTGCGCCGCCAGGCCCGCGAGCTGATCGACACCATCCCCGCCATCGACCTGCCCAGCGCGCTCGCCTTCCTCGAGTTCCTCAAGCAGCGCGGCGCCGACGCCATCGGCCGCCACCGCGCCGGCGACGACGACGCGTCGACCGCGCCCGACGATCCGCGCCGCGCCGCGAGCTGAGCGCCGCGAGCCGAGCGCCGCGAGCCGAGCGCGAGCTGAGCGGGCGATGCCGTCGCCGGCGCGGCCGGCGCGCTCACCGCGCCCGCGGCGGCGGGGTCCAGATCCAGCCGTCATCGGCGAACGGCGCGCCCTCGGGCATCGCCCAGCCGTCGCGCGCCCACAGGAAGGCGGTGTAGGCGTCGATGACCGCGTCGAAGCAGTGATCGTTGCGCAGCACGTCCTCGCGCGCCAGCCGGCTCCCCGGCGCGAACTCGAGATCGGGGAGCGCCTCCATGATGGCGGCCCGGGTCTCCCACGGATCGGCGTCGCGCTTGTAGCCGCGGGCGCGGCGGCGATCGAACAGCGCGGCCACGGTCGCCGCCGGCGACACCTCGATCAGGTTCTGGTTGAGCTCGAAGCCGGCGCGCAGGAGCCGGCGCCGCAGGTGGGTGGCGCGGTGGGCGACCAGGCCCACCGCCGCGCCCAGGGACGACGGCGGCAGCAGGCCCCGCTCGTGGCACACCACCAGCTCGGTGCATCGGTGGGCGTAGGGCTGGACTCGCGGCCGGCTGCGGGCGGGCGCGCGGGTCACGGTCCCGCCGCCGACGACGTTGCTGGCGACCGCGGTGTCCTCGGTCAGCGCGCGGCCCTCGGTGCGCAGCCACACCACCGCCGGGTCGGCGCACGCCTCGATCCCCGGGCATGCCGGCAGGACGCAGCGGGTGCAGGCCGGGCTGGTCAGGGGCGCGTCGATCGCCACCACTACGTCGTCGCCCAGCCCCTCGACGAAGCCGACCAGGGTCTCGTCGACCCAGGGCTCGCCCCGGTGGCGCGTCGACACCGCGTGGACCGCGGCCCGGCCGGAGGGGGTGACCCGGAGCTGGGCGACCGCCGTGGTCTTGCCGCGCGCGCCCCCGAGATCCACGCCCACGAAGGTCGTGAACCGGCGCATCACGAGCCGGTGCCTCTCCCGGTGCGGGTGGCGACCATGACCTTCTTTCTAGCACGGTCTCCTGGCTTGCCTCGAACCTCGCCACGAGGGATCGCATACTTGCGCCGTCCCCCCCGTGACAACGTGGCCGGCTCGGGTGTAAGCAACGGCCCGGCGCCGCGTTGACGGCGCGTGCTCCCTGTCCCGCGCACCGAGCCAGGGCCCGCCATGGCAGTCGACCGAGTCGCCACCTTCCGCACCTTCATCGCGCGCAACCCCGGGGATCCGTTCCCTCGCTACGGGCTGGCGATGGAGCTGCGCGCGCGCGGCGACCTCGCGGCGGCGGCCGCCGCGTTCGACGAGCTGATCGCGGCCTTCCCCGACTACGTCCCGTCCTACCTCATGTCGGGGGGCGTGCTCGCCGGGCTCGGACGGCGGGAGGACAGCGTCGCTCGCTACCGCCGCGGGATCGAGGTCGCGGCGGCGAAGGGGGACCACCACGCGAAGGGCGAGCTCGAGGCCGCGCTGGCCGAGGCCCTCGGCGACGGCTAGCCGTCGCGCATCGTTTCCGGTGGCCGTCCGGTCGCCGGCGCGCGAGTTCCGCGCAATCTAGAAGAAGCGAAGGAGATACGTATGAAGAAGCTTGCGATCCTGGTCGTTGCGTGCGCGCTGGCTGTCGGCGCGGCTGCCTGTGGCAAGAAGAAGGACACGGCCACCCCGGCCGCCGGCGGCGGCGACACCGCGGGCGACATGGGCAGCACCGGCGGCGACGCGTACGGCGGCGCCACCTACGGCGACCCGTGCGGCGCCGACCCGTGCGGCGGCGGCATGGAGTGATCCGCGGTCCTTCCGCCGATCGTTCCTGCTGAACGCGACGAGCGGCGTGTCCGCGCCCGAGCCCGAGCTCACGCCCGACCTGCCGTCGGGGGTGGACGCGAGCGCGCGCGCGGGCACGCGCGTCGTCATCTGCCGGGGTGGAGAAACGGTAGACTCGGGGGTCTCAAAAGCCCCTTCCCTCACGGGAGTGTCGGTTCGAGTCCGACCCCCGGCACGACGCCCGGGCACCCGCGCCGCCGGGTGAGACCCGACGAAGGCGCGCGGCGGGCGGCGATCCGGGGCCGCGATCGTGTGACCTGGACACCGCCGACCCCGCCGCGGTCCGGATTCGGGTTGCGCCGGCTCGCGCGCCGGCGGCAAGATCTGCCAGATGAGCACCGCCCGCGTCGGCGCGCCTCGCGTGGTGACCAGCCTGGGGGTCAGCGTCCTGCTCCTGGCCTGCGCCACCGGCGGTTCCTCCGGAGACCCGCCCGTCGACGCGGCGGTCGGCCTCGATGGCGCCCCGACCGACGGCGCGCCGCCGACCGACGCGCCCGACGTCGACGCGCCGCCGACGACCGACGCCGCGGTCACCGACGCCGCGGTCACCGACGCCGCGGTCACCGACGCCGCGGTCACCGACGCCGCGGTCACCGACGCCGCCTCGCCGGACGCGATGGTGACCGCCGCCGGGACCGACGCCTGCACGCCGATCACGACCCAGCTCCTGATCAACCCGGCGTTCGACAACGAGCCGGTCGGCACCGGCTGGACCCAGGTCGCGTTCGATCCGAGCTACCCGCTCATCACCCCCGACGACGGCATCCCCGAGCACACCGCGCCGTACAAGGCCTGGCTGGGCGGCCTCTTCAGCTTCTCCGACGACATGTACCAGCAGGTGACGGTCCCTGCCGGCACCACGATGCTGGTGGTGCGTGGCCAGTACGAGGTGCGGACCGGCGAGTCCGGCACCACGGTCTACGACCGCGGCTGGCTCGAGCTGGTCAACTCCTCGAACGGGCTCCTGCAGGGCGTCCTCACCCTCACCAGCGCCACGCCCACCACGGCGTGGACGCCGTTCCAGCTCCAGTTCGCGAGCCCGTACGCCGGCCAGGTCGTGCGGCTGCGCCTGCGCTCGACCAACGACTTCTCGCTGGCGACGTCCTTCTACTTCGACTCGTTCCAGCTCGAGGCCACGATCGGCTGCCCCTGAGCGAGGACGAGCGAGGACGCCGGTGCCGACCCGAGTCCGAAGAACTCGGCTCGCTTCGCTCGCCCGAGCGTGTGAAGGAATCACACGCGCTGGTCGATCGGTCGGTCCCGGCGAGGACGCCGGTGCCGACCCGAGTCGGAGCAGATCGCCTCGGCTGCGCCTCGGCTCGGAGCCTGTCATCGAATCGATGCCAGGCTCTCCTTCGATCGATCGACCTCGCCCGCAGACGGGCTCGTCCGAGCTCATCCGGACCAGAGCCGCCTCGCTGCGCTCGGCTCAGAGCCTGTCATCGAATCGATGCCAGGCTCTCCTTCGATCGATCGACCTCGCCCGCAGACGGGCTCGTCCGATCTCATCC
>CAADGB010000409.1 GCA_900696455.1 uncultured delta proteobacterium
AATGGCTCCGGAGGAGGGTTTCGAACCCCCGACCCGGCGGTTAACAGCCGCCTGCTCTACCACTGAGCTACTCCGGAAGGGTCCAGGACCACGGGCGAACCTGGAGCCAGTAGATCTGCATCAACGGGCGGCGGGCGTCAAGGGGCGGCGCGGCGGTTTCCGGCGGGAATTCGGGTGGTTGCCCCGGGAGGCCGCGGGCGGCGGCAGCGATGCGGCCTCAGGCGTCGACCGCACGCTCACTTGATCGGGCGGATGTGGAGGCCCCGCCGCCCCGCGCCGCGCCCGCGCCGCCAGCGCCCGCGCCCGCCCCCTGCCCGCCCTCCCCGCCCCGCCCCGCGCCCGCCCTCCCCGCCCGCCTCGCCCCGCCTCGCCCCGCCCCGCCCCCGCCGGGGTACGTTCTCCGCCATGGCTCGGGGATGGTCGAAGCTCCGTATCGCGCTGGTCGCGCTCCTCACCGTCGTCGCGCTGCTCGCGGCATACCTCCTGCTCTGGCCGGTGCCCATCGACCCGGTGGCGTGGACGCCGCCGCCGGCGCCCCGGCTCGAGGGGGTGTACGCGCCGAACGACCGGCTGGCCGCGGTCGAGCGGGTGCCGGCGGGTGGGGTCGGGCCCGAGGACGTGGCGATCGACGGCCTGGGGCGGATCGTGGCCGGGCTGGCGGACGGGCGCATCGTGCGCATGGGGCGCGAGGGCGCGGCGTTCGAGGTGCTGGCGAACACGGGCGGGCGGCCGCTGGGGCTGCACCACGACGCGGCCGGGAACCTGATCGTCGCCGACGCGGTGAAGGGGCTGCTGTCGGTCTCGCCGACCGGCGAGCTGAAGGTGCTGGCGACCGAGCACGGCGGGCGGCCGTTCAAGTTCACCGACGACGTCGACATCGCCGCCGACGGCACGATCTACTTCAGCGACGCGTCGTGGCGGTGGGGGCTCCGCGAGGTGATCGAGGACGTGCTCGAGCACCGGCCGTATGGGCGGCTCCTGGCCTACGAGCCGGCCACCGGCGAGATCCGGCTCCTGGCCGACGGCCTCTACTTCGCCAACGGCGTGGCGGTGGCCGCCGACGAGTCGTTCGTGCTGGTCAACGAGACCACGAGCTACCGGGTGATGCGGCACTGGCTGGTCGGCGAGCGCGCCGGTCAGACCGAGGTCCTCGTCGACAACCTGCCGGGGATGCCCGACGGCATCTCGCGCGGCAACGACGGCCGGTTCTGGATCGCGCTGTTCACGCCGCGGGTGCCCGACCTCGACGCGATGATGCCGCGGCCGTGGCTGCGCAAGGTGGTCTACCGCCTGCCCCGCTTCCTCCAGCCCGCGCCCGTCCGCCACGCCTTCGTGCTGTCGATCGACGAGCGCGGCCAGGTGCTCGACAACCTGCAGCACCGCGGCGGCGGCTCGTTCTCGCCCATCACCAGCGTGCAGGAGCACGACGGCTGGCTCTACCTCGGCAGCCTGGAGCGGCCACACGTCGCCCGCCTGCCGCTGCCGCCGCGGCCGTAGGCGGCGCGGCGCGCTCGGGCGTCCCCGAGTCAGCTCAGAAGCGCAGCGTCAGGACGACGGTGCCGCTGAACGCGACCGTCACCTTGCGCCACTCGGCGACCTCGGTGGCGTCGGGGACGCCGGCGGCGCGGGCCGGGGCCTCGCCGAGGCCGCGGTGGGTCTGACGGTCGGGCGGGATGGCCAGGCCGTCGCCCATGATGTCGCGGATGGCCTGCAGCGTGTTCTGCGCGCGCAGGGTCGACAGGGTCAGGTTGTGGGCGTCGCTGGCGGTGGTGCTGGTGTAGCCCACGATCTCGATCGAGCCGCCGGGGTTGGCGAGCATCGCGCGCTGGAGCGCGCACACGCGGCGGAGCTCGGCCAGGCCGGCCGCCGTCAGCGACGGATCGTCGACGGCGAAGTGGGCGGCGGTGCCCGCGCTGTAGGTGCCGCTGACGTCGCGCGCCGGGCGCGCCCGGGCGTGGGCGATGGCCTCGTCGCGGCCGCCGAACAGGTAGCCGCCGGCCTGCGAGGCCTCGGCGCCGATGTAGAGCCCGGCGATCTCGGTGAAGCCGCCGGCGTCACCGGAGATGACCGGGAAGGTGCCGTCGCCGTAGAAGTTGATGACGCCCGCGCCGTAGGCGGCGCCGGTGTCGGCGACCGCGGCGCCGGCGGCCGCGCCGGTGATGGCGTACGCGCCGCGGAAGTTGCCCGGCCGCCAGGGGAACGGCGACTGGAAGGTGTTGCTGGTGCGCATGCCGACGGTGACGCCGGCCGACAGCCCACCCGAGCCCTGGCCGAGGATCGTGAAGTAGTCCTGGCGCCAGGTCGCGCCGCCGCCGGTCTGCTCGATCGTGAAGCGGCCGAGGAAGCCGCCCAGGCCGACGCCGACGTCGCCGGCCAGGCCCACGACCTCGAAGTCCCACGCGTACATGTTCTGCGGCGCGCTGGGGTCGGCCGTGATCCCGGTCGGGGTGATGCCGAGGTGGCGCTGGAGGCGCGGCGTGTGGCGCGCGCAGGTGGCGACGACGATCGCGATCCAGTCCCAGTACGGGCGCGTGATCGCGCCGCTCTGGAAGGGCGTCAGCAAGAGCTCGTGCAGGCGCTGGCGCACGAGCACGTGCTGCTCGGCGGCGTGACCGGCGAAGATCGTGTCGACGACCTCGTCGAGCCCGCTCGCGTGCGCGTCACGCGGCATGCCGCGGCTCGCCTCGAGCCAGCCCCGGACGCGGGCCTCGATGACGCCGGCGTTGCGGGCCAGCCGGCCCTCCTGATCGCTGTCGAGCGGGGAGTCCTCGGCGGCCTGGGCCATCGGCCGGGCCTCGGCCGGCAGCGACTCGAGGCCCTCCGCCGACAGCCGCGGCGCCTCCGAGGTCCGGCGGAACTCGTGGTTCCACTCGTCGACGTGCACGTTGCCGTCGCGGTCGACGCTGACGTCGCCGCTGCCCTCGACCAGGCGCAGCGTGACGGTGTCGCCGGCGCGGGTGGCGGTGAGGCGGCCGGCGGTGCCGCCGCCGCCGCCGTCGCGCGAGCGCTGGTAGGCGAAGGTGGCGGAGGTGGCGGTCTCGCTGGTCAGGTCGCCGCTGATGCGGCGGTGCTCCATGCGCGCGCCCGCGCCCCGGCTCTGGACGCGGCGCTGCCACCAGCCCTCGAAGTGGTGCCCGGCCTGGTTGAGCTGGATCGTGATGCGGTTGCCGCTGCCCGGATCCTCCGCCTCGTAGCGGCCGGTGAGCTGGACGCGGGTCGTCTCGGGGCGGGCCGGATCGGGGCGCATCACGCCCCGCCGCTGCTGCACGCCGCGGGCGCCGGCGGTCCCGGCGGTGGGGCCGGCCAGCTCGTCGAGGAGCGCCTCGGCCGGCTCGCCGCGCACCACGCGATCGGCGACGGCGTCGGCGTGCCGCTCGTAGCGGTCGCCGACCTGGCCGACGCCGCCCTTGAGCGCGACCCCGGCCCGCTGCTGCACGACGTGCGCCGCCTCGTGCGCCGCGGTGTGCAGGCTGGGCGTCCCCGCGAACGCGACCTGATCGCCCGTGGCGTAGGCCTCGGCGCCCATCGCCCGCGCGCCGGCCGCCGCCCGGTCGTCGGTGTAGGCCCGCACCGCCGAGACGTCGTGCCGGCCGAAGAGCGGCTGGATCGTGTCGAGGTGGGGCAGCCGCCCGGCCGCGCCGCTGGTGCCGGCCTCCGCCGCGCGGTGGACGTGCGCGTCGCCGCCGCCTTCGTCACCGCCGGGCTGGCGCTGGACCGTCGGCGCCGTCAGCCACGACATCGGCCGCTCGTCGGGGAACGCGGCGCCGGTGGCGGCGGCCAGGTCGCCGCCGTAGGCCTGCACGAACCCGAAGCGCCCCGGCAGCGGCGGCGCGGCGTCCCCGCTCGCCGCCCGGCGCTGGACCATGCCGCGGGTGAGCGTCGCCGCCCCCGGCTTGGTGCCCGTCGGGTAGACCTCGCCTGGCTCGTCGCCGGCGTCCCGTCGCCGCTGGTCGCGCATGTCTCATTGTACGGGCAGGGCGGCGGCCGCCCCCCCGGGATTCGCTGGTGCGACCGGATCGTTCCGGATCCGGCCGGATCCGGCCGGATCCGGCCGGAGCTGGCCGGGAGCGGGCCGCGCGCCGCTACGAACCGCTCGGAGCCCGCCGCGTCAGATCAGAAGCGCCCCCGCCACGCATCCGCGTCGATCGGCGACGGCGCCGCCGTGACCTCGACGCGGGTCGGCTCGCCGACGTGCGCGCCGGGCGGCTGCCCGGTCACCGCGATGCGCAGCCCGGCGCCGGGGCCGAGCACCATCCAGCCGTCGGGCGCGAGGTCGGCGACGAGGTGGGCGCGCGCCTCGTCGGTCGCGACGTCGACCCACTGACAGAGGAGCACCGGCACGCCGAGCGCGGCGTGGCCGTGAGGCGCGGCCAGGACGCACCGGAGCGTGATCCGGTCCGAGCGGCGCAGCTCCATCGCGCTGTCCCGGATCCGCGGGCACACGCCGTCGTCGGCGTGCAGCTCGACCACGGCGACGCCGCCGTCGACCGTGAACCGTCCCCGGTAGCCGTGCTGGTCGTCGAACCGGTCCGCGGTCCGGACCTTCGGTCCGTCGTTGGTGGCGGCGTACCGCCAGCCACGACACGCCGTGGCGAGCCCGCCGGCGCCGGGATCGAGGCCGGGCGCCGCGCCGAGCTCGAGGATGAACGCCGCGCTCGAGTGCTCGCGCAGGCGCTGGACCGCGTGGGTCCCGGCGAGCGTGCGCTGGACCACCGCGGCGAAGCGACCGGGCGCGAACGCGATCGGCCGCAGCGTGGGCCCGAGGTCGAGCGCCTCGCCCGGCGCCGTCGGCGCCTCGCCCGGCGCCTCGCCGTCACCCCGTCCGCCGGTCGTCCCGCTGGGCGTCATGTCCTGGATCCTGTCGGGCGCTCGTCCGCATGCCAGGGCGAGGCTGACCAGCACGATCCACCCGCGGCGACGGCGCCACACGCCGGCGAGCGTACCAGCCCGCCCGGCGCGCCGGCGATCGAACGTCCTGCCGTGCTCTGCGCTCAGCGCACGCGCGTGCGGTGGAGGCTGACCTGCGCCAGCCACGAGCCGCGGAACGCGTCGACCGACATCGGCGCGAAGGCGTAGAGCCACGGGACCTCGGCCGGCGCCGCCCCGGCCTCACCTCCGCCGTCGACCACGTCCGCGGCCACGTCGTCGAGGTGCAGCGCCAGCCCGCGCGCCGCCCTCAGCCAGATGGTCTTGAAGCCCGGCATCCGGGACGGCAGGCGCGCGTCGGGTTCGCCGAGCTGCCCGGACAGCGGGCGGACGGGGCGCGCGCCGTGCGTGCTCACCAGCACCACCCGCTCGGCGACGTCGTACACGTACAGGCCGTGGGGCGCCCCCGGCGAGGGCGCATGCACGCGGTAGCGCGTGGGCGAGCCGCCGAGGTCGCCGCTGCGATCCCCGCCCGGCGCCGGGCCGAGCGCCGCCGTCGTGCAGGTGTCGGTCAGGCCCGGCCAGCCGGCGTAGTCGCCGTCGGCCAGGGCGCGCAGCGCGCGCGAGCAGTCATGGTCGGTGTCGTTCATGGGAACCTCGAGAGGAGCCGCCGCACCGCCATCTGAGGGGGTACGCCGGCACGCTTCGCCGCTGGCGGCGGCGGCCGCGATTGGCGGCTCGCAGGTCCGCCTCGGGTACGTTGACGGCCGTCGCCAGCGTCGCGCCCCCATGATGGCCGATCGTGACGGATCGACATGACGCGCGCCGCCGACTCGATTCACCCGTGTCGGGTGAAGGCAGCGCTCCGTGGTTGCTCTTCGCTACCGCGCGCTCACCCCGCTGCGGCGGGTGCCATCGCTGCGGTGGCGGGCTCGTCGCCCGCGGTCGTCGCGCCACCGGCCGGCTCGGTCGCGGACGCCGGCGCCGGCGCGGCCTCGGCCACCGCCACGGTCAGGCCTGGCGTCCCCGGCACCGCGTCCGGCGCCGCCGACATCCAGGGCACCGGCGGCTCGTCGGGGAAGAGCGGGCGGCCGCGATCGCGGTCGTCGTCGTCCCCGTCCCCACCGCCGCCGCCGCCGTCGCCGATCATCGGGTCGACGCGCGACGGCGCCGGCCGCGGGCGCGGCGACGGCAGGTGCCGGGTCAGCGTCGCCGCGCCCGGCTTGGTGCCGGTCGGGTAGAGCTCGCCGGCCTCCTCGCCGGGCTGGCGCACGCGTCGATCGCGCATCGCCACCATTGTAGCGGCCGGCGACCACCCCGAGGCCACGGCGCCGGCCTCACATCAGGTACTGCAAATGATGTTGCACGTATGCAACTCATCATGCATCAACGCATCATTGCCGGCGGACCGCCCATGCAGTTCCAACAGGTTGCACATGTAGGACATGTGGCCCGCCGGTTGCTCTACAGCCGGTCACCATGTCGACCCGCATCGCCTCCCTCCTCGCCGCCCTCTGCCTGGCCTCGACCGCCGCCGCCTGCGCCGTCGAGGACACCACCGACACCACCGACCTCGGCACCTCCGAGGAGCACCTGTGGGGCGACCTCTCGACCCGCCCGTCGTTCGAGCTGTGGAAGGACGAGGCCGGCCAGTTCCGCTTCCAGCTCCTCGCCCCGAGCCAGGAGGTCGTCCTCAGCTCGCAGGGCTACTCGAACCGCACCAACGCCCTGACCGGCCTCCTGTCGGTGCTGCAGAACGGCACGTTCGACTTCTCGTACAAGGTCGTGACCGTGGCCAGCGGCTCGTACGTCGAGCTGCGCGCCCACAACCACGCGACGATCGCCACCGGCCCCACCTTCGCCACCGCCGCGGAGGCCCAGGCCAGCATCCCCGACACCATCAAGACCGTCGGCGCCTACCAGAAGGCGTGGGACACCGCGACCGGCGCCAGCTTCGCCATCAAGCTCGACGCCGGCGGCAAGCACTACTTCACGCTGCACGCGCGCAACGGCGAGATCGTCCTGCGCTCGCAGCGCTACGACGCCAAGGCCGGCGCGCTCAACGGCGCGTTCTCGGTCGCCGACAACGGCACCACCGCCGCGCGCTACCAGGTGCTGCAGGCGTCGAACGGCGGCTACTACCTCAACCTGACCGCGACCAACGGCCAGATCATCGCCACCAGCGAGGTCTACGCCAGCAAGTACACCGCCGAGCGCGCCCGCGACAGCATCATCGCGCTCCTGCCGGTGGTCCCGCTCCTGTGATCGCCTCACTCGTCGTCAGCGTGGGCCGTGCGACGAAGCGATACACCGCGGCGCCGCAGGAGGCGGTACATCGTGACCGGATCGACCCCCGCCGCGGCGGCCGCGGCGCGGACGTTGCCCCGGTGCTCGGCGAGCAGGTCGACCAGATACCGACGCTCCAGGGGCGCGAGCCACTGCTCGCGGAGCGCACGTAGGGTGGGGCGAGCGGCGGGGCGCGACGAGCGCCTCGCCGCGGTGGTGGTTTCGGCGGGCGCGGCGGCGGCGGCCCCACGGTGGAAGGGCCGGGGCAGCAGGTCGGGGGTGAGGGCGTCGCCGGTGCAGAGGATGAGCGCGTGCTCGATGGCGTTGCGCAGCTCGCGCACGTTGCCCGGGTAGTCGTAGGCGGCGAGGCACGCCATGGTCGCGGGCGGGATGCGGGGCGCGGGCTTGCCCAGGCGCGCCGCCGCCTGCTCGACGAAGACCGAGGCCATGACCTCGAGCTGATCCTTGTAGGCGCGCAGCGGCGGCAGCTCGAGGGTCATGACCCCCAGGCGGTAGTAGAGGTCGTCGCGGAAGGTGCCGGCGGCGACCATGGCCTCGAGGTCGCGGTTGGTCGCGCAGACGAGGCGGACGTCGACCTTCCGTGGCGGCGCGTTCGAGCCCAGGGGCTGGACCTCGCCCTGCTCGACCGCGCGCAGGACCTTGGCCTGCAGCATCACCGGCAGCTCGCCGACCTCGTCGAGGAAGAGCGTGCCGCCGCTGGCCTTCTGGAACTCGCCCACCTTCTCGAAGCTGGCGCCGGTGAAGGCGCCCTTGACGTGACCGAACAGGATGCTCTCGAGCAGGGTCTCGGGGATGGCGGCGCAGTTGACCGTGACGTAGGGTCGGTCGGCGCGGCGGCTGGCGCCGTGGATCGCGCGCGACACCAGGTCCTTGCCGGTGCCGCTCTCGCCGCGCACCAGGATGGGCGCGTTCGTCGGCGACGCCAGCTCGATCCGGCGCTCGACCTCGCGCCACTCCGGCGACAGCCCGCCGATCAGGAACGGCCGCCCGGTCTCCTCGCGGCTCTGGCGATCGGCCTGGACCCGGCGCATGAACGGCGCGGCGGCGCGGGCCTGCTCGGCCAGCACCGCCAGCGTCGCGGCGCCGAAGCGACCGGCGTCGCGCGTCGACACCGTGAGCACGCCGATCGGCTTCTTCTGCCAGCGGATGGGCGCGGCGGCGATGGCACGGACGTCGAGCAGGTAGCGGGTGTAGTGCGGATCGGTGGCGGTGTCCGCGCACAGGTACGGCGCGTCCTGCTCGAACGCCCACAGCGCGATGCCGGCCCGCTGCCCGGCCTTGAGCACGCGGTCGGGCAGCGTGACCGTCAGCCCCTCGACGACGTGGTGGGCCAGCACCAGGCCGCCGGCCTTCCGGTCCCACAGGAACAGCGCGCCGTGGCTGGCGCCGGTGGCGGCCAGGGCGTGCGCCATCAGCTCGCGCTCGATGGCCTCGGGCCGCGCCGCCGACAGCGCACGCTCGAGCTCCTCGGCCGTCACCCGGGGCACGGTAGCATGAACCCGGCTTGGCCCCGGGCGGCCGCGCGCGGCGCCGCGGGCGTGGTACGAGACGGCATGAGCCGCATCTTCCGCTCGCTGCCGCCCAGGGGGACGCGCCTGGCCATCGCGTTCTCCGGTGGGCTCGACACCCGCTGCGCCGTGGCCTGGCTGGCCGAGCAGGGTCTCGAGGTCCACGCCTACACCGCCGATCTGGCCCAGCCCGACGAGGCGAGCCCGGCCGACATCCCGGCCATCGCCCTCGACCACGGCGCGCGCGCCGCCCGCCTCGTCGACTGCCGCGACGCGCTGGTGCGCGAGGGCCTGGTCGCGATCCAGTGCGGCGCGTTCCACCTGGCGGTGGGTGGCCGCAAGTACTTCAACACCACGCCCCTGGGCCGCGCGGTGACCACCACCGCGATCGTGCGGGCCATGGTCGACGACGACGTCCACGTCTTCGGCGACGGCTCGACCCACAAGGGCAACGACATCCAGCGCTTCTACCGCTACGGCATCCTGGTCGACCCGGCCTTGCGCATCTACAAGCCGTGGCTCGACGGCGCCTTCGTGCGCGCCTTCGGCGGCCGCACCGAGATGTCGCAGTACCTCGAGCGCATCGGCAAGCCCTACAAGACCGGCGTCGAGAAGGCGTACTCGACCGACGCCAACCTGCTGGGCGCGACCCACGAGGCCAAGGACCTCGAGCGCCTCGACACCGGCATGCGCATCGTCGAGCCGATCATGGGCGTGGCGTTCTGGCGGCCCGAGGTCGCGATCGCCGCCGAGGAGGTCACGGTCGGCTTCGCGCAGGGCCGGCCCACGACCCTGAACGGCCGGCGCTTCGAGTCGCTCCTCGAGCTGTTCGTCGAGGCCAACCGGATCGGCGGCCGCCACGGCCTGGGCATGAGCGACCAGATCGAGAACCGCGTGATCGACGCCAAGAGCCGCGGCATCTACGAGGCGCCGGCGATGGCGCTCCTCCACCTCGCCTACGAGCGCCTGCTGTCGGCCATCCACAACGAGAACACGCTGGACCTCTACGCCACCCTGGGCCGCCGCCTCGGCCGCCTGCTCTACGAGGGCAAGTGGTACGACCCCGAGGCCTGCCTGCTCAAGGACGGCCTGACCCGCTGGGTCGCGCCCTCGGTCACCGGCGAGGTCACCCTCGAGCTGCGCCGCGGCGACGACTACACGATCGTCGCCACCCGCGCCCAGCACATGAGCTACGGCCCCGACAAGCTGTCGATGGAGCGGGTCGAGGAGCCGGCGTTCACGCCCGAGGATCGCATCGGCGCCCTCGAGCTGCAGAACCTGTCGGTCGGCGACAACCGCGACCTCCTCCTCCACCCCCTGGCCAGCCTGCGCCAGGTCGCGCCCGGCGGCGGCGATCCGCTGCCGCGCCTGCTCGGCGTCGACGACGGCCGGCCGCGGGCGCTGGGCGGCGAGGACGACCTGATCGACTGACGGCGGTGACGGCGGCCCCCGGCGCGACCGGTGCCCGTCGTCCGGCCTCCAGTCGGATCAGAACCGGGTCTCGACCCCGAGGCCGCCGCCGAGGCGGCCGGCGCCGTCGCGCGAGCCGAACGACACCGCGCCGCGCACGACCAGCCCCGGGTTGACCGGGTAGGCCAGATCGTACTTGACGTAGAGGCCGTTGGCCGAGAGCTGGGCGTCGGGCAGGTCGGTGCGCACGATCGAGGCGCCCATCAGGAGCGGCACCGCGGTGTCCCACTGCAGGCGGACGTAGGCGGTCGGACCGAGATCGTCGATCATCTCGCCGCCGATCGAGAGGTTCGAGCGCCACGGCTTGCCGAAGGTCACGGCGGCGCCGCCGCCGCGCAGGAAGCCCTCGTCGGACACGCCCAGCATGAGCTTGCCGTCGATGAAGAACGAGGGGTGGGCGCGCAGGCGGACCTCGGCGCTGCCGTAGCGGCCGAGCGCGACCTGCTCGCGAGCGGCGAGGCCGTCGCGGTCGGGCGTGCGGCCCCAGATCGAGCCGAAGCCGAAGCCGACGCTGTGCAGGGTCCGCGACACCCGGTGGGTCCAGCGCAGCTCGGCGCGGACGAAGCGGTCGGCGTTGCCGTACCGGTTGCCGAAGTCGTGGCCGTCGACGTCGAGCGACACCGCCTCGCGCCGGCCGCCCAGCCGATCGTCGTCGAGCTGCTCCAGGCGATCGCGCAGGGTGGGCTCGACCCGGATCGGCTGCGGCGCCTCCGCCGACGCGAAGTGCACGATCTCGCCGGCCTCGCCCCGGCCGACGATGTAGTACGCGGCGCCGGCCGCGGTGATGGCCTCGGCCGGGATCGTCGCGAACCAGCCACCGGCCGACGACCGCTGGAACACCGCCTCGCGCCATGGCCCGTCGCCGGTGCGGTAGCGGGCGAGCAGCACCGGCTCGGCCCAGGCGCGATCGATGACGGCGAGGATCTCGACCGGCGTGCCCGGCGGCGACTCGGCGACCGGGGCGTGGAGCACGGTGGCGCGCGCCGGTGCGCCGGCCGCGGCCGCCGCCGGCGCGGGCGTCGCCGGCGAGGACGGCGCGGCGCCGGGGGCGCCGCCGCCGGCGTAGGGATCGACGGGATCGGGCGGCGCGGCCGGCTGCGCCGCGGCCGGCGCGATCAGCGCCAGCGTGGCGGTGGCCAGGGACAGGACGGCGATGAGCGAGGGGGTGCGCATGGGGCTCCTCACCAGTCGAAGTTGAGGCCGAGGCCGCCGGAGAAGCCGGCGTGGTCGATGTCGCGGGCCTGGTACGACAGGCGCAGCGACGGGTAGAACCACGACACCCCGCGCCAGCCCACGTCGGAGACGAGGCGGACGCCGAAGTCGGTGGTCACGGGCATGTCGGTCACCTGGACCGCGAGCTTGATCGGGACCTCGCGGCGCGGCGCCCAGTGGTACGCCGCCTCGAACAGCGTGCCGACCTGGTCGGTGATGCCGAGGCCGAGCTCGAGGTTGGTGCCGCGCTCCTCGCCGAACCGCACCCGGCCGCGGAACCCGACCCGGGTGAAGAACGAGCAGTCGGCGAGCTCGGTGGTGTCGCGGCAGCGGCCGGGCGAGCCCTCGAGCGGATCGCGGTTGGTGGTGAGGAGGCCGGCCTGGGGCCGCAGCATGATCGCGATCTGCTTCCGCGGCTGGAGCTCGACCTCGGTGTAGACGTAGGTGTAGTCGACGGCGCGGCAGCGGTAGCTGCCGCCGCTGTCGCGGCACTGGCCAGCGGGATCCTCGTCGATCACGTCCTTGGGGCCGCCCTTGCCCGACAGCGTTCCGAACCCGACCCGGACCGCGTGCACCGGCCGCAGGAAGCGGTAGGTGAAGTCGGCCTCGGCCAGGTAGTACTGGTCGAAGCCGCCGGCCAGGCTGCCGTCGAAGTCGACGTAGTCGATCGAGGCCGCGATCGTGGTGCGGCCGGCGGCCGGTGGCGGCTCGAGGACGTCGCGGTCGACCTCGATGACCTGCGGCGACTCGCGGCTGCCGAGCCCGGTCACGCCCTCGCCGATCTCGACGAACCACTCGACGCGGCCGCCCTTGACCAGCTCGGCCGGGATCGTGGCGCGCAGGTAGGCGTCGCCGTCGGCGGCGAGCGCGATGCGGCGGAAGGCGCCGTCGTCGCCGCGCACGTACAGCCAGGCCGCGCCGCCCACCGCCTCGCGGGCGGTGAAGGTCATGGCGATGGGCTTGCCGTGGGCGACCCGCGACGGCGCGCCCGACCACAAGGGCGGCACGAACCGATCGCCGCGCAGCTCGGCCAGGGCCTGGGTCAGCGCCCGCCGCCGATCCGGCGCCGCCTCCTCGGTCGCCGCCGCCGCCGCGCGCTCCAGCGTCGCGGCCTGGGCCTCGAGGCTGGCGATCTCGGTGCGGATCGCGCCGGCGTACGGCGTGGCCGGACGCGCGCCCAGGAAGGCGCGCCAGCGCGCGGCGCGCTCGCCCGGCGGCTTGCCCAGGGTCTCGAGCCAGACCGCGCGCGCGGCCTCGGCCTCCTCGACCGCGCGCGCCGCGGCGACGCGCCCGGCGCCCGGCCCGGTGGGCAGCGGCTCGGCGGCCGGCCGCGCGCGCCGGCTCTCGGCGACGCGCGCCGCCCACGGATCGACGAAGCGACGGGGCGCCGACGCGACGCGGATCTCGTCGCCGGGCCGGACCCGACCGTCCAGCTCGGCGGCGGGCCGGGCCTCGCACACCCCCTCGCCGGCCTTGACGACGGTGAGGGTCCCGAGCGCGAACTTGTCGCGCAGGACGGCCCGGGTGACCGGATCGGTGACGACGACCTCGCGCACCAGCTCGAGCTCGGTGCCGGCGCCGACGCCGTCGCGGCTGCCGAGGTCGACGTAGACCTTGTCGCGCTCGACCGCGAGCACGACCGGCTCGGCGGCGGCGAGGGCCGGCGCCAGCGTGGCGGCGAGGACGGCGGCGGTGGGGAGGAAGGTGGAGCTTCGCATGGTCGACCTCATGGCTCAGAAGTCGAGGCTGGCCGACAGGCCGGTGGTGAGCCCGCCGATCTTCTCGTCGCGCGCCGCGTAGCCGACGCGCACCCCGGCGCGCAGGCCGTCGGGCAAGGGGACGAAGAGGTCGTAGATGAGCCGCACCCCGGTGGCCCGCGTCGACGCCGGGAAGTCGGTGATCTCGACCGTCGCCGCCATCGGCAGCCGCGGCACGGTGTCCCATCCCAGCCGGAAGAAGCCGGAGCCGCCGACGTCGGAGATCACCTCGACGCCGAGCGCGACGTGGTTGCCGTCGAGGGCCCCCACCCGCAGCTCGGCGCGGCCGCCGGGCGCGGCGCTGACCTGGTTGGCGACGACGATACCGCGCAGATCGAGACGCACACCCTCGGTCAGGCCGAGGCCGAGCTCGAACCAGCCGCCGACCTTGAAGCCGGCGTAGACCCGGCAGTCGGCGCTCTCGGGCGCGCTGTCGCAGGCCGGCGGCGGAGCGCGGAACGACTGCGGCACGTAGCCCTCGAGGCGCGTGTAGCCGAACCGGATCTCCTCGAGCGGATACGCGAGCAGGCGATACCCGAAGTCGGCGTCGACGCGGTAGTAGTGGTCGGCGATGTCGTTGCGGCCAGCGGCGCGGCGGCCGTAGCTCACGTACTGCCCGGCCACCCGCGCCCGCGAGCGGCGCTGGCCGGCGTGCGCCAGGTCGCGGTTGCGCCGCAGGGTCCGCGCGTCGGCGTAGACGCCGACCCGGTGGGGCGCCTCGGCCGAGGCGAACTCGGCGGTGTCGGCGCCGCCCTCGGCCGAGACGATGAAGTACTCGACGCCGGGCGCCGCGACCTCGGTCGGCGGCACGGTGGCGATCCACTCCTCGGCGCCGCGGGCGAACTCGACCTGCGACCACGACGTGGCGCCGAGCGGCCGGTAGCGGAGCAGGAGGGTGCGCTCGGAGGCGCGCGTGACCTCGGCGCGGACGCGCAGCGGCTGGTCGGCCAGCGCCTCGGCCGGGGGCACGTGGCGCACGCCGTCGGCGCGGGCGGTGGTGGCGACGGTCGCGAGCGCGAGGGTGGCGGCGACCACGAGCCCGGCGCGGGCGAGCGGCGGCGAGGCCGGCGGTGAGGCGGGGAGGGACATGGGCGTCCTCGGGGAGGGCGAAGGCGTGGGCGTGGGCGTGGGCTGGGACATGGGGCACCTCACCAGTCGAAGACCAGCCCGAGGCCGGCGCCGACGCCGGCGTGGACGGCGGTGCGCCCCTGCCACGACAGGCGGAGGGTGGGTTGCATCCACGACAGCGCGCGCCAGCCGAGATCGGCGGCCAGCCGCGCGCCCAGATCGCCGCCGCCGGGCTGATCGGTCACGCCGACCGAGACGCCGACGGGGATCCGGCGATCGGGGCGGGTCTCGAGGCGAAGCTCGGAGTAGAAGCCGAGCTCCTGGACGGTCGAGATGCCCACCGACAGGTTGGCGCCGTCGGGATCGCCGAGGCGCAGGCGACCGGCGAGCCCCATCGCCAGGCCTTCGTCGCCGACACCGGCGTAGATCCGGCCGGCGGCGCCGACCGGAGGGCCCTGCTTCACCGGCAGGCGTAGCTCGAGCTCGGCGTAGCCGTACTGGAAGCCGACCCGGGGCGCGGGCTCGAGCTCGGTCCACGCCTGGTTGGCGCGCCCGCCCTCGCCACCGTACGAGCCGAACCCGGCGCGCACGCCGTAGAGGAGACCCTCGAGCCGGTACAGCACGTCGATCTCGCCCAGGTAGAAGCGATCGGTGCGGTCGCCCTGACGGTCGTCGAGGTTGCCGAAGTCGAGGTAGCTCGCCATCAGCGACAGGCGGGTGCGCTGGCGCGTGCGCGCGAAGGTCGCGACCACCGTCGGCGGCGGCGCCACCTCGACCCGGGCCGGCGCGGTCGGGCTGCGAAAGGCGGCGCCCGACGCCCCGCGCGGGGTCGCGGCCTCGACGAAGTACTCGACGCCCGGCGCGCCGACGGCGTCGCCGGGGATCGTGGCGCGCAGGTAGAGGTCGCCCTCGCGGCGCAGGAGCTCCCGCCGGTAGGTCGCGTCGCCCTGGGTCCGGTAGTGGAGCGAGGCGCTGACCAGCGACGCCGGATCGTCGATCACGAACACCAGCGGCAGCTCGCGCCCGGCCTCGCCGCGGCTCGGGCCGAGGTGCTCGAGCTTGACCGCGACCTGCCCCGGGGTCGGCCGCCGCGGCGCCGCCGCCTCGCGCTGGGCGAGGAGCGCCTCGAGGTCCTCGCGGATGGCGGCGGCGTGCGTCGAGCGGGGGTTCGCCGACAGCCAGCCCTCCCACGCCGCGATCCGCCGCTCCAGGCTCTGGCCGGCGACCGATCGCCACACCGCCAGCACCGCCGCGGTCTCGGGATCGATCGCCGGCAGCGGGCCGGTGTCGGTGGGGCGCGGCGGCGGCGGCGGCGGCGGGGTCCGGGTCTCGTCGCGCTCGACGTAGACCTCGGCGAGATCGCCGACCATCACCTGGCGACGCAGGTCGTCGTCGAGGACGGCGCGGGCCAGGCTGTCCCCGGCGCTGGTGATGGTGGCGCTGCCCAGCGGCAGCCAGTCCTTGACCGGCGCCCGGGTCACCGGGTGGCGAAGGGTGATGGGCCGCTTCAGGCGGAGCGCGGCGCCGTCGACCACGCCCTTCTTGCCGCCGAGGTTGATGTAGATCTCGCGGGCCTCGACCTTGACGACCGCGCCGACCGCGATGTCGTCGGCCGCCACGGGTGGCGCGGCGGCGGCGAGCAGGACGAGGCCGAGGGTGGCGGCGCGGGCGAGCCCGCGGCCGCAGATTCGCGGGCGCATCATCACGGCACCTCCATCCAGAAGTCACGCCAGGCGTCGGCGTCGGCGTCGGCGTCGGCGTCGGCGTCGGCGTCGGCGGGATCGGGCGCGGCCGGGTCGTCGCGATCGGAGCCGGGCACCGCGGCCGGACGCGCGACCGGCGGCGTGGGCGCGCGAGGTGGCGGGGCCGGCGGACGGGGCGCCGTCGCGACCGGCGCCGGCGGCGGCGTCCGGATCCCGGGCGCGGCGCCCCGCGGCGCTGGGGTGGACGGCGTCGACGGCGGACCGGCGGGCGGCGGCGCCTCGGCGTCGAGCGCGGCGTCGGGGTCGGCGGTCGGCGCGCGTGGCAGGCCACCGAGCCGGCGCTGCTCCCGCCGCTCCTCGTCGACGTGGGCGGAGTACTCGGCGAGCGCGGCCCGGCACTTGTTGGCGGAGCCGTTGCCGATCGCAGCCGAGACGGCGAACAGGCCGGCCATCAGCCCGAGCCCGACCGCGGCCTCGCCCGAGTCGTCGGCGGCCGCGAGCATCCCGACCCCGAACAGCGTCGCCGCCACGCCGTCGAGCACGACCGCCCCCTTGCCTTCGTTGCACTGCGGCGGCTCCAGGGGCCTCCGCGTGCCGCTGGGCGCCTTGGCCGCGACCAGGGCGCAGCCGGCGGACGGGACGGCGAGGACGAGCGCGGACACGAGCGCGAGCGAGCGCATGGCAGAGGGCTCCTGCATTGCCGCCCTCGCTCGGAGCAAGGGCCGGACCATGGATGGTTCACACCGGGAACACACCGCGTTCACGCCGAGGGTCACTCCGTGGCGGGCCCGGCGACACCGCAACTGGTCGACAACACTCGCTCGCGCTGGGGGCGGCCGGTGCACGGCCCACGCCGGGCCACGGCCTCACCCTGTCGAAGCTTGTCAGGATGCTACCAGCGCGCGCTGGAAGTGGGGGCTGTGGAGCGCCAGTTCCTCGACGTAGCCGCGCACGTCCTCCCGGACGTCGGGGGCGAGGCGGTGAAAAGGCACCACGTCACGATCTGGCACGAAGCGGAACGTCAGGTTGACGCGCCGGGTCCGGAAGCCGTCGAGGGCCGGGGGCAGCGCCACGCCCGAACGATCGTCGACCCGCTGCACGCGGTGCAGGAGCTCGTCCTTCCACCACGGCCCGCCGAACGCCTGCAGCGAGCCGTCGTCGAGCCACTGCGCGCGCACCGGTGGCGTGCCGGGCACCTGGCCGCGGGCCACGAACTGGAACAGCGCCCGCTCGCCCAGCGAGATCGACGCCACCGGCCCCGGCTCGAAGTCGCGGTGCTCGCCGACCCGGGCGACGTCGACCCAGCGCTCGCCGTCCCGCCGGCTGCCGTAGAAGTTGACCAGGCAGGTGTTGAGCCGCCAGCCCGGCGGCACGTCGACCGGCACGAAGGCGCGGCGGATGCGCGCCTCGACGTCGGCGACCAGGGTGGCCAGCACCGGCGGGAAGGGCTCGGCGGCGACGCAGCGATCGCGGGTCTTGCGCGGCGGCTCGTAGTAGCCGAGGCACGCGAACTGCCAGTTGCCGAGCCAGTACACCGGCCGCAGCAGCGGGCGCTGCACCTTGCCCGGCGGCGGGGGCCGGCGCGTCGAGTAGCGCTGCTCCCACAGCGGGTGCAGCGTGGCCAGCCACGCCAGCAGCTCGGCCCGCGCCGCCGCGCCGACGTAGCCGGGGACGTAGAGGTAGCCGCGCTCGCCGTCGGCCCGGCGCGGCGGGATCCGCGTCGGCCGCCGCGCCGGCGGCCCGGGCCGGCGCGGACCGGGCGAGCGCGGCGTCCGAGCCGGCCGCGACCCGCGCGCCCCGCTCACCGCATCCCGAACCAGTACCCGGCGAACCCGGCGCCGCCGAGCACGACGATCACGAGCAGGATCCGGTCCCAGCGCAGCTTCTTGGTGGGCGGCTTGGCCATGCGAGCAACCTCCACCGCGTTGGTACCACAGTCACGCGATCAGGTGGCGGGGGCCGGCGTCCGCACCGCGGCGCCGCCGCCCGCCCCGTCCTCGTCCTCGTCCTCGGGCGGCGGGGGCGGGTTGCCCTCGCAGGCGAGGGTGATCTCGCCGTCCTTGACGTCGACGCGGGCGGTGCCGCCGTGGAGGAGGGCGCCGAAGAGGATCTCGTTGGCCAGCGGCTTCTTGAGGGCGTCGGCGACGACGCGGGCCATGGGGCGCGCGCCCATGGCGCGGTCGTAGCCCTTGTCGGCGAACCAGGCCAGGGCCGCGGGCGAGACCTCGAGCTGCACCTGCTTCTCGGCGAGCTGGCCGTCGAGCTCGTCGATGAACTTCTGCGCCACCCGCTTGATGACCTCGACCGGCAGGCCGTCGAAGAAGACCGTGGCGTCGAGGCGGTTGCGGAACTCGGGGGTGAACATGCGCTCGAGCGCCTGCTTGCCGGCGCGGGCGTCGCCGCCCTCGCCGCCGCCGAAGCCGACCTTGCTCTGCGCCATCTCGCGGCTGCCGGCGTTGGTGGTGAGGATGAGGATCACGCTACGGAAGTCGGCCTTGCGGCCGTTGTTGTCGGTCAGCGTGGCGTGGTCCATGACCTGGAGCAGGATGTTGAACAGGTCGGGGTGAGCCTTCTCGATCTCGTCGAGGAGCAGCACGCAGTGCGGGTGCTTGTTGATGGCGTCGGTGAGCAGGCCACCCTGGTCGAAGCCGACGTAGCCGGGCGGGGCGCCGATGAGCCGCGACACCGTGTGCTTCTCCATGTACTCGGACATGTCGAAGCGGATGAACTCGATGCCCATCGTGCGGGCGAGCTGCTTGGCCAGCTCGGTCTTGCCGACGCCGGTAGGGCCGGCGAACAGGAAGTTGCCGGTCGGCTTCTCGGGGTTGCCGAGCCCGGCCCGCGACAGCTTGATCGCGGTGACGATCTGATCGATGGCCAGGTCCTGACCGAAGATCACGCGCTTGAGATCGACGTCGAGCGACTGCAGCTTGTCGCGATCGCTGGTCGAGACGCTCTTGGGCGGGATGCGGGCCATGCGCGCCACCACGTCCTCGATCAGCGGCGGCCGGATCTGGTCGGGGCGCTCGGCGTCGGGCATGAGGCGGGCGCGGGCGCCGGCCTCGTCCATGACGTCGATGGCCTTGTCGGGCAGGTGCGAGCCGGTGATGTGGCGCGCCGCCAGCTCGGCGGCGGCGGCGATCGCGGCGTCGGTGTACTTGACCTGGTGGTGCTCCTCGTAGCGCGAGCGCAGGCCCTTGAGGATCTCGATGGCCTCGCCCACCGACGGCTCGCCGACGTCGATGCGCTGGAAGCGCCGCGACAGCGCGCGGTCGCGCTCGAAGGCGTTGCGGTAGTCCTTGAAGGTGGTCGAGCCGATGCAGCGCAGCTCGCCGTTGGACAGCGCCGGCTTGAGGATGTTGGCGGCGTCCATCGTGCCGCCCGACGTCGCGCCGGCGCCGACGATCGTGTGGATCTCGTCGATGAACAGGATCGCCTTGGGGTCGGCCGCCAGGACCTCGACCACCGCCTTGAGCCGCTCCTCGAAGTCGCCGCGGAAGCGGGTGCCGGCCAGCACCGCGGTCATGTCGAGGGAGTAGACCCGGTTGTCGCGCAGCGGCGCCGGCACCTGCTGGTCGTGGATGCGCAGGGCCAGGCCCTCGGCCAGCGCGGTCTTGCCGACACCGGGCTCGCCGATGAGCAGCGGGTTGTTCTTGCGGCGCCGGCACAGCACCTGGATCATCCGCTCGAGCTCGGCGGCGCGGCCGATGAGGGGATCGATCTTGCCGGCGGCGGCGCGGGCGCTGAGGTCGACGCAGAAGCTCTCGAGCGGGTTCTTGAGCTTCTGGTCGTCGCCCGCCTCGCCGTCGGCCTCGACGCCGCGGGCCCGCGGCACCACGCCGGCGCCCGGGTCGACCTTGCTCACGCCGTGGCTGATGTAGTTGATCACGTCGAAGCGGGTCACGCCCTGCTTCTCGAGCAGGTAGACGGCGAAGCTGTCGCGCTCGCGGAACATCGCCACCAGCAGGTTGCCGGTGGTCATCTGGGCGCGGCCGGCGCCCTGGACGTGCATCGCCGCGCGCTGGAAGACGCGCTGGAAGGCCAGGGTCTGATCGGGCCCCGACTCCTCGCCCTCGGGCAGGGTCTCGACGCTGTCGCCGAGGAAGGTCTCGAGCTCGCCGCGCAGGGCGTCGACGTCACCGCCGCACTTCTTGACGACGTCGGTCGCGGTCGGGTCGTCGAGCATGGCCAGCAGCAGGTGCTCGAGGGTCAGGTACTCGTGGCGGCGCTGCCGGGTGTCGGACACGGCGCGCTGGAGCGTGGCGGAGAGCTCGGGTGACAGCACGGTGACCTCTATTCCGAAGGCTCGATCGAGAGCTGGAGCGGATACTCGTGGGAGCGCGCGAGCTGGACGGTCTTGGTGACCTTGGTCTCGGCGATCTCGAAGGTGTAGACGCCGGCGACGCCGACGCCGGAGTTGTGGACGTGGCTCATGATGGCGACCGCGTCGGCCTCGCTGCGCTGGAAGATGCTCTGCAGCACGAAGACCACGAACTCCTTGGTCGTGTAGTCGTCGTTGTGGAGCAGGACCTTGTACATCGGCGGCTTGCGCGTCCGGGTGCGCTCGTCGAGGGCCAGGCCGGTCTCGCCGCGTGGAGCCGGGCGTTCGGGCTTCTTGTCGTCCGGGGGGACCATGGCCTCACCATTCTGGCGCAGTTTGGGACCGGAGGCACCGGCCTCGCCACCCGACATTTCGGGCAGGTAGACGATCCGGTGGCCAGGTTTTGGCGGTACGAATCGGCATCATGACCCTCGACGCCGCCGCCGCCCGCGCCCAGGTCGACGAGACCTTCGCCGCCTCGATCGTCCCCACCCTGACCGAGTACATCACGATCCCCAACAAGTCGCCGATGTTCGATCCGCAGTGGCGCGAGCACGGCCACATGGACCGCGCGGTCGACCTGCTCGCCGGCTGGGCCCGCGCCCACCTGCCCGATGGCGCCACGCTCGAGATCGTGCGGCTGGGCGAGCGCACGCCGGTCATCTTCATCGACGTGCCCGGCACCGCGCGCGCCGGCGACACCGTCCTCCTCTACGGCCACCTCGACAAGCAGCCGGAGATGACCGGCTGGGACGAGGGCCTGGGGCCGTGGACGCCGGTCCTGCGCGGCGAGCGCCTCTACGGCCGCGGCGGCGCCGACGACGGCTACTCGATCTTCTCGAGCCTGCTGGCGCTGCGCCTCCTGCGCGCGCAGGGCCAGGCCCACGCCCGCTGCGCGATCCTGATCGAGGCCTGCGAGGAGTCGGGCAGCTTCGCCCTGCCGGCGTACATCGAGCACCTGGCGCCGCGCATCGGTACGCCGAGCCTGGTGGTGTGCCTCGACTCGGGCTGCGGCAACTACGACCAGCTCTGGTGGACGACGTCGCTGCGCGGCCTGGTCATCGGCACCCTCGACGTCAGCCTCCTCAAGGAGGGCGTGCACTCCGGCGACGGCTCGGGCGTGGTGGCGTCGAGCTTCCGCGTGGTGCGGGCGCTGCTCGACCGGCTCGAGGACGCCGCCACCGGCGCCATCCGCCCCACCGACCTCTACGTCGAGATCCCGCGCGGGCGCGTGCTGCAGGCGGCGCGGGTCGCCGAGGTGCTGGGCGAGGAGGTGTGGAACAAGTTCCCGGTCCAGCCCGGGGTGCGCCCGGTGTCGAGCGAGGTCGCCGAGCTGGTGCTCAACCGCACCTGGCGGCCGGCGCTGGCGATCACCGGCGCCGACGGCATCCCGGCCACCGCCGACGGCGGCAACGTCCTGCGCCCGCGCACCCGGCTCAAGCTGTCGCTGCGGGTGCCGCCCACCCTCGACGCCAGCGCGGCGTCGGCGCGGGTCAAGGCCCTGCTCGAGGCGGACCCGCCCTACGGCGCGCAGGTGACGTTCGACGCCGCCGGCGCCAACGCCGGCTGGAACGCGCCCGCGCTGGCGCCCTGGCTCGAGGCCGCGCTCGAGGCGGCGTCGGCGGCCCACTTCGGCAAGCCGCCCATGTTCATGGGCGAGGGCGGATCGATCCCGTTCATGCACATGCTGGGGCAGCGCTACCCCGAGGCCCAGTTCTTCATCACCGGCGTCCTCGGCCCCGGCTCCAACGCCCACGGCCCCAACGAGTGCCTCGACCTGCCCACGGCCCGCCGCCTGACCGTGTGCGTCGCCGACGTGATCGCCCGCCACGCCGAGCGCTGAGGCGGCGCCGATGAGCTCGCGGGGACGCGTCCACGGCAAGATCGCGCTCGTCACCGGCGCCGCCTCCGGCATCGGCGCGGCCTGCGCCCAGCACCTCGCGCGCGAGGGCGCGACGGTGGTGCTGACGGACCGCGACGCGGCGCGCGGCGCGGCCGCCGCCGCCGCCCTCGGCGCCCCCCACGGCTTCCTCCACCACGACGTCACCGACGAGGACGGCTGGGCCGCCACGGTCGCCCGGGTCGTCGCCGACCACGGCCGCCTCGACGTGCTGGTCAACTCGGCCGGGATCGGGGTCCTGGGCGACATCGAGCGCGCGACCGTCGCCGACCTGCGGCGGATGTACGCGGTCAACGTCGAGGGCACCTTCGTCGGCTGTCGCGCCGCCATCGGCGCCATGAAGCTCACCGGCGGCGGCTCGATCATCAACCTGTCGTCGGTGGCCGGCCTCATCGGCGCGCCCGACCTCGCCGGCTACTGCGCCAGCAAGGGGGCGGTGCGGCTGCTGACCAAGTCGATCGCGCTCCACTGCGCCCGCGCCGGCTACGGCATCCGCTGCAACTCGATCCACCCGTCGTTCATCGACACCCCCATGGTCGAGGCCATGGCCCAGGCCATGGGCGATCCGGTCAAGGCCCGGGTCGCGCTCGAGCGCGCCGTGCCCCTGCGCCGCCTCGGCCACGTCGACGACGTCGCCTACCTCGTGGTCTACCTGGCCAGCGACGAGTCGCGGTTCGTCACCGGCGCCGAGCTCGCCGTCGACGGCGGCCTGACCGCGCACTGACCGCGCCCGCCGCCCCGGACCGCGCACCGACCGCGCCCCCCGCCCCGGCTCACAGGTCGTCGCACGGCGTGCCCAGCGTGCCGTCGTAGACGCCGAGGTCGCCGTAGATGAGCTCGATGTTCTGGTCGATCGGGATGATCGTGAGCTCGGTCTTGACGCTGCCCTTGATCCAGGTCGCCTTGTTGGGATCGGTCACGAAGCGCAGCTCGCCGCGCTTGGTCGCGTAGATCTCGCCGACCGAGTCCGAGACCACGTTGGTCATGGGCAGCTCCTTCATCCCGCCCTTGGGCCCGGCGAAGATGCGATGGCCCTTGCCGCCGTACTCGTCGCGCATGCGATCGACGTAGTAGTAGTTGCCCGAGTCGTCGCGGGCCAGGGCCTGGGCCTGACGCTGCCACAGCGCCTTGCGGAACGACGCGGTCGCCAGCACCTTGCGGGCGTCGGCGTCGGGGAGCTTCTTGAGGGTGAAGGTCTCGACCTCGCGGCCGCGCCCGCAGCTCAGGTAGTACTCGCCCTTGCCGTTGCGGCCGATCTCGCCGCCGCCCGTGCGCGGCGACCAGAAGCTGTAGTCGACGCGCCCGGGCGAGCCGTCGGCGCCCCCGCCGAACACCCGCTGCCGGTACATGACCTTGCCGTCGCCGTAGAAGACGTAGTGGTCGCTGTTCCACACCCCGGACATGACGTAGACGTCGCCGTCCTCGTCGCTCAGCACCACCAGGTCCTGCTTGACCTTGCTGATGTCCTCCTTGTCGTCGGTGACCTTCTTCTTCTTCCGGCGCTGGGCCTCGGCCTGGCCCTCGGCGTCGGGGCCGAGGAGCGGCAGGTAGGTGAGGACGGCGGCGGCGACGACGACGGCGGCGATCGGGGCTGCGCGCATGGGGGCTTCATTATACGATGTCCGGCGATGGCGCATTCACCGGCGCGGGCGCTCGACGTCGGGTCCGTGATCGCGGGCACCTACACGATCGAGGGCCTGCTGGGCAAGGGCGGCATGGGCGCGGTCTTCGTCGCCAGCCACGCCCGCCTGCCCGGCAAGAAGGTGGCGATCAAGATCCTCCACCCCGACGTCGCCGACGCCGAGTCGATCGCCCGCTTCAAGCGCGAGGCCGAGATCGCCTCGCGCCTGGGCCACCCCAACATCGTCGAGGTCCACGACTGGAACGAGCTCCCCGACGGCACGCCGTACATCGTCTACGAGCTCCTCCACGGCGAGTCGCTGGCCGACCGCCTCCGCCGCGGGCCCCTCGGCCACGACGAGGCCATGGCCCTCCTGCGCCAGGTCGGCTCGGCCCTGGCCGCCGCCCACCGCGAGGGCATCGTCCACCGCGACCTCAAGCCCCAGAACATCTTCCTGGTCCAGGCCGACGACGGCGTCAGCGTGAAGGCCAAGGTCCTCGACTTCGGCATCTCCAAGATCCGCGGCTCGACGACGGTGAAGACCCAGGACACGGCGATGCTGGGCACCCCCCAGTACATGGCGCCCGAGCAGGCGACCGGCCGCCACGACGAGGTCGACGGGCGCACCGACGTCTTCGCGCTGGGCGCCGTGGTCTACGAGATGTTCGCCGGCGTGCCCGCGTTCCAGGGCACGACCATCCCCGAGGTGGTGTTCAAGGTCGTCTACGAGGAGACCGCGCCCCTGGCCGAGCGCGCGCCGGGCGTCGCCCCCCACGTCAGCGCCGGGGTCCAGCGCGCCCTGGCCAAGAAGCCGACCGAGCGCTGGGACGACGTCGGGACGTTCGTCGAGGCGCTCACCGGCTCGCCCCTGGCCAGCGGCAAGCGGCCGCTCATCCCCGGCGCGGGCGCCGGTACGGGCGCCGGTACGGGCGCCGGTACGGGCGGCGGACCGGCGACCGGCGCGGGCGGCGCCGGCACCGACGCGGGCGCGGTGCGCAGCACCGGCCAGGACGCGTTCGCCGCCACCGTCGGCTCGGGCGATCACGCCTCGGCGATGGCCATGGGCGTGCGGGCGTCGCTGGCCGCCGCCGCCACGGTCGCCGGCGCCGACAGCGGCAACGCGGCGAGCCCGCTCGCGCCCCCACCGGTGGCGATGGCCGCCGCGCCCTCCGCCGCCGTGCCCTCCACCGCCGCGCCCGGCAAGAGCCGGACGCTGGTGATCGTGACCATCACCGTCCTCACGCTGGCGGCGGCCGCGGCCGCGGTGGTCATCGTCGGTGGCGGCGGGGGTGGCCAGGGCGCGGGCGGCGGCGTGGCCGACCTCGGCTCCGGCCGCCTGGACAAGACCGACGGCAAGACCGACGGCACGGTCCGGACGATCGAGGGCGGCGGCGGCTCGAGCAGCGGCAGCGGTCCCGGGAGCGGCGAGCCCCCCGGCGTGGGCCCCGACGCCGGCGTCGCCGTGGACACCGACGCGGGCGCGGCCCTGGCCAGCGACGCCGGGGCGGCCGCGGCCGTCGACGCCACGCCGAGACCGCGACCCGACGCCGGCGCCGGCGCGACCCCCGGCCGCGATCCCGACGCCGACGGCGGCGATCCCGACGAGCGCGACCCGGAGCTGAAGCAACTCCTCGACGAGGCGCGGGCCGCGCTCGCCCGCGGCGACGACGACGGCGCGCTGCGCCTGGCCAAGAAGATCACGACGCGCTTCCCCAAGGCGCAGGCGGCGTGGGCGGTGCGCGCCACCGCGAACTGCGGCCTCGCCGATCAGGAGCTCGCCCGCGCCGACTTCCGCCGCATCCGACGCCCGGCCCTCGTCCGCGCCGTCCGCAAGGCGTGCAAGCAGCACGGCATCGCGCTCTAGGGCGCCGACCGGGCTCCAGGGCCCCGACCGGTTTGACGTGCCCGCCACGGCGGCGCGTCCGCGCGCCGGGCCACTCCCCTGCCCGATCGCGCGAGCCGGCTGACACATGAGTCGGGTTTCGGAACCTGTTTCATGAAATGTGTTTCATGTTTTTATACATTGATTTCAATATGATGAAAGGAAACACGCGTCATCTCGGTTGACGCTGTTCAACACATGGCTAACTAGGAGCCATGACACGGCGGCGCTCCAGCGAGCCTCGCGTCCGCGACCCGGAGCGGACCAAGGCCAAGATCCTGTCGGCCGCCACCGACCTCTTCACCCGGCTCGGGCCGGGGGCGACCAGCATCGACGAGATCTCGGAGCGCGCCGGCGTCAACCGCGGCCTCATCCACCACTACTTCCGCACCAAGGACGCCCTCTTCGATCAGGTCCTGGTCCGCCCGCTCACCAGCTTCCTCGAGCAGCACATCGAGTTCCTGCAGGCGCGCCCCGACGTCGACGGTCTGTGCGAGGCCACCCGCAGCTTCTTCCGCTTCCTCGGCCGCCACCCCGACCTGGTGCGCCTCCTGTCGTGGACGCTGGCCATGCGCCGGGTGCTGCTCGGCGAGGGCGCGCAGCTCGAGCTGACCCGCGCGCTGATGGCTCGCCTGGTCCGCCGCATCGAGGACGCCCAGGCCGCCGGCGCCGTGCGCGCCGAGGTGTCGGCGCCCCACCTGCTCATCACCGTCGTCGACCTGTGCGTGTCGTGGCACCTCGCCGCCGCCGACTGGTCGGCCAAGCTCGGCTGGACCGAACGACCGCAGGCCGAGGTCGACGAGGAGCGCCTGGCCGCGATCGTCGACGTCATCGCCGCCGCCGCCCGCCCCCACCCCGCCGCCGCCGCGCCGGCGCTCGCCCCCACCTGACGTACCCCGCCCCGCAACCCTGGAGCCCCTCATGATCGCCCTCCGCACCCTCCTGCCCACCCTCGCCCTCGCCGGCCTCGCCACCGCGACCGGCGCGTGCACCTTCGAGCCCGACGCCGGCGGCGGCGGCGGCCTGGCCGAGCGCCTGCGCAAGCGCGCCCACCTCGAGGTCTCGACCGCCAGCGGCGTCGCGGTGTCGGCGACCGCGCGCGGCGGCCAGCAGCTCGACGTCGCGCCGGCCGTGCTCGGCGGCGAGGCCGTGCTGCGCACCACCGCCGACGGCTGGCTCCTGGTCGAGGAGCTCGACCTCCCGCTCGACGACGTCACGGTCCCGGCCGGCGTGCTCTCGCCCAGCCGGCCGGTGACCTTCACCGACCTCTCGATCCGGCTCGGCACCCAGCTCGCGGTCCGGCCGCTGGCCCCGCTCGATCCCGCCGACGTCTCGCTCGCGGGCTGGGGCGACGCCGACCTGCTCCTCGACTGGTCGATGGTGTCGTGGGACGGCCAGGACGTCTTCCCGCTGGCCATGCGCCGCATCGCCGACGCGCCGTTCGCGGTCGCGCTCGAGCTCGACGCCGACGGCGTCCTGCGCGCGTCGCTCACCGCCCACGTCGACGGCGTCGTCGACAACCTCGGCGAGCTGGTCGTGCTCCGCGATCTCTCGGTCGACGTGCTCGGCGCGACCGCCTCCCCCGCGGTCGTCCGCTGACCGGCCGCCCCGCGCGCGGCCGCCCGGTCGCCGAGCTCCCCGCGCGGGCGCGCGGCTACTCGTCGCGCAGGCCCTCGACCGGGCGCAGCGACGCCGCCTTGAGCGCCGGGATGAGCGCGGCGGTCACGCACAGGACCATGGTCACGCCGGCCACCATCGCCACCTCCAGCGGGTGGACGCTGATGGGCAGGCGGTCGATCAGGTAGACCTTGGGATCGAGCGGGTAGCCGTAGGCGCGCACCACCAGGCAGGTGGCGACGCCGAGGCCGATGCCGATGACCGTGCCCACCGCGCCGATCGCGGTGCCGACGATCGCGAACACCCAGCCCAGCTCGAACGAGGGCGCGCCCATCGACTTGAGCATCGCGATCTCGCGCTTCTTCTGGGTGACCATCATCACCATCGCCGAGATCACGTTGACCGTGGCCACGGCGATGATGAGGGTCAGCACCACCAGCAGCGCGATCTTCTGCATGGTCAGCGCCATGAACAGGTTCTGGTTGAGCTCGTACCAGTCCTGGACCTGGAACGGCGGCTCGCCCAGGCGCTTGCGCAGCTTGCCGGCGATGATCGAGGCGCGCTCGACGTCCTTGACCTTGAGCTCGACGCCCATGACCTTGTCGCCGCGGTCGAGCAGGACCTGGGTCTCGGCCAGGCTCGTGTACATGAGCCGGCGGTCGTACTCCTCGAAGCCCGAGTAGAAGATGCCCGCGACCTCGAAGCGCCGGGTGCGGGGCGCGGCCGCCGTGGTCCGCCAGGTGTTGAGGTCGACGTTGGACATCGGCACCACCACCGTGACCGTGTCGCCGCTCTTGATGCGGAGCTTGCGGGCCAGCTCCTTGCCGACGATGATCGGCGGCAGCGCGCCCTCGGGCGGCGCCGTCGCCAGCGCCGCCACCGAGCCCTCGACCATGTGCTTCTCGAGGTCGAGGACGCCCCGCACCTGCTGGGGATCGACGCCCTTGACGGCGACGCCAGCGATGCGGCCCTTGCCGGTGGTGGCCAGCATCTCGGCGAAGATGAAGGGCTGGACCGCCACCACGTCGGGGTCGATCTTGCGCGCCGTCTCCATGACCTCGCGGTACTCGGCGAAGTCGGTCGAGCTCTTCATGATGATGACGTGGGCGTTGACCCCCAGGACCTTCTCCCGGAACTGATCCTGGAAGCCGCTGGTCACCGAC
The DNA here is from genome assembly GCA_900696455.1 of uncultured delta proteobacterium. Classification (GTDB taxonomy): domain Bacteria; phylum Myxococcota_A; class Polyangia; order Haliangiales; family Haliangiaceae; genus UBA2376. The sequence continues at coordinate 28,396 of CAADGB010000409.1, forward strand.
AGCACCACGGTGAGCGCCGCCACCCCCAGCGACACCCCGAACACCGACACGCTGGTCGGCACCGACATGAAGGCGAGCAGCAAGAACACCGCCGCCGACAGCAGGCCGAGCACGAACAGGATCACCCCCACCACCGAGCCACCGCCCGTCAGCACCAGGATGGCGAGGCCGAACGCGGCGATCATCAGCGAGGCGACGGCCCCGAACACGGTGGCGCGCTCGCTGCTCCCCGCGTACAGGTACCGGCTGGCGATCTGCCACTCGTAGGACACGCGCCGCGAACCTATCAGGTTTGCGACGCCGCGCCAGCGCCGCCGGCGCCCGCGGCCCCGGGGCCGCCCTCGTCGCCGCCCGCCCGCCGCCGGCGCAGCTCCCAGCCGGCGAGGCCGAGGCCGATGATGACGATCGAGATGAGGGCCACGTACGGCCCCTTGATCTGCTCGGCGTCGGCCGGGTTGACCGTCCGGCCCAGCACCGAGTAGGCGCGGCCGATGGCCAGCGACAGCCGGCCCTGCACGGTCAGGCCGAAGCTGGCGCCGAAGCCGATCATCAGCACCCAGACGCCGACCCGCGACACCCGGCCGACCGCGCCGGTGTGGGCGACCGAGAAGTAGAAGTAGACCAGCGAGGCGAGGAGCCCCAGGAGCAGGAGCACGTTCGAGAACACGCCGAACCAGTTGCGGTGGTCCTTGCCGACCGCGGCCCGGGCGTCGAGGCCGATGAGGTGGCCGCGCTCGTCGGCCAGCCCGGCCTGCTCGGCCGGCGTCAGCGACGGCCGGGCGATGGCGTCGTCGACGCTGGTGAACGGCCGCTGGCCGCGCTCGGCCACCAGCTTCTCGGCGATGAGCGGCGACATGCCGGGCAGCTTGGTCAGGTCGCCGGGCGTGGCGGTGTTGAGGTCGGTCTTCTCGGCGTCGAGGGAGCGGGCCGAGAACTTGATCTGGGCGCCGAGCTCGGCCTGGGCGACGGCGTTGACCTGGAGGCCGGCGAAGAACGCGACCACGAAGGCCAGCGGGTAGCGGCCGACCCACGAGAAGCGCCGCGACAGCGCCTTCATGAACAGCATCACCACCAGCACCACCGCGATGAGGCGCAGGAACAGCGCCCAGCCCTCCTTCTCGATGACCGCGTCGACCAGCTTGGGGTCGAGGTTGTCGTTGTACTGGAGGACGATGATGTAGCCGATCGAGACCCCGATGAAGAGGTGCTCGGCCAGCTTGTAGAAGGGGTTGTCCTTGTAGAGGAAGGACAGGATGCAGAAGGTGAGGAAGATCCCCAGCCAGAAGCCGACGACGTCGATGAAGGGCAGCGCGGTCATCAGCGGCCCCCGTGACGGCGGCGGTGAGCGCGGCCGGCGAAGAAGATGACGTTGCCGAAGATGATGGCGAGGATGACGACGATGTTGCCGACGTTGAGGACGTCGGCGCCGGCGGTGCCCGAACCCTTCTTGCCGACCAGGTTCTCGTAGCCGGCCGAGCCGGCCATGCCGCCGACCAGGCCGAGGAGCTGCCCGGTCTGGAAGTACGGCGACAGGTCGGTGGTCATGACCGCGGTGCAGGCGGCGACCATCGGCAGCTTGTAGCGGCTGCCGACGAACTGGACGTACTCCTTGGCGCCGGGGAAGCCGGCGCTGACCAGGACGATCAGGTCGAAGTCCTGGAGGCGCTTGATGCCGTTCATCAGCTCGATCTGATCGAGCGGCGTGCCGTCGTTGGTGCGGTGGTCGAAGGTCTTGCGCAGATCCGACCCCATGGCGGCGATCGTGACCTGCTTGCCGTCGCGGAAGCCGAGGTAGGCGTAGTCGACGTTGGCCTTGTAGGCGCGGTCGGGCGGGCCGGCGTAGCCGGGCGTGCCCTCGGGGGCGATGGCCTGGTCGATGGTCTCGCGGATCAGGCGCTCGACCAGGGGTGGCGCCGAGTACCAGGTGGTGCCGAGCACCAGCCTGGCCTCCTTGCGCTTGAGGTGGAGCATGACCGCCCGGTAGAACGGCTCGATCTCGGGGGTCGACGCCGGGTCGAAGTCCATCGACACGAAGACCCGGGCGCCGCGCGGCAGGCCCTCGACCGCGTTGAACGCGGCCTTGGTCATGGGGTCGGGCTTGGCCGGCAGGTTGAGCGGGAAGAACAGCGGCAGGGTGACCGCCAGGCTCATGGCCAGGAAGATCCAGCGCCGGTCGAAGCTCTGCAGCTTGTCGGTCCAGTGGCGGGGCGCGGCGTCGCCGCCTCCGACGGCCGGTCCCCCCGGCGTGCTCGCCGGCGCGCTCACGAGTCACTCCCCAGGTGCGAGCGCTCGAGGCCGACGATGACCCGCAGCCCGGTGGCGATGGCGCCGATGGCCGCGCCCATCATGATGGCGCGGCGACCGGCGTTGTTGGGGATGTCGATCACCCACTGCGCGAGATCGGGGAAGACGTCGGAGATCGAGCGACCGATGGGGGCGCGGCCGAGCATGACCAGGATGGCGGCGCCCAGCAGCAGCGCGGCCTCGATGTTGCGGGCGCGGAAGGCGCGGAACGCGGCCGAGGCCACGAAGAAGGCCAGGAGCGCGAACATCGTCGAGTTGCAGGGATCGAAGACGTGGTCGTAGATCCACACGAAGACCCGGCCGTCGCGGCCCCAGGTCATGGGCGGATCGCCCCGGACCTCGCCGGTCTGGCCGGCCGCGACCTCGAGCGTGCGCGAGAGCGTCCGGTATCCGGCCAGGCGCCGCGACAGCTTGATCTCGACCGCGCCGGCGGCGACCTCGGTGGCGAACGGCTGGCCGCCGATCGTGGCCGGCGCCACCACGGCGCCGAGCTGGACCGTGACGTCGGGGGGCGCATGCACGACCACGCGGGCGGTGCCGCCGGGCGCGCCGTCGGGCCCCGCGGCCGGGGCCGTCGCCGCGGGCGCGCCGCCGACCGTCACCTGCAGCTCGACCTGCTCGGCGTCGCCGAGCTTGTGCCAGGGCCAGCCGACCAGGAACATCACCGCCGCCGACGCCAGCAGGATGACCTTGTACTGCCAGTCGGCCTCGCGCCGCCGGATCTTGGGCCAGGTGACCTGGAGGATGTTGACGCCGCCGAGGATGAAGGCCGCCGCCGTGAGCACGCCGGCCCAGGCCTGGAACTCCTCGGTCATGGTCCGCACCCGCCAGTGCGGGATGTAGAACTCGGCGAGGCCGTAGGCGCCGAACAGGATGCCGAGGAAGAGCGGGACCGTCTTCTTCACGGGAACACCTTGGGGCCGAGCTCGTAGACGCCGGCGGTGGCGAGCAGCGCGCCGAGGGCGATGAAGATCATCGCCAGGAGCTTGAAGCCGTCGCCGGCCTTGAGGTTGGCCAGGAGCGTGGGCTCGCGGGTCAGGTAGGCCGAGGTCGCGTACATCTCCTCGCCGATGAGCGTGTAGTCGCAGGCGGCGACGAAGAACGGGAGCTGGGCCAGCTCGGCGGTGCCCGCGATCTGGACCGCGCCGGTGAGGAAGCCGGTCTCGGCCAGGAGCAAGCTCTCGCCGAAGAACTTGCCGAAGTAGATGTTGGTCGCCGGCCGGTCGCGCAGGATGATGCCGTTGACCCCGGCCGCGAACGCGAACTGCTCCGCGGTGATGAACATGACGTTCTCGGGGCGGTGGGCGTCCATGCGGCCGGCGTTGGCGTAGCCCTGGCGGACGATCTCCTCGGCGACCACCATGGTCATCGGGAAGTAGTTGGCGACCTTGATCTCGGTGTCGTAGGTGGCGGTCAGCTCGGCGACGTGGCCGAGGATGAGGAGCGAGGCCAGGGTCTGGATGTCCTGGATCTCCTCGAGGCCGGTGACGTAGAGCACCGGCCGGCCCATCTCGGTGGAGCGGCCGACCGCGTCCTCGATGGCGTCGATGCCGGGGATGCGGCGGACGTAGACGTCCTCGGGGCGCGTGCGAGCGAGCTGGATGTAGAAGGCGATGAGCCCGACGATGATGAGGACGATGGCGAGGAAGCCGACGCGCTTGCCGTGGAACCACGACGCCACCGGCGCCACCGGCGGCGAGAACACCGGCGGCGAGGCGGCCAGGGTCTTGCCGTCGCCGTCGCGGCGGACCTCGAGCCCGGCGTAGGCGTAGCGGCCGTCGGGGGCGACCTCGTCGCTGTGGGCGAGCTCGCCGGCCTCGAGCACCGCGGCCACCGTCCAGTCGCCGAGGCGGGCCTTGGCCTCGAGCTTGATGCCGGGCTCGGGGGCGGGCACCGGCGGCGCCGCGCCGGCCTCGGCCCCGGCCGCGACCGTCCGGCGGAGGACGACCGTGACCACCCCGAGGTCCGGGTTGGTGTTGGCCGGATCGCGCGCCAGCGACACCGCGATGTGGCGGCCGTCGTCGTTGTCGGGCGCGGCCACGGCGATCGAGCGCAGCGGCGCGACCGGCTCCGTGGGCCCGGCCTGCGCCGCCGCCGACCCGGGCGCGGCCGCCACCAGCGCCGCGAGCGCGAGCCCGAGCGCCCGCGCGACCGGCCGCGCGACCCGCGCCGCCGTCCCCGTCCGCCCTCCGCCGGCGCGCCCGGCCGTCATCGCTCGATGACCTCCACGTTGGCGCGGGGCACGCGGATGATCTCGCCGCCGCCGAGGTCGACCTCGAGGACGCGGACCTTGGTCTCCGACGGCATCGTCGCCAGCTCCACCGGCAGGGCCGAGACCTTGCCGATACGGCCGAAGTACGGGGCGCGGATGCAGCGCACCGGCGCGCCGACCTCGAGGCCGCCGCCGTGCTGCTCGTCGGCGGTGATCGCCCGCGTCCCCGGCACCACGACCTCGGGGCGGATGACGCCGGCGCGGATCTGGGTGGCGCCGCACACCGACGCCGTCTTGCCGGCCAGCCCGGCCAGGAGCTCGTACGTGGCGCGGGCCATCGCGATGTCGCCGAAGCCCTCGGTGACGACCAGGGTGGTGGCCAGGTTCTCGGTGCCGGTGACCGCGACGCCGACGTCGTAGCCGAGCAGCTCCTTGACGTCCTGGTAGGCGAAGCCGCCGCAGACGATCGCCGCCACCTTCAGCTCCATGGCGCGCTTCATCGCCGCCAGGGTGGTGCGGGCGCCGCCGAGCACGACCTTGCCGGCGTGCTCGGGGCCGAGCTGCCGGGCCTCGAGGACCTGCTCGGGCCCCGTCGCCACCACCACCAGCGGCGCGTTGACCTCGCCCGACAGGCCGAAGATGCCCTGCACCAGCGCGGCCTCGGTCTCGACCACCACGCCCTCGCCCTCGATGATCTCGACCACCGTGCCGTCGACGTAGGCCCGGACCTCGACCGGCACCGGCGGCTCGCGCAGGATGGCCTGGCCGGTCACCTCCGACACCGACTCCAGCGTGCCGTCGGTGGGCGAGGTGACGCGGGTGGTGAACAGGCCGAAGAAGCTCTTGCTCTCGGCGATGACCCCGCCGCGAGTGACCGCGCCGCCGGGCTGGACCGTGAGCCGGGGCGCGACCTCGTCGGGCAGGACGCCGAGGGCGGTGGCCAGGTTCTTGAGGTGGACCTTGCCCGGCAGCTCGGTGCGGGCGACGACGTCGCCGCTGCCCACCCGGTCGCCGACCTGGCGCAGCACCTGGCCGGGCAACGGCAACCGCCGCGTCTTGCGCACCACGATGTGGCGCGTGACGGTCAGGCCGGGCGTGTAGGCGTCCCCCATTCGCGGAGCCGGCATCATACGCATGGCCCCTGGGGGGTCAACGGGCGCGGCGCGGTTCGCGCACGGGCGCGGCAGTGGCGCGGCGCCCGGGCCGCGCCGTAGGATGCCGCCGTGGAACGCTACGACGTGATCGTGCTCGGCGGCGGCCTGCTCGGCTCCAGCGTCGCGATGCACCTGGCCGAGCGCGGGGTGGGCTCGATCGCGGTCCTCGACGTCGACCTGGGCGGCCGCTACTCCAGCTCCGAGCTCAACGCCGGCGGCGTGCGCGCGACCTGGCGCTCGCCGATCAACGTCGAGCTGTCGCTGGCGTCGATCGAGTTCTACGAGGGGGTGCGCGACGAGGTCGGCTTCGATCAGAAGGGCTACCTGTGGATGTACGACGCCGCGCGCTGGCCGGCGGCGCTCGAGGCCCTGGCCTGGCAGAACGCCACCCACGGCCTCGGCGTGCGCGCGCTCACGCCCGACGAGATCGCCGCCCACTGCCCGCTGCTCGACCAGCTCGACGGCGTCGCCGGCGCCACCTTCTCGCCCCGCGACGGCCTGCTCAACCCCAACCTGGTCAAGGAGCTGTACCGGGCGCGGGCGCGGGCCAGCGCCGCCACCGTGCGCTTCGAGAACTACAGCTACGTGGTCGCGGTCGACCCCGAGCCCGACAAGGTCGTGGTCCGCGCGCTCAAGTTCCAGGAGTTCTCGCCCGCCGGCGCCCGGGCGATCAAGGCGATCCTGTGCGACGCCATCCCGCCCGAGGACGCCGCCGCGGTCAAGCTCACCGCCGACGTGGTCGTCAACTGCACCGGGGCGTGGGCGCGGCGGGTGGCGCCGCTCTACGGCCACGTCGTGCCGGTGCGGCCGGTGCGGCGCCAGATCGCGATCGCCCACGCCCGCGACGTCGACCTCCGCCCCTACGGCATGTTCGTCGATCCCAGCGGGGTCTACTTCCACCGCGAGTCGACCCACATCCTCGCCGGCTGGGCCGACCCCGGCGAGGACGACGACTTCCAGTTCCGCTACGACGGCGAGGCCTGGTTCGAGGACAAGATCTGGCCGGTGCTGGCGGCGCGCATGTCGCGCTGCGCCCAGATGCGCCACCGCTCGGGGTGGGCCGGGCTCTACGAGTACACGCCCGACCTGTGCGGCGTCCTCGGCTTCGCGCCCGGCCACGAGCGCGTGGTCGAGGCCTTCGGCTTCACCGGCCGCGGCGCGATGCAGTCGTGGGCGGCCGGCCGCGCTGCCGCCGAGCTGGTCACCGCCCGCCGCTTCGAGACCCTCGACTGCTCGCCGCTGCGGCCCGACCGCTTCGCCGACGGCGCGCTGGTGCACGAGGCGCTGAGCATCTGACCCGAAGGGGCCGCGTCGTGGTATCGTGGCGAACCGACCCGCGACACGGGGCGGTGGGGGATCCGCCGGGCGGGGCGTGGCTCTCCTTTTTCCGGGTCACGTCTGCGTCCGACCGGCTCTACCCCCTGTCCGGAGGTACCCAAGAGATGCGCCAGCACCGTGACCGCCCCGAAGGTTCCAGTGATCTCGACCAGCTCGGCCCCGCGCCGGGCAAGGTGACCCGCAGCGAGCGGGTCCAGCGCAAGGCCAGCGGCGGCACGGTCGCCCGCTCGGTCGACGAGGTCGTCGCCGGCACCGCCGGCTCGACCGGCCAGGCCCTGCCCGAGGGCGCCAAGGTCCAGTTCGAGCAGAGCCTGGGCGCCGACCTGTCGGGAGTCCGCGTGCACACCGGCGGGGCCTCGGCCGACGCCGCCAAGGATCTCGGCGCCAAGGCGTTCGCCACCGGGCAGGACATCCCCTTCGGCGCCGGCCAGTACCAGCCCGACGATCCGTTCGGCATGCACCTCCTGGCCCACGAGGTCGCGCACACCGTCCAGCAGGGCGCGGGCGGCGGCGGCGGCGCGCAGACCAAGCTCGAGGTCAGCGAGCCCGGCGACGCGCTCGAGGGCGAGGCCGATCGCGCGGCCGACGCCATGGTCCGCGGCGAGGCGACCCAGGTGAGCGCGGGCGCGCCGGCGGCCTCGCGCAAGGTCCACCTCTTCTTCGACGACCTCGCGGGCGCGGTGTCGAGCGCGGTGTCGGGCGTGGCCAGCGCGGTGTCGAGCCTGATGGGCGGCGGCGAGAACGCCACCGGCCCGGCGCCGGCGGCCAGCGGCGGCGGCGCGCGGCCGATGCTCAAGGTGGGCTCGAGCGGACCGGACGTCGCGGATCTGCAGCGGCGCCTCGGCATCACCGCCGACGGCAGCTTCGGACCGGCGACGCGGGCGGCGGTGGTCGCGTTCCAGTCGCGCCACGGCCTCACGCCCGACGGCATCGTCGGCCCCATGACCTGGGGCGCGCTCGACGGCGCGAGCGGGCAGGCCATCGGCGGCGGCGCGGCCGGCGCGGGCAACGTCGCCGGCGGCAGCGTCGCCAGCGGGGCCGGCGGCGGCGGCGCGGCGGCGACCGGCGGTCAGGCGATCGGCGGCGGCGCGAGCGGCGCCAGCAACACCGCCGGCGGCAGCGTCGCCGCCGGGAGCAAGGACGGCGCGGGCGCCGCGATGGGCCAGGCCCAGCACGGCCTGGTCCCCGGCGAGGACGGGGCGCAGGCCGAGGGCGGCAGCGCGACGCGGGCGGCGATCGTGTCGGCGGCGCGCAGCAAGCTCGGCAAGATCTTCTCGAACGCCTCGGGCGGCGTCGACGAGACCGGCGAGAAGCCGCGCGCGGGGTGGGAGGACCTGTGGGAGATCTTCAGCGTCGCGGTCCCCGGGTTCCCGCAGCAGATCGTCAAGTACCTGAAGTACGGCAAGAACAGCGACGCCTCGAACCCCAACGGCCTGCCGTCGTGGTGCGGCATCTTCGCGACCTGGGCGGTCATGACCGCCGGCGGCAACTCCGACCACTGGCGGAGCGGCAACCGCGTCGACAACCTCAAGAAGCTGACCAACGACCCGCGGCCGGGCGACGTCGGCAACTTCGTGAAGAACAACCACTACTGCATCATCGCGGCGGTCAACGGCGACAGCATCGAGACCATCGACGGCAACTCGTTCGACGGCGCCTCGGGCGGCGACGGCGCGGTCGCCACCAAGACCCGCAGCCGCGGCGAGTTCCGCGCCTTCTTCCGTCAGGTCGACGACTGATCGAGTGATCGGCGGTCGCGCCCGGCCGGGTCGTGCGCGACGGCTCTGCCCCGCGAAGATGAGGAGGACAGGCCGGCGATGCGGGGCGGCCAGGACCTCCGGCGCGTCGCGCCTCAGGCCGCGGCGGCCGCCGGGTGGTCGACCTTCACCAGCAGCTTGCCCTCGTGGTCGCCGGTGAACAGGCGGCGCAGCGCGGCCGGGGCCTGGGCCAGGCCCTCGACCACCGTCGAGCGGTGCTTGAGCTTGCCCTGGGCCACCAGCGGCGCGAGCCGCATGACGCCCTCCACGAAGCGGTCGGCGTAGTCGAGGACGAGGAAGCCCTCCATGCGGGCGCGGCGCGCGATCAGGTTGACGTAGTTCTTCGGCCCGTAGGCCGCCGACAGATCGTTGTACTGGCTGATCGCGCCGCACACCACGACCCGGGCCCGCATCGCCAGGTGAGCGAGGGCGGCGTCGAGGATGGGGCCGCCGACGTTGTCGAAGAAGACGTGGATGCCGTCGGGGCAGGTCGCGCGCAGCCGCGCCGCCACGTCCTCGGCCTTGTAGTCGATGGCGGCGTCGAGGCCGAGCTCCTCGGTCAGGTAGCGGCACTTGGTGGCGCCGCCGGCGATGCCGACGGCGCGGCAACCGAGGACCTTGGCGAGCTGGCCGACGATCGAGCCGGTCGCGCCGGCGGCGCCCGACACCACCACGGTCTCCCCGGCCACCGGCTTGCCGATGTCGGTCAGGCCGAAGTACGCGGTCAGGCCGGTGACACCGAACACCCCGAGCGCGTCGCGGGGATCGATCCCGGGCGGGATCGGGTTGAGCGGCGCCTTGCCGTCGAGGAGCGCGAAGTCCTGCCAGCCCACCAGGCCGAAGACGCGGTCGCCGACCCGGTGCCGGTCGTGGTTCGACGCCACCACCTCGCCGACCCCGGCGCTGCGCACGACCTCGCCCGGCTTCACCGCCGGCAGGTAGGTGTCGCGATCGATCCAGCCCCGGATCGTGGGGTCGATCGACAGGTAGAGGTTCTTGACCACGACCTGGCCGGGGCCGGGCTCCGGTCGCGCCGTGGTCGTCAGCTCGAAGTCGTCGTCGACCGGCATGCCCTCGGGGCGGCGGCGGAGGCGGACCTGGCGGTTCGTGCTCATCCCCCGGTTGTCGGCGCCGGCGGGGCGGCCGTCAACGCCCGCCCGCCTGGCAGGGTGTGGCAGACGCCGGAGCAATCGAGCCCACCCCGCCACCTTGCGTGCTCACCAGCGTTCTGCCTAGGATCGCCGCGATGCGGGGAATGATCATCATCACATCGTGCGTGCTCGCGCTCCTGAGCTCGGGTTGCGCGTTCATCATGAAGGGCAGCGCCAAGAACGTCGCCGGCCTCACGGTCGTCGAGACCAAGCTGAAGGCGCTGGAGAAGCCGGAGGATCCGCCGGCCGAGATGGTCGAGGTCCCGTTCGTGCCCTCGCCGTCCGACGGCCAGAGCACGGTCGTCGTCAACGTCCGTAACGCGGACGCCAAGGTCAGCCTGGTGACCAGCACCAAGCGGTCCGCCATCAACGTCGAGGGCAAGGGCCAGGTGGCGGGCGGCGGCCTGCAGAACGTCGATCTCGACACCCGCCTCCTGTGCGCGCGCACGCCGTGCGCCTTCACCCTGCCCTTCGGCTCGGCGACCCTCCACATCGAGTCGCCGCCGAAGGACGGCTGGGAGTCGTCGACCGACCTCTACGACATCGACGTCCTGCCGGAGAAGGCCCAGCTCGTCACCCACGTCATGAGCCGCGCCAAGACCGAGACCGTGTCGCCGAGCCGCAAGACCAAGGGCCTCTTCGCGGCGATCTTGCTCGAGACCTTCGGCTGGACCGGCGTCACCGTCGGCGGCACGATCGCGCTGGTCGGCGAGCCCGGACCGGGGCTGGGCGTCGCCGTCGGTGGCGCCCTGCTGGTGGCGCTGGGCGTGATGGTCTACGATCCGGGCTCGAAGCAGATCGACGAGCGGTCGTTCCACCCCTCGGCGACCACGCTGTCGCCATACCCGCCCCGCTGACGCGTGACGCCCGAGTCGATCGGCGGCTATCGGCTCGAGCGCAAGCTCGGCGCGGGCGGCATGGGCCAGGTCTTCGTCGCGGTCCATCCCCAGCTCGGCTACCGGGTGGCGCTCAAGCTGCTGCTGCCCGAGCTGTCCCGGCAGCCCGAGATCGTCGCGCGCTTCGTCAACGAGGCGCGCGCGGCGTCACACCTCGCCCACCCCGGGATCGCCCGCGTCTTCGACTTCGGCCACGCCGAGGACGGCGCGGCGTTCTTCACGATGGAGCTGCTGGCCGGCGAGTCGCTCGCCGATCGGCTGCGATCCCGCCGGGTGCTGACCCCGGGCGAGGCGCTCACGATCTGCCGCCAGGTGGCGACCGCGCTCGGCGCCGCGCACGCCAGCGGCATCATCCACCGCGACGTCAAGCCGGACAACGTCTTCCTGGTCGCCGACCCCGACGTCGTGGGCGGCGAGCGCGCCAAGCTCCTCGATTTCGGCATCGCCAAGCTGGCCCAGGACTCCGGCAACCCGGTCCGGACCCGGACCGGGACGGTCATGGGGACGCCGTACTACATGTCCCCCGAGCAGTGTCGAGGCGCGGCGCTGGTCGACGCGCGCTCGGACGTCTACTCGGTCGGCTGCATGCTCTTCGAGATGGTGTGCGGGCGACCGCCGTTCCTGGGCGAAGGGGTCGGCGAGATCCTCGCGGCGCACCAGTTCCTGCCCCCGCCCGATCCGCGCGCGCTCGCCACCGGCGCCAGCGAGGAGCTGGCGGCGCTGATCGAGCACACGCTGGTCAAGGACCCCCGCCACCGCCTGGCGTCGATGACCGAGCTCGCCGAGCGCTGCCAGGCGCTCCTCGATCGCGGCGGCGGCCTGGCGCTGCCCGCCTCGCGGCCACCCGCGCTCCAGACCACCCTGTCGTCGGTCGCGACCGAGGTCTCGCGGCCGCCGTCGCGTCGCGCGCTCGGCCTCGCGCTCGGCGGGGTCGGGGTCGTCGCCGCGATCGTCGCGGTCGCGGTCGCGATCGGGCGCGGCGGGTCGTCGGGCGGAGCGGCGGTGACGGCCGAGCCGGCCGCGGACGCGGCGGCGGCCGCGACGCCCACCCCGCCGCCGCCGGGCTGGGTGGTGGTCGACGGCGCCACCAGCTCGGTGGCGCTCGGGGTGGACGACGGGGCACCGGCCGAGGTCCGCGGGTTCCGCCCCGCCCGCAAGGTGACGGCGCCGCGCGAGGCGTACCTGATCCAGGCCCACGAGGTCACCTGGGCCGAGCTGGCGACGCGGGGCGAGGTCCCCGCCAGGGTCCGCGCCACCGATGGCTGGGAGCGCCAGCCGGCGACGGGGCTGAGCTGGAGCGACGCCGCGGCGCACTGCCGCGCCCTCGGCGGCAGCCTGCCGAGCGAGGAGCAGTGGGAGTGGGCGGCCCGTGGTCCCGACCGACGGCCACACCCCTGGGGCGACAAGCAGCTCGATCTGGCCCAGACCACCACCTTCCGCGGCGAGCGCGGGGTGGCCGCGGCGGTCGGCTCCAGCACCCAGGACCGGACGCCGCCGGGGCGCGGCGGCGCCATCCACGATCTCGCCGGCAACGCGCAGGAGTGGACCGCCGATCTGTGGCGCGAGGATCTGCCGGGCGAGGACGAGAGCTGGGTGCAGGCCGGCGGCGTCACCTTCCGCGCGGTCCGCGGCCTGCCGCTCCTGGCCGCCCTCCCGGACGCCGTGCCGGCGACGAGCGCGACCTACCGGGAGCCGCTGTGCGCGACCGGACCATGCCCCGAGGACACGGAGCGCTTGCGCCAGGGGGTCGGCTTCCGCTGCGTCCGCCCCTGGCCCTGATCCCTGGACGCGCCCGGTGGCGGCGAGCGACGGCGAGCCGAGTGCTGCTGACTCAGGTCGGCACCGGCGTCCTCGCCGGGACCGACCGATCGACCAGCGCGTGTGATCCCCTCACGCGCTCGGAGACGAGCGAAGGCGCGCGGAGCTGCCGGTTCCTTCCCGCTCGGAGGAGCGCCCTCGTCGCTACTTGCAGAGCTCGGTGCGACCGAGCTTGCACGCGCGCTCGAGGAAGGGGACGGCCGCCTCGTACTCGCCGAACTTGCGGAGGAGGATGCCGGCGTTGGCGCACGCCGTCGCGTTGCCCGCGTCGCAGGCCATCCCGTACCACCGCACGGCCTCGCCGTACTGCCGCTTGCCCTCGTGAAGGTAGCCGAGGTCGCTGCAGGCGGCGATCGCGCCGGCCTCGCAGGTCTTGCGGAACAGGCGCTCGGCGACGTCGAGATCCTTCACCACCCCGAGCGCGAGGTAGTAGAGCTGGCCCAGGCGGTGACAGCCGATCACGTCGTCGCGATCGCACGCCTTCTTGTAGTAGACGCGCGCCTTGTTGAAGTCCTGCTTCACGCCGGCGCCCTTCTCGTGCCGGGTCCCGAGCCACGCGCACGCCCGCCACTGGTCCAGCTCGCAGCCGGTGGTCAGCGCATCGACGAGGTCGGAGGCGTCGAGACCGAGCTGGTCGCTGCGCATCGCGATCTCGTTGCAGGCCCGCGCCTCGCGCGACCGGCAGGCGTCGACGAGCTGGCGCGGGGTCCGGGCCCTGGGGGGCTCGCGTGGAGGCGGATCGCGAGGCGCCGGATCGCGGGCCGGCGGCGTCCCGGCGGCCGGCGCCGTGGTCGTGGCCTTGGCCGGCGCCGCGGCGCGCGGCTTGACGGCCGCGGGGCGGCGCGGCGAGCGGGGCGGCCGGGTCGGCTTGGTCGGGCTGGCCTTGGCCGGCACGCAGCAGCCGCGCGCGTCGCGGGTCTCGCCCGCCTCGCACTTGCGCCGGCAGGTCTGCGCCGCGGCCGGGTCCGGAACCGACCAGCCCAGCACCAGCACGACGCACGCGAGCAGGCCCCGACTCATCCCGGGAGGATAACGGAGGCCTCGGGCCGCTGCCACCCGGCCGGAGATGACGGCGGTCCCTCGCCGGCCGCCGCGCCGTGATACACCCGGCTCGATGTCAGGGACCTCGGGCCACGGCGCCCACACCTACAAGGACGTCGATCCGGCGGCCGTGCGCTCGGTGATCGCCACCGACTGCGGCTCGACCACGACCAAGGCCATCCTGATCGAGAAGAACGAGCAGGGCGAGTACCGGTTGACCAGCCGCGGCGAGGCCCCGACCACGGTCGAGGCCCCGGTCGAGGACGTGACCCGCGGCGTCCTCAACGCCGTGCGCGAGATCCAGGAGCTGCGCGGCCGGCAGTTCCTGACCTCGCTCGGCGCCGACGGCGCGATCATCCGCCCCGAGCGGGACGGGGTCGGCACCGACCTCTACATCTCGACCTCGTCGGCCGGCGGTGGCCTGCAGATGATGGTCGCCGGCGTGGTGAAGAAGATGACCGCCGAGAGCGCGGCCCGCGCCGCGCTCGGCGCCGGCGCCATCGTCATGGACTCGGTGTCGATCAACGACAAGCGCCTGCCCCACGAGAAGATCGAGCGCATCCGCCAGCTCCGCCCCGACATGATCCTGATGGCGGGCGGCACCGACGGCGGCACCCGCAAGCACGTCGTCGCCCTGGCCGAGCTCCTGCGCGCGGCCCAGCCCCGGCCCCGGCTGGGCTCGGGCTACGACCTGCCCGTGATCTACGCCGGCAACGTCGAGGTCCGGGCCGAGATCGAGAAGCTCCTGGGCGGCAAGGTCGCGCCCCAGTTCGTCGACAACCTGCGGCCGGTGCTCGAGGAGGAGCGGCTGGCGCCGGCCCGCGACGCCATCCACGACGTCTTCATGGAGCACGTCATGGCCCAGGCCCCGGGCTACGGCAAGCTCATGACCTGGACCGACGTCCCCATCATGCCGACGCCGGGCGCGATGGGCCTCATCATCAAGGCCCTGGCCGATCGCGACCGCGTCAACGGCGTCGGCGTCGACATCGGCGGCGCCACCACCGACGTCTTCAGCGTCTTCGGCGGGGTCTTCAACCGCACGGTGTCGGCCAACCTCGGCATGTCGTACTCGGTCTCGAACGTGCTGGCCGAGGCCGGCATCGGCGACATCCAGCGCTGGGTGCCGTTCGACCTCGACGAGGCCGAGCTGCGCGATCGCATCGGCAACAAGATGATCCGGCCGACGACGATCCCGCAGACCCTCGACGAGCTGAAGATCGAGCAGGCGATCGCCCGCGAGGCCCTGCGCCTGTCGTTCATCCAGCACAAGCAGTTCGCGGTCAAGCTGACCGGCGGCCAGCAGGAGCGCTCGATCTCCGACGCCTTCGCCCAGGACGTGACCAACACCCTGGTCGACATGATGCACCTCGATCTCCTGGTCGGCTCGGGTGGCGTGCTGTCGCACGCGCCGCGGCGCAGCCAGTCGATGCTGATGATGATCGACGCCTTCCAGGTCGAGGGCATCACCGAGATCGCGGTCGACTCGATCTTCATGATGCCGCACCTCGGCGTGCTGTCGACGATCCACCCCGCCGCCGCCACCGAGGTCTTCGAGAAGGACTGCCTGGTCCGGCTCGGCACCTGCGTCGCGCCGGTGGGCAAGGCCAAGGGCGGGCCGCTGTGCACCGTCGAGCTGGTGCTGCCCGGCGGTGAGCGCAAGACCGAGCGCGTGAACGCCGGCGACCTCCGTCACCTGGCGCTCGGCCCCGGCGAGGAGATCAAGGCCACGCTGACGCCGGCGCGTCACGTCGACGTCGGCGCCGGTCCCGGCGAGCGGGTGGAGCGGGCGCTGCGCGGCGGCGTGGTCGGCCTGGTGTTCGACGGCCGCGGCCGCCGGCCGATGACGATCCCGGTCGAGCGCGCCCGCCGGGTCCAGGCCAACGCCACCTGGACCGGCGCGATGAACCTCTACCCCGCCTGAGCGTCGTCGGGGCCGGCGCCGTCGGGGCCGGCGCCGTCGTCCTCGAGCCCGAGCGCCTCGGCCGCGACCCGGATCCGGGCCAGCGCGGCCTCGAGCGGCGCCCAGTCGTCGCGGGCGGCGATCGGCTCCCACAGCGCCTCGACGTCGTCGACCAGGAGCGTGCACGGCCCGTCGCCGGCGAAGTACGGATGATCGGGGCGCGCCGACGCGGCCGGGGGCCAGCTCCCGAGCTCGCCGCGCAGCGCGAGGCCGGCGTCGCCGGCGTAGACCGCCGCGTGCGGGCTGCGCGCCACCCGCGCCGCCGCCGCCGCCCCGCCGTACCAGTCGAAGAAGCAGCGCTCGAAGCCGACCTTCGACGCGAACAGGAAGCGGAAGACCGTGCCGCGCAGGAGGCGGTCGGCGAGCGGGCCGCGCGAGCGCAGGCCGAGGCGGCGCACGATCGCGCGGTCGAGCGCGGGTTCGAACGCGGCGTCGAACCAGGCCCGCGCCGGCAGGGGGTCGCCGCCGGCGACGGGCGCGAGCGCCAGCGCGAGCTGCTCGAGGTTCCAGCGCACCGCCGCCGGCTGGTTGCCGTAGGCGTAGAGGCCGCCGTGGTCGAAGTAGGCGGCGGTGAACATCGGATCGAACACCGGCAGGAAGCGCCACGGCCCGTAGTCGAACGACTCGCCGGTGATGTTGAGGTTGTCGCTGTTGAGGACGCCGTGGACGAAGCCGGCCGCCATCCAGGTCGCGCACAGCCAGGCGGTGCGCGCGACGACCCGGTGGAAGAAGGGCCGGGCCGCGCGCTCGCCGAGGTGGCACAGCTCGGGGGCGTGGTGCGCCACGCCGTCGGCGAGCAGCGCGCGCAGGCTGGCGTGGTCGTGGTGGAAGGCGTGGCGCTGGAAGCTGCCGAAGCGGACGTGGGAGTGGCCGAGGCGGACCAGCACGCTCGCGCGGGTGGGCGACGGCTCGTCGTTGCGGTGCAGGCGCTCGCCGGTCTCGAACAGGCTGAAGGTGCGCGAGGTCGGGACCCCCAGCGCCTCGAGCAGCTCGCTGGCCAGGAGCTCGCGCACGCCGCCCTTGAGGGTCAGCCGGCCGTCGCCGCCGCGCGACCACGGGGTCTGGCCGCTGCCCTTGGTCGCCAGGTCGAGCAGACGCCCGCGGTCGTCCTCGAGCTGCGCGAACAGGAAGCCGCGGCCGTCGCCGAGCTGCGGGTTGTAGACCTGGAACTGGTGGCCGTGATAGCGCAGCGCCAGCGGCCGCGGCAGGTTGTCGGGCAGGGGCGCGAACCGCGCGAACGCCGCCTCCCACTCCGCCGGCGTCAACCCGTCCAGCCCGACCCGGGCCGCCCACCGCTGGTTACGGAACCGCAGGACGTGGCGAGGGAAGCGGGCCGGCTCGACCGGATCCGCGAACGCCTCGCCCAGCGCCTCGAAGCGCGGGGCCGGCCGGTAACGCGTGCCGACGGGCATCGCGTCCGGATAGCACGCTTCGGCCCCGGCCCCCGGCCGCGCCGGGGCCTCGCCCCGGGAGGATCACCAGATCCCCGCGCCCGCTCCCCGCGCCCCACCGCGCGATCAGCGGAGCTGGGCGACGATGCTCTCCAGCGACGCCAGCCCGAACAGGATCTTCTTCATGAACGACGGGTTGTGGGGGACGATCACGAAGCGCGGGTGACGCGACCACAGCCCGCGCAGCCGACGATCGATGGCCATCGCCTCCTCCGCCGACTCGGTGCGGATCGGGTTCCCGCCCTCGATCGCGTGCCCGCCGGCGGCCGCGGTCTCGAAGAAGATGACCGCGTCGTACCGCTCGAGCTCCGCCTCCTCGCTCGAGCCGACCGCCGCGAAGAACCCGGCGGGGTCGTCGGGCCAGTAGGCGGCGCCGTCGATGCTCCCCCGATCGCACAGCAGGATGCGCTCCGGAAAGCGCGCCGACTGCACGTCCTCGAGGTTGCGCTGCACGTGGTAGATGGCGCACTGGGCCGACTTGCGGGCGTGGACCTCGCCCGAGCGCGGGAAGCCGCCCGAGAACAGGAGCGTCGCCGCCTCGGGCACGACCACGACCTTCTCGCCGAGCTCGCGGCGGAACAGGTCGGCGGCGGTGGTCTTGCCGCCGCCCGGACCGCCGGTGACGACGATGCGGCAGCGACCGTTGTTGCTGGGGAGCGCGGCCATCGGGGCCAGCGTACCGCACCTCGCTCGCCGTCCGCGCGTCGACCCGTCGCCGCCGCCCGCGCCGTGGTGTCGCACCGCGGCCGCCGCGCCGGCGGGACGCCGCCTCCCCGCCGCGCCGCCGGCGTCAGGACCGGGCCTCGAGCCGCCGCACCAGGAGCTCGATCGAGCCCCGCTGCTCGAGGACGCGCTGGAGCTGGTCCCAGCGCTCGGGGTTGGTCCACACCACGCTCACGATCGGGCGCAGGAAGACCATCATCTGGCTGCCGACGTAGCCCAGCGGCTTCATCGACTCGAGGAAGAACAGCGCGGCCGGGGTCAGGCGGCGGCGGGCGATGCCGTCGGCGAGCTGGTCGAGCATCGCCCGGTCGGCCTCGGCCAGCCCGGCCTCGAGCGCCGCCAGCTCGGCCTCGGTCACGGCTCGCCTCCGGCCGCGCCGCCGGCGGCGGGCTCGACCACGCCGGCGACCTCGGTCGCCCCCGGCGGGCTCACCCGCGCCCGCAGGAGCTCGATCACCCGCGCCCGGCCCGGGGCGTCGAGGCCGTCGAAGTAGAGGACGAAGCCGCGGTGGCGATCGAGCCAGCTCGGCCGCGCGAACGGCGACACCAGCGCCGCCCCCGGCCCGACCTGCAGCCGGCGCAGGTCGGCCCAGGTCCGGAACTTGCGCGTGCCGAGCCGCCGCTCCTCGATGCCGTCGTCGTCGAGGCGGTAGCGGGTCGGGAACAGGAAGGCCGCCGTCGACGCCACCAGCAGCGCCGCGGCCAGGACCGCGAGCAGGATCGATCCGAGCGTGACCAGGACCACCCACGTCGTGAGCAGCACCACCGCCGCCACCAGCGCGAGCTGCTCGGGGCAGCGGCGCGCCGGATGGGCGGTCCAGGCCAGCGCCACCGCCGTCACCGCCCCTTCCACACCGGCTTGCGCTTCTGCAGGAACGCGGTGATGCCCTCGGCCGCGTCCTCGAGCGCCAGCACCTTGCCCAGCTCGGCCTGCAGGTAGTGGAGCGCGGGCTCGAGATCGAGATCGGCCGAGCGGTAGAAGGCGCGCAGGCCGAGCGCGACCGCGGCCGGGCTGCGGTCGGCCAGCTCCGAGGCCAGGCCGAGGGTGACGGTCTCGAGCTCGGCGGCCGGCACCACCTGGTTGACCAGGCCCATGGCCAGGGCCTCGGCGGCCGGGTAGCGGCGGCCGGTGAGCATCATCTCGAGCGTCCGCTTGCGGCCGATGTTGCGGGTGATCTCGGCGGTGATCATCATCGGCCACAGCCCGACCGCGATCTCGGTCGTGCCGAAGGTCGCGGTGTCGGCGGCGATGGCGAGATCGCAGGCCACCATCAGGCCGAGGCCGCCGGCCAGGGCGTGGCCGTTGACCATCGCGATGATCGGCTTGCCGACGTCGTGCATCGTCGTGAACAGGTCGACCAGCGACGCCGGCGGGATCGAGCCGGGGCTGGCGGCCGGCGCCTTCATCGCCCCCAGATCGCCGCCGGCCGAGAACACGCTGCCGGCGCCGGTCAGCACCACGACCCGGACCTCGGGATCGTCGCGCAGGGCGACCAGGCCGTGCACCAGCTCGCCGCAGGTGTCGAGGCCGATGGGGTTGCGCTTCTCGGGGCGGTTGAGGGTGATGCGGGCCACGGGCCCGCCGCGCTCGACCAGGATGGTGCTGTACTCGTTCATGGTTGCCTCGACCCGACGCCGGCCCGACGCCGGCCGGCTCCGGGCCCACCGTACCTCAGGGGCGGCCCTGGCGCATTGACGCGAGCCGCTCCTGGGCCCTACGCTCGACGTCGATGCGCCGTCCGGGGGTCTCGGCCCTCCTCGCCCTGTCCGTCCTCGCCGCCGCGCCGCTCCCCGCGCACGCCGGCGACAACGACCTGATCCTCGGGCGCCTGGTGGTCCTCGTCGACGACACCGGCCTGGGCATGCCGACCCGCTCCGTCGGCCAGAGCCTCGAGCTCCGCGCCCTGGTCAGCGAGCTGGGGGTGGCCCTGGCGCCGCGCCTGCTGACCCCGGCCGACACCCTGGGCTTCGGCGGCTTCCAGCTCTCGGCCGACCTCGGCTGGACCTCGATCTCGAACGACGCCCGCTGGTGGCGGGCGATGCGGTCGTCGCCGGCCGCCGACGCCGAGCGCCACGGCGCCAGCATGCTGCCGACCATCGGCCTGTTCGCGCGCAAGGGCATCTGGTTCCCGCTGCCCTCGGTCGAGTTCGGCGCCGGCATGGTCCACCTCTTCGACTCCAAGATCTGGTCGGGGCAGACCTACGTGAAGCTGGCGCTGCACGAGGGCTACCACGACCTGCCGTTGCCGTCGGTGGCGGTGCGCGGCGGGGTGTCGCGGATGTTCGGCCAGAAGGAGCTCGACCTCTCGATCATGTCGTTCGACGCCACGCTGTCCAAGCACCTCGGCGTCGGCGGCACCTGGGGCTTCGACCCCTACGCCGGCTACGGCGCCCTGGTCATGGTGGCGCGCTCCGAGGTCATCGACCCCACCCCGCACATCGATCCGCTCGACCCGATGTTCGTCTCCGATCGCGCGCTGAACTTCGTGTTCAAGGACCAGGACGACATCCTCCGCCACCGCGTGTTCGTCGGCGCCAAGCTCCAGTACTACGTCTTCCAGCTCACGCTCGAGGCCGCGTTCGCGCTCGCCGGCAGCTCGCGCGACGACCGCGCCGGCAGCGACGAGTGCACCTTCGACTCGACCACCACCGCCTGCGACTCGCCCGACCTGGCGGCGGCCCAGCGCACGTTCACGATCTCGGCCGGCTTCGACTTCTGATGGAGCGCGGCCGGTGACGGAGCCCGGCGGGCCCGGCGGGCCGGACGGGCGCGACGGGCGCGACGGGCGCGACCGCGGGGGCGGCCGGGACGAGCTGCGCGCGCTGCGGGCGGCGCTGCTCGCGGTGGAGGAGCTACGCGGCGACCTCCTGCGGCTGGCGGCGCGGGTGGTCGCCCTCGAGGACGAGCTCACCCGCCGGCTGCCGCCCGCCGAGGCGGCGGCGGTCACGGCCGCGGTCGAGGCCCGCACCCCGGCGCTGCTGGCCGAGATCCAGGCCGCCGACCTCGGCGGCCCCAGCCGCCTCCAGCTCGGCCTCGCCGTCGACAAGTACCAGGTGCCGGCGCCGGCCGACGGCGGGCCACCCTGCCTCGAGCTCTTGCCGGTGTGCCAGGCCCGCTGCTGCTCGTTCACCTTCGCGCTGTCGACCCAGGACCTCGACGAGGGCGTGGTGCGCTGGGACCGCGGGCGGCCGTACCTCATCGCGCAGGAGGCCGACGGCTGGTGCACCCACCTGTCGCGCGCCGGCGCCGGCTGCACCTGCTACGCGCAGCGCCCGGCGCCCTGCCGCAGCTTCGACTGCCGCGGTGACCGCCGGGTGTGGGCCGACTACGAGCGCCGCGTCCTCGCCGAGCTCCCCGCCGGTGACGCCCCGCCGTCGGCCGACGCCCGGCGCGAGGCCGCGCGCGGCCACGAGCTCGCGCTCGCCCTCGAGGCCGCCGCCCTGCGCGCGCGGCCGGCGTGAGCGCCGTCGACGCCGGCGGCCCGCGCCGGCGCGCGGTCACGGCCCGAGCGGGCAGTTGAGGTCGCGCAGCACGAGGCGGTTGTTGCCCTCGCGGCACTCCAGGTTCTGCGAGCGCCCGGTGCCGTCGTCGTCGACGATCACGGTGCCGACGCTGCCGGCGCCCAGCCAGTCGCACGCCACCGTCTGACAGGTGCCGGGGGTGAGGTTGAACATCGTGGTGGCGACGCAGCCCAGCGCGCCCGGCGGATCGCCGCCGTAGACCGCCACCGGCAGGCCGCGCGCCACCGGCTCGGTGCCGCGGTTGCAGACCTCGACCTCGACCCGGGCCCCGCCGCTGATGCAGGTGACGGTGGCGCCGCGCGCGGTCAGGTCCGGCGACAGCCCGACGCCCTGCCCGTTGCCGGGCACGTTCTGGCGGAAGTTGTTGAGCCCGGGCTGGGTCCAGTTGCGGAGCCACTGCGACGTCCGCGGCACCCGGCCGTCCTCGCCGATGTTGGTGACCGAGTACGCGTGCTGGTTCCAGATCGTGCGGGTGTTGACCCAGCGGTCGACCTGATCGGCGAGGACGCGCACGCCGTAGGCGCTGGCCCCGCCCGGGTTCTCGGCCCGGCACACCTTGCCCGCCGGCGACGGCCCGGCGATGGGGTCGCGGCACACGAAGCCGTCGCCGCCGCAGTCGGGATCGAGGACGCAGCGGCAGCGGCCGAGCTCGTCGGCGGGCTGCTCGCGGCCGCAGGCGGTGGCCGCCGGGCAGTCCGAGTCGTCGAGGCACTTGGTGCCGTCGAAGATCGGATCGAGCGCGGGGCAGGTGATGTTGCAGTTGGTGTTGCTGGGGACGACGATCTCGGCGTTGAAGTCGGCGTCGACGTCGACGACGATCGGGTTCTCGTACCAGGTGCACGACTGGCGGAAGCGCGAGTACATGACCTCGCCGGTGGTGCCGTCGTAGACGCGGGTGAAGCACTCGTCGGCGTAGACCACCTCGGCCCGGCCGTCGCCCTCGAAGTCGAACACCGAGGAGCCGGTGACGTTGCTCGAGGCGTCCTGCGACGGCTGGAGCCACAGCACGCCGTCGCTGCGGCCGCTGGCGCACACCGCGGGCGCGGCGCCGGCCACGCAGTCGGGATCGAAGACGGTGTACGCGGTGCCGCCGGCCGCGGCGATCTCGGCCCGGCCGTCGCCGTCGAAGTCGGCGATGGTCGGCGGCCCGCCGTTGCCGGCCGGGCTGCCCTGGAGCTGCCCGGTGAAGATCAGGCGGCCGCCGATGGTGTAGGCGCGCAGCACGCCGGCGTTGACCGTGACGATCTCGGCGACGCCGTCGAGCATGCCGCGGTCGTCCTGTCCGGGGTCGGCGGTGAAGCGTCCGAGGTCGGCGACCGCGACCCGGCCGTTCTGTCCGCCCAGGGCCGGCCCGTCGGCGACCCACTCGGTGGTGCCCGGATCCCAGGCGTAGAGCTGGCCGCCGGTGACCAGCTCGGGCTGGCCGTCGTTGTCGACGTCGGCCACCACCGGGATGTAGCCGGTCGAGCGCGGCTCGAGCGTGGTCGGCGCCAGCGGCGTGTTGAGGAGCACGCCGGCCGCCGAGTAGACCGCGCCCTGGAACAGGATCTCGGGCACGCCATCGTCGTCGAGGTCGTGGATCGAGATCCCGGTCCAGTTGCAGAAGCCGTCGCCGTAGCTGTCGGCGCTGCGCCAGAGCACGTCCCACACCCCGTTCGGCCGGCGGGTGAAGGCGATGAGGCCGCCGTCCTGGCGGTGGGCGACGATCTCGGGCGAGGCGTCGGGGCCGCCGAGGTCGGCGATCGCGATCGACTGCGCGGCGATGATCGGATCGGCGAAGGTCGCCTGCTGCTCGCAGGTGCGGCCGTCGATCACGCGCAGCACGCCGAAGTACGCCGGGTTGGTGCCGGTGCAGCTCTCGCTGCCGCCGTCGGTGAAGTTGTAGGAGATGAACGCGATCGACGGGCTGCCGAACTCGCCGCCGCCACCGCCGCCGCCGAAGGTCGCCACCATGGGCGAGCCCAGCACGTTGCGGTGATCGGGGAAGGGGTCGCCGGCCGGCGGCCCCAGCCACTCGCACTGCACCCCCGGGAAGAATACGCCGGGCACGACCTCGCGCACGCAGGCGTCGGCGAAGGTGCCGCCGGGCCCGACGCCCCACGGCAGGCACTCGCCGGCCGGCTGATCGCAGTAGCGATCGCCGGGGCACTCCCCCATGGCGTCGCACGGCGGCGGCGGATCGATGCAGACGTCGTGACGGCAGACCTGGCCGTCGGTGCAGGCCGCGCCGGCGCCGCAGCCGGCGGCGTCGACGTCGTCACCGGGCTGGCTCGGGCCGCCGCACGAGCAGGCGGGCGCGAGGGCCGCGAGGGCGAGGAGGGTCGCGAGCACCGCGAGGCGGGAGGCAACGCGCATGATCGGATCGTCGCAGCGATGGCATACTGCGCGCAATGACAAAGGCGAGCCCTGTCGACGGTGCGGCGCTCCTGCGCTGGGTCGAGCTCGAGCTGCCCGAGCCGCCGTGGGCCGAGCGCGAGCCCTTCCTCGGCTTCGTCTACCTCGACGCCGAGGCCGGGCTGTCGGCGCGCGGCGGGCGGGCCAGCGATGCGGACGTCGTCGAGCGCCCGTCCTTGACCGTGCGGCTCCCCATCGGCGTCCCCGGCCGGGTCCTGCCCGACGACGAGGCGCGGACCCGGGGCCTGCCGGCGGCGCCGGCGTGGCTCGCCGCCTACGGACCGCAGCCCCCGGTCGACGGCCCCTGGCGCCGCGACCCCGCCTTGCGCGGCCGCTTCCACCCCCGGTTCCCCGACGATCTGCAGGTCCTGGTGCACGACGGCGAGCCCCGCCGCACCGGCAAGCGCACCGAGGTGTGCTGGGTGCGGGTCGGGGCCGACCTCGGCCCGGCGCCGGCGGGCGGCGGCCGGCTCCTCGCCGGCGTGCTGCTCAACCAGCCCCACGCCCGCACCACGATCCACGCCGGCGACGCGCTCCGCTTCCTGAGCGCGCCCGGCGGCGCCCACCCGCTCCTGGTCACGGACGCCTACCTGGCCGAGCGCGCGGCGTGGGAGCTCGAGCCGTGCCCGAGCTGCGGCCTGGCCGAGGCCCTCGATCCGCCGTCGGTGATGGCGCGCACGCGCTTCCCCGACCTCGACGCCGACGCCCTGCCGGTCATGTTCACCGCCCACTGCGCGGCGTGCGGGCCGCCGCACGCCCAGGTGATCAAGCGGCGGACGTGA
>CAADGB010000410.1 GCA_900696455.1 uncultured delta proteobacterium
AATCTACATGACATTTCCATCAGCTCCCGGCGCCGAGGACCTGTCGTGACGCACCGCACGAAGCGTGATGATCACGACAGCCGCGCCCCGGTCGCCACCGGAAATGTGAAGCATCGGTCACAAGCCCGCTGCCGCCCACCTCGCGAAGCACGCAGAACCTTTGTCGCGGCGACGCGATCTCGGACACGGCCCGAGGCTTGCTCTCTCCCCGGGCAACCGCCGTCGACTCCCCGACGGTCCCACCAGGAGACGTGCCCATGGCGCTCGGCATCGCCCGCCCCCAGCTCCCGCCCACCTCGGTGTCCACCGTGCTCGGTCGCCCGTCCCTCGCCCCCGAGGACCCCGCCCGCATCCGCGCCACGATCGCGCGGGCTCCGCTGTTCGCGGCCCTGCCCATCTCCGCCATCGAGGATCTGTCGACGCGCATGCAGGTGCGGCGCGTCGCCGTCGGCGCGGCGGTCGTCAACCAGGACGAGCCCGGTGACTCGCTGTTCCTCATCATGAGCGGCCGGATCAAGGTGGTCATCTTCGGCGAGAGCGGGCGGGAGGTGACGCTGTCGCTCCTGCGCCCCGGCGACACCTTCGGCGAGATGTCGCTGTTCGACGGCGCCGCGCGCTCCGCCAACTGCCTCGCCATCGAGCCCACCGCGCTGCTGGTCCTGTCGCGCGAGGATCTGATGCGCCACATGACGGCGCACCCGCGCACCGCGATGAACCTGCTCGGCGAGATGGCGCGCCGCCTGCGCCGCGCCGACGAGACCATCGCCCAGCTCGCGCTGTGCGACGTCAACGAGCGCCTCATCCACCGCCTGGTCGGCCTCGCCCGCGAGGAGGGCGCCGAGTCGCCCGACGGCCTCGTGGTGCGCCGCCGCCCGACCCAGCAGGAGCTGGCCAACATGATCGGCTCGTGCCGCGAGACCATCTCGCGCGCCTTCAACCAGCTCGCCCGCGACGGCCTCATCATCCCGCGCGGCCGGGCGCTGGTCGTGACGCCGCAGCTCATCGAGAAGGCGGAGCGCAAGAAGGCCGCCTGAGCCCGACCTCGGATCGCGATCCGGCGGCCGCGCCTCCCCGGCCGCGGGATCGCACATTTCCTCGCGAATCCAAGCCGTTATGTTGACAGCCCACCCCGGGTGGGCCACACCTTCGTACCGTGCGAGCAGCTCCACGCGTGGAGGCGGGCGGCGCCGCGGTCGGCCCCATCCGGCCCACCGCGGTCGAGATCGATCTCGCGGCGCTCGCCGACAACGCCCGCGCCATCGCCGGGCTCGCCGCCACCTCGCTGTGCGCGGTGGTCAAGGCCGACGCCTACGGCCACGGCGCCCCCGGCGTCGCCACCGCCCTCGAGGCGGCAGGCGCGGTCGCCAGCTTCGCCGTCAGCCTGGTCGAGGAGGGCGTCCAGCTCCGCGACGCCGGCGTGCGCGCGCCGGTCCTGGTCATGGGACCGTCGCAGCGCGGCGGCTACGCCGAGATGCGCGCCCGCGACCTCACGCCGGTGGTGTCCGACGCCGGCGATCTCGACGAGCTGGCCCGGGTCGGGCCGCGCGCCCTCCACCTCAAGGTCGACACCGGCATGGGGCGGCTGGGGGTGCCGGTCGCCGACGCCGCCGCGGTGGCGGCCCGGGCCCGGGCGCTCGGCCTCGAGCTCGCGGGCGTGATGACCCACCTGGCGAGCGCCGACACCGACGATCCGGGCGAGCCCGGCTGCCAGACCTGGCGCCAGCTCGACGCCTTCGCCGGGGTCGTCGCCGCGGTGCGCGCGCTGGCGCCCGCCGCCCTGCGCCACGCCGCCAACAGCTCGGGCACGATGCTGTTCCCGTCGGCCCGCCTCGATCTGGTCCGCGTCGGCCGCGCGCTCTACGGCAACGGCGCGTGGCCGGCCGACGCCGCGCTGGCGACGCCACGGCGCCAGGCCATGCGCTTCGTCACCCACGTCGCCCAGCTCCGCCACGTCGCCGTCGGCGATCACGTCGGCTACGGCGCGCTGTGGACCGCGACCCGACCCACGCGGTGCGCGGTCCTGCCCGTCGGGTACGCCGACGGCCTGCCGCGCCGGGTCACCGGCACCGGCGCGGTCGTGATCGGCGGCCGCCGCTGCCCGCTGGTGGGCGCGGTGTCGATGGACATCGCCCTCGCCGACGTCACCGCCCTGCCGGGGGTGGCCCTCGGCGACGAGGCGGTCCTGCTCGGCGCCGGCGCCGGGCCGCACGGCGAGGACACGATCACCACCGCCGAGCTGGCGGCGTGGAGCGGGCTGACCCCGTACGAGGTCACCTGCGGCATCTCCAAGCGCGTGCCGAGGGTGTACCGGTGAGCGCGCCCGGCGAGCCGTCGTCGTCGGATCACCCCGACGGCCCCCCGGGCGTCGGACCGGGCCGGCCGGAGCTGGCGGCGGTGACCGCGGGCAAGGCGGTGCTGTCCGGCGTCCGCGACGCCCTGTCGCCGGTCCTCCGCCTGCTCGACCTCATCGGCGATCACGTCATCCTGTGCGTGCGGGCGATGGCGTGGCTGCCGCGGCGGCCGCTGCGCCCCGGCAACTACCTCGAGGCCTGCGAGTACATCGGCTTCGGCAGCCTCGGCATCGTGCTCCTGGTCGGCGCCTTCACCGGCATGGTGATGTCGCTACAGTCGGTCTACGCGTTCCGCCAGTTCCAGCTCGAGTCGTTCGCCGGCGGCACCACCGGCAAGGCGCTGGCGGTGGAGCTGGCGCCGGTGCTGACCGCGCTCATGATGAGCGGGCGGGCCGGGGCCGGCATCGCCACCGAGCTGGGCAC
Organism: uncultured delta proteobacterium; assembly: GCA_900696455.1. Lineage (GTDB taxonomy): Bacteria > Myxococcota_A > Polyangia > Haliangiales > Haliangiaceae > UBA2376. Next base: position 2,775 of record CAADGB010000410.1, read on the forward strand.
GATGCGCATCTCCGAGCAGATCGACGCCTTGGAGTCGATGGCGGTCAACCCGCTCCAGTTCCTGATCACGCCCCGCCTCATCGCCGGGATGCTGATGGCGCCGATCCTGTCGCTCCTCTTCTTCGTGATCGCGATGATCGGCGCCTACTTCGTCGCCGTCATCGTCGAGGGCGTCGACCACGGCCAGTTCGTGCTCCACACCCGCGAGATCCTCGACGGGATCGACGTGGTCCAGGGCCTCATCAAGAGCGTCTTCTTCGGCCTCCTGGTCATCCTCATCGGCTGCTACCAGGGCTTCCACGCCCACGGCGGCGGCCGCGGCGTCGGCCTGGGCACGACCCGGGCCGTGGTCTACGGCTCGGTCGTCGTCCTGGTCTCCGACTACTTCCTGTCCAACGTGCTGCTCCAGCTCATCCCGCCGGAGGCGACGTGAACGCGCCGATCGACGTCGACGGCGCCCGCCTCGATCAGCCCCACCCGCGCTGGCACGTGCGGGTGCGCGGCCTCGACAAGCGCTTCGGCACCAACCACGTCCTCGACGCCCTCGACCTCGACCTCGAGCGCGGCAAGGTCAACGTCGTGATCGGGGCCTCGGGCGCCGGCAAGAGCGTGCTCATCAAGCACTTCATGTGCCTGCTGCGCCCCGATCGCGGCAGCGTCTGGGTCGACGGCACCGACGTCTTCGCCCTCGACGCCAAGCAGCTCGCCAGCTTCCGCCGCAAGTTCGGCCTGGTCTTCCAGTTCTCGGCGCTGTTCGACTCGCTCACGGTCGAGGAGAACTGCGCCTTCCCGCTCAAGGAGCACACCAAGCTGGGTCGGGGCGAGATCCGCGACATCGTCGCCGACCGCCTGGGCGCGCTCGGGCTGGAGGGCACCCAGAAGAAGTACCCGGGCGAGCTGTCGGGCGGCATGCGCAAGCGGGTGGGCCTGGCCCGCGCCCTCGTGCTCGAGCCCGAGATCCTGATGTTCGACGAGCCCACCACCGGCCTCGATCCCCTGGCCACCCGCAACGTCGACGAGATGATCCTCGCGGTCGTGGCGCGGTATAAGGTGACGTCGGTGGTGATCTCCCATGACATGGCGTCGGTCTTCCGCATCGCGGACCGCATCGCCATGATCCACCAGCGGAAGATCCTGGCCGCCGGCACCGTGGACGAGATCCAGGCCAGCCGCGAGCCCTACCTCTACGAGTTCATCCGCACCTCGGGGGTGGCGGCGGCGTTCGGGAGGGCGGCGCCATGAAGTGGCTGTCGGCCGGGGTCAAGGTCGGCGTGCTGTTCCTGCTGATGACGGCGGGCGCCTACATGATCATCACCGGCCTCGGCACCGATCCGGCCGGCCGCGACAACATCGAGCTGTCGGCGAAGTTCCGCGACGCCTCGGGCATGCCCATCGGCTCCAAGGTGGTGGTCGCCGGGCTGCCGGTGGGCGTGATCTCGAGCCTGTCGATCGAGGGCCGCCACGCCCGCATCCGGTTCCGGGTCCGCAAGGACGTGCCGGTGTGGTCCAACGCGGTCGTCTTCAAGAAGGCGGCCTCGCTGCTCGGCGACAACTACCTCGAGATCGATCCCGGCGGCGAGGACGCGCCCGATCCGGCCGGCGGCGCCGCGGTCCGCCTCGGGCCGGGCGGCGAGATCCTGCGCGTGGTCGAGGCCACCTCGCCCGATCAGCTCCTGCGCCGGATCGAGCAGAGCCTGCCCAACGTCGACGCCGTGTTGCTGTCGGTCCGGGACCTGTCCGAGGAGATGCGCCGGGTCGTCAACGGCCCGATCGCGTCGGTCGCCACCCGCGTCGACGACCTGGTCCAGCGCGAGGCCGACACCGTGAGCGGGATCCTGGCCAAGGCCGACCGCGCCATCGGCCGCATCGACCAGATCGCCGTCGACATCCGCAAGATCACCGGCGACGCCGACGGCCGGGTCGATCAGATCCTGGCCAACCTCGAGGCGGCGTCGGCCGAGGCCCAGGTCCTGGTGACCTCGGCGCGCCAGGAGGTCGAGGCCACCGGCGCCAAGCTGCGCGAGAAGCTCGACCAGGTCGACGGCGTGATCGCCTCGACCGACAGCATCGCGAAGAAGATCGACGGCGAGACCGGCACCCTGGGCAAGCTGGTCAACGACCCGGCGATCGCCGACAACGTCGAGGAGATCACCGACGACGCCAAGGGCTTCCTCGGCACGATCTTCGCGCTCCAGACCTACGTCGGCCTGCGCAGCGAGTACAACGTCTTCTCCGGCCTGCTCCGCCACTACATCTCGGTCGAGCTCCACACCCGGCCCGACAAGTTCTACCTGATCGAGCTCGAGCGCGGCCCGCGCGGCGACTACCCCGACGTCACGCTCGAGTTCGATCCCCGGGTCGATCCCGACAACTGGACGCGCAAGACCGTGATCCAGGACAAGGTCCGCTTCACGTTCCAGTTCGCCAAGCGCTTCGGGTGGCTGACCCTGCGCTACGGCCTCAAGGAGTCGACCGGTGGCGTCGGCGCCGACGTCGACCTGCGCTGGTGGAACCGGAACCTCCACGTGTCGGCCGACGTCTTCGACGCCACCTTCGACCAGCTCCCGCGGGTCAAGCTGGCGGCCTCGTACGAGATCCTGCGCCACGTCTACATCCTCGGCGGCGTCGACGAGCTGCTCAACAACCCCGACACCCTGCAGATCAACCTCGGCAACGACACCGTGCCGACCCAGTTCGAGACCTTCCACTTCGGCCGCGACTACTTCGCCGGCGCGATGGTGCGCTTCAACGACCGCGACCTGGCGGCGCTGCCCGCGATCGGCGGCGGGGCGCTGGGCGCGGTCGGTAACTGACGCGCGCCTGACGCGGCTCAGGCGTCGGGGCGCACGGGGACCGTGAAGGTCACGGTGGTGCCGCGCCCCGGCTCGCTCGCGATGCGGAAGGCGCCGCCGGCCTTGCCGACCAGGCGCTGGCACTGGGCGATGCCGAGGCCGGTGCCGGTGCGCTTGGTGGTGAAGAACGGGGTGCCGATGCGCTCGAGGACCTCGGGCGCGATGCCGCCGCCGGTGTCGGAGACCTCGAAGCGCACGGCCCCGCCGTCGACGGTGGCCGAGACCACGACCCCGCCGTCGCCGCCGGCGCGGTCGCCGACCGCCTGGGCGCCGTTGGTCACGACGTTGATGAGGACCTGGGTCAGCTCGGTGGCGCTCATGCGCACCGCCGGCAGGGCGTCGGGGCCGTCGTAGCGCAGGAAGCTGAGGGCCCGCACCGCCACGTCCTGGCACACGCCGATGGCGTGGCGGATGACCGGCACCGGCTCGGCGGCGGCGGCATGCTGGCGCTGGCCGCCGCGCAGGAACTGGTGCAGATCGGCGGTCATGCCCCGCATGTGGTTGGCGCTCTGCGTGACCTCGCCGACGATCTCGCCCAGCTCGGCGACCAGATCGCCCACGTGCTCGCGATCGCGCGGCGACAGCGCGGCGCCCTCGGCGAGGCGGGCGACGATGGGCACCGCCCGCGCCAGGTAGGCCAGGCGGTCGCAGTTCATCAGCATGCTGACCACCGGCTGGTTGAGGTCGTGGACCACCGAGCCGACGATGCTGCCGAGGGTGGCCAGGCGCTCGGTCTCCAGCAGGCGGTGCTGGAGGGCGGCGGAGTCGCGGGAGAACTGCCAGGCGGCGATGGCCCAGCGCAGGAGCTGCTCGAGCTCGTCGCGCACCCACGGCTTGACGATGTAGCGGGCGACCAGGCCCTCGTTGATCGCGGCCAGGATGGGCTCGATGTCGGCGTAGGCGGTGATGACGACGCGCACGACCTCGGGGTGGTCCTTCTTGACCCGGCGCAGGAGGTCGTCGCCGCTCATCATCGGCATGCGCTGGTCGGTGAGCAGCACCGCGACCGGCTCGCTGGCGAGGATCGCGAGCGCCTCGTGGCCGTCGGCGGCGGTGCGCACGCGGAACCTGGACGCGAACGACGCCTCGAACACGACGCGGTTGGGCCGCTCGTCGTCCACGTAGAGAACGAGCGGACCGGTGTCGATCGGTGGGGTGGGGCCGGGCATCAGCTCACCTCGGGTGGCTCGGGGAGGTCCACGACGAACACGGTGCGATCGCCCCGTGGTCGCACCTCGAGTGTACCGCCATGTCGCTGGACGAGGTCACGAGAAGTCGACAGCCCGAGCCCGGTGCCCTGGCCGGGGGGCGTGGTGGTGAAGAAGGGCTCGAAGATGCGGTCGCGCAGGGCCGGGGGCACTCCCGGGCCGCTGTCGGTGACCTCGAGCGAGACCCGGCCCGAGCGGCGGGCGGTCGCCAGCTCGACCCAGCCGCCGGCCCCGGCGGCGTGAGCGGCGTTCTCGAGCAGGTTGACCAGCACCTGCGACATCACCGGGACGGCGCAGCGCACGGGGCCACTGTAGGTGATCCGGGGCCGCAGCTCGATGCCGGTGAGGGCCGCCGAGACGTTTGCCAGCGCACGGTCGATGACGTCGGTGATGGGCACGCGGCGCAGCTCGAGCTCGCCGGTGCGGCGGAAGCCGAGGAGCTGGCGCGACAGGTAGCCGACCTGCTCGGCGCACTCGGCCATGACGTCGACGAGCTGGGTGACCGGGTGGTCCTTGGCGGCGAGGTCGGCCGGCAGGAGCTCGCGCAGGGGGCCGACCGCGTTGACGATGCCGTTGGCGGGGTTGCGCAGCTCGTGGGCGAGGCCGGCCGACAGCGCGCCGAGCGACGCCAGCTTCTCGGCGTCGTAGAGCTGGCGGGTGAGGTCGCGGTGGGCGAGCTGGGCGCGGACGCGGGCGCGCAGATCGCCGGGGTCGAAGGGCTTGGTCAGGTAGTCGACCGCGCCGGCGCCGAAGCCGGTGAGGCGATCGGCCTGGCCGGCGCGGGCGGTGAGGACGAGGACCGGCGCCGGCGGCACGCCGGGGATCTCGCGGAAGCGGCGGGTCAGCTCGAAGCCGTCCATGCCCGGCATCTGGACGTCGGTGACGAGCATGTCGGGGTGATGCTGCTCGGCGAGGGCGAGCGCGGTGGGGCCGTCGTGGGCGACCAGCACCGTGTGCTCGGCGCCGAGCAGCCGCGCGATCGAGCCGGCGAGGGCGAGGTCGTCCTCGGCGAGGAGGATCGTGCCCCGCGACGGGCCGGCGGGCTCGAGGCGCTCGGCGACGGCGGCGGCGGCGACCGGCACGCCGAAGTCGCCGGGGGCCAGGCGCGCCGCGGGCAGCGGGCGGGCGGTGGCCTGCGCGCTGGCCAGGGTGAAGCGGAAGTCGCTGCCGCCGCCGGGGTTGGGCCGGTACTCGATCTCGCTGCCGTGGGCGCGCAGCAGCTCGCGCACCAGCGACAGCCCGATGCCGGAGCCGCCGCGGCTGGCCAGGCCGCCCTTGCCCTGCTCGAAGCGGCCGAACAGGCGGCCGCGGAGGTCGTCGTCGATGCCGATGCCGGTGTCGGTGACCGCGATCTCGACCCGCTCGCCGGGCGTCACCGTGATCGCGAGGCGGCCGCCGGGCGGCGTGAACTTGACCGCGTTGGACAGGAGGTTGGCCAGCACGCGCTCGAGGGCGATGGCGTCGGCGACGGCGATGACGCCGGCCGGGCAGTCGACGTGGAGCGTCTGGCCCGCGGCCTCGGCGGCCAGGCGCCAGCCGGCAGCGGCGGCGGTGACCGCGGCCTGGAGATCGATCGGTTCGGGGTGGACCTGGAGCTCCTTCTCGCGGCTGGCGGCCACCAGCAGGAGCTCGTCGACCATCCGCACCAGCTTGCGGGCGCTGGCGGCCACGGTGCGCAGGTGCTCGGCGCCGCCCTCGTCGCCGCGGTCGCGGGCCGCGGCCAGGAGCGTGTCCACCGACAGCAGGATCAGCGCCAGCGGCGTCCGGAACTCGTGGCTGATGTTCTGGAACAGCCGCTCGCGGCTGGCCTGCACCTCCTCCAGCCGCCGCACCGTCGCCGCCAGCTCGTCGCGGGCCACTCTCAGGTCGTGGGTGCGCTCCTCGACGCGGCGCTCGAGGCCGCGGCGATAGTCCTGGACGGCGTGGAAGCTGAGCGCGTTGTGGAGCGCCATCGCCACCGTCGGCACGATGAACGCCAGCAGCTCCTCGCGCTCGGTCCGGTCGGCGTCGGGGCGGGGGTGGACCGCCAGCTCGCCGATGGTCCGGCCCTGCGCCTCGAGCGTCCGGGTCAGGGCGAGCGGCTGCAGGTCTCCCCGCTCGGCGACCTTCTCGATCGCGACGTCACCGACGGTGGCGGCGATCCGCAGCGCGACGCCCGCGAAGCCGGCCTCGCCGACCAGCGCGCCCGCCACCGCCTCGAGCGTCCGGTCGAGGTCGAGGTCGCCCTGGATCAGCTCGTTGACGCTGTGGGCGGTGCGGAGCTGCGTCGCCTGTCGGTCGAGCCTGGTGC
>CAADGB010000411.1 GCA_900696455.1 uncultured delta proteobacterium
CCGCGCCCGCGCCGGCCGCGCCGGCCGCGCCCGCGGGAGGCCAGTAGCCCGCCGATGCTCGCGTCGTCCGCTCCTCGCTCGCCGCGCGTCGCGCGGCGTCCGGCCGCGGGCCTCGCCGTCGCGGCCGGGCTCGTGGTCGCGCTCGGCGCGGTGCGCCCGGTGCACGCCGCCGATCCCATGCCGGTGCCGCCGGGCGTCCTGCGCGGGGTCGACGTCGTCGAGCAGCCGGGGGCGCAGGTGCCGCTCGACGCGCGCTTCCGCGATCACACCGGCCGCCCGGTGATCCTGGCCGAGGTGATCCGCGGCGACCTGCCGGTGCTCGTCACCTTCAACTACTCGAGCTGCCCGCAGCTCTGCGACGCCCAGCTCGCCGGCCTGGTCAAGGCGCTGGCCGCGGTCCGCCTGGTCCCCGGGCGGCAGTTCCGCATCGCCACGATCATCCTCGCGCCCGGCGAGACGCCCGCGCGCGCCGCGCGCACCCGCGACAGCCACGTCGCCAAGCTGCGCGAGCTCGGCGGCGACGTCGTGGCCGACGGCTGGACCTTCCTCCTGTCGCACGACGGCAAGGACGCCCGCGCCATCGACGCCGTGGCCCGCGCCACCGGCTTCGGCTACCGCTACGACGCGCGGCAGGACGAGTACGCCCACCCGGCCAGCCTCGTCGCCCTGTCGGCGACCGGCACGGTCACCCGCTACGTCCATGGCCTCACCCCGGTCGGCGCCGACCTCGAGGCGACGATCCTGCGCGCCGGCCTGGCCGAGTACTCGGCCGCCAGCGGCTTCCTCATGGCCTGCTTCCACTGGGACCCCGACGGCCGCGCCGCCTGGGGGCGCCGGCTCATGCGCTACGGCGCGCTCGGCTTCGCCTCGCTCCTCGTCCTCGTCGTCGCCGCCGTGCTGTGGCGGCGATCGCGTCATCCCTCCGGAGTCACCCCATCATGAAGGCTTGTGCTGAGCCCGGTCGAAGGAGCTGCCCGGCGCCCCGTCCCTGGGTGCTGGCGTTCTTCGCGTTCCTGCTCGTCCTCGCGATCGCCCCGTCGGGCCCCCGGCTCGGGGGCCAGGACCTCCTGGGCGCGCCGGCCCTCGCGCCGGCGACCGCCGTGGCCCAGGACGCGCCACCGGCGGCGGCGCCGCCGCCGGCCGAGCTGTCGTGGTGGGAGCAGAAGGCGAAGCAGCCGTACGTCCACGAGGGCACGTACTGGCTGCCGCCCCAGGCCTCGCCGGCGGCCAAGGGCCCCGACAACCTGTTCATCGCGGTCCTGGCGATGTCGGCGTTCTTCTTCTTCGCGATCACCGCCGCCGTCATCTACTTCGTCATCAAGTACCGGCACCGCCCGGGCCACAAGGCCGAGCCATCGCCGGCCCACAACGACGCCCTCGAGATCACCTGGACCGTGATCCCGACGATCATCGTCGTGATCCTGTTCGTCTACGGCTGGCGCAGCTACATCGACCTGACCGCCATCCCCGAGACCCGGCCCGAGAACCAGATCATGGTCACGGCCCAGAAGTGGAACTGGAGCTTCCGCTACTACAACGGCGTCGAGGACAACGTCCTGCACGTGCCGCAGGACCAGCCGGTCAAGCTGACCATGACCTCGACCGACGTGCTGCACAGCCTCTTCATCCCGGTGTTCCGGGTCAAGCAGGACGTGGTGCCGCGGCGCTTCACCTACGCCTGGTTCTGGGCCACCAAGCCCGGCGTCTACCGGCTCTACTGCACCGAGTACTGCGGCAAGGACCACTCGCTCATGAAGACGGTCGTGGTCGTCCACTCCAGCGGCGAGTACGAGAAGTTCCTGGCCGAGGCCTTCGCCAAGCAACAGAGCCTGAGCGGGCCGGCGCTGGGCGAGAGCGTCTTCAAGAAGAAGGGCTGCGAGGGCTGCCACAGCCTCGACGGCTCGACCCGGCTCGGCCCCACCTTCAAGGGCGCGTGGGGCGAGCAGGTGAAGCTCGCCGACGGCAGCACGATCACGGTGGACGAGAAGTACATCCGTGACGCCATCCTCGCGCCGCAGGCGCAGTCCCGCCCCGGATTCCCGCCCGCGATGCCGGTCATCCCGCTCTCCGACAAGGAGATCGAGGGCGTGATCGAGTTCATCAAGGCGCAGAAGTAGTCGAGGTCGTCATGTCTGCTTCCGTCGACAACACCAAGAGCTTCCTCGAGGTCAGTCCGGGCATCCGGAACTGGCTGTACACGCTCGATCACAAGCGGATCGGGCTCATGTACCTGTGCGGGATCCTGTTCTCGTTGCTCCTGGGCGGCGCCTTCGCGCTCCTGGTGCGCACCGCGCTCTTCAGCCCCGGCCTCACGATCGTCGGCCAGGACTGGTACAACAAGTTCTTCACGCTGCACGGCGCGGTGATGGTCTTCCTGGTCATCATCCCCGGCATCCCGGCGGCGCTCGGCAACATGGTGCTGCCGGTCCAGCTCGGCGCGCCCGACGTCGCCTTCCCCAAGCTCAACCTGGCCAGCTTCTACCTGTGGTGCTCGGGCGCGTTCCTCCTGCTCCTGGCCACCGCCCTGGGCGACGTCGACACCGGCTGGACCTTCTACACCCCGTACAGCCTGGAGTCGCAGACCGCGGTCATCCCGGCGGTCGCCGGCGCCTTCGTGCTGGGCTTCTCGTCGATCTTCACCGGCCTCAACTTCCTGGTGACGATCCACAAGTTCCGGCCCGCCCACATGGGCTGGTTCCAGATGCCGCTCAACCTGTGGGCGCTCTACGCCACGGCGCTCATGCAGGTGCTGGCGACGCCGGTGCTCGGCATCACGCTCCTGCTGCTGTTCGTCGAGCGCTTCATGCAGATCGGCATCTTCGATCCGACGCTGGGCGGCGACCCGGTGCTGTTCCAGCACTGCTTCTGGTTCTACTCCCACCCCGCGGTCTACATCATGATCGTGCCGGCGATGGGCGTGATCTCGGAGATGATCACGACCTTCTCGCGCAAGCACATCTTCGGCTATCGCTTCATCGCCTACTCGAGCGTCGCCCTGGCCCTGTTCTCGTTCCTGGTCTGGGGCCACCACATGTTCGTGTCGGGGCAGTCGCGCCTGGCCAACATGGTCTTCTCGGCGCTGACCTTCTCGGTCGGCATCCCGTCGGCGATCAAGGTCTTCAACTGGACCGCGACCCTGTACAAGGGCGACATCCGGCTCGACACGCCGATGCTCTACGTGCTGTCGTTCCTGATCCTGTTCACGATCGGCGGCCTGACCGGCATCTTCCTCGCCGTCCTCTCGATCGACGTCCACCTCCACGACACCTACTTCGTCGTCGCCCACTTCCACTACGTGATGATGGGATCGACCCTGGTCGCCTTCATCGGCGCGCTGCACTACTGGTGGCCCAAGTTCACGGGCCGGATGTACCCCGAGGCCCTCGGCAAGCTGTGCGCGTGGGGCGTGTTCGTCGGCTTCAACCTGACGTTCCTGCCCCAGTTCGTCATGGGCTCGCGCGGCATGCCGCGGCGCTACTGGGACTTCGATCCCGAGTACACGCTCTACCACCGGCTGTCGACGATCGGCGCCTTCCTCCTCGGCATCTCGCTGTTCGTGGTCGTCTGCTACCTGGCCTGGTCGCTCAAGCGCGGCAAGAAGGCGACGCAGAACCCGTGGGGCGGGACCACCCTGGAGTGGGTGGCGCCGACCCCGCCCACCACGTTCAACTTCCCCGAGCCGCCGCCCGAGGTCGAGCTCTACGACTACGACGATCTGGTCGAGGTCCCGAACGCCAACGAGGACGGGGTGACCAACTGGGAGCGGCGGCCGGCGACCGGCAAGCCGGCCAAGGCCCACCACTGACGCCCCGGGGCGGGGCCCGGCCCCCGCCCGCTTTCGAGCCGCCACGCCCGCGAGGTACGCCATGAGCGCGCAAGACAACGACAAGGGGGGGCACGACGACCACGGCCACGGCCACGGTCACGGCTCGCCCTTCATCCAGCACCACTACGACGACGCCCAGCACCAGTTCGACTCCGGCAAGCTCGGCATCTGGTTCTTCCTGGTCCAGGAGGTGCTGTTCTTCTCCGGGCTGTTCGTGGCGTACATCCTGTTCCGCCACCACCACCCCGAGGTCTTCGCCTACGCCAGCCACTACCTCGACGTGAAGTGGGGCGCGATCAACACCGCGGTGCTGATCGTGTCGAGCCTGAGCGCGGCGTGGGCGGTGCGCTGCGCGCAGCTCGGCCAGCGGCGCGGCCTGATCGCCTGCCTGGTGATCACGCTGGTCTGCGCCTTCGGCTTCCTCGGCATCAAGTACATCGAGTACAGCCACAAGTTCCACGAGCGCATCCTGTGGGGGCATCGCTTCGACCCGTGCGTGGCCTCGGGCGGCGCCCACCTGCCCAACAAGTCCAACCAGTGCGACGGCGTGAAGTCGAGCGTGGTCTGGGACTTCAAGACCAAGAAGGCCGACCGCGGCTGCCTCGACGCCGAGACCGGCTACGACTGGGAGCCGGCGACGCCCGGCATCCAGGCCCGCTGCCAGGTCGCCGAGATCAAGATCGGCGTGCAGGGCAACGAGCGGCGCGAGGTCGGCCGGCGCGCCATCGAGATGTGCGAGGCCGCGGCCGGCCACGGCCAGCCCCACAAGCCGGTGCCGTGCTGGGCGCTGGTCGAGAACCGGCACGTCTGCCCCAAGGGGCCGGCGGCGATGGTCTACTACGGCGACAAGGCGGTCCGCACCGACGTCGAGATCGAGGCGGTGTGCGAGGCGGCGCCGGCGCCGGCGGCGCCCGAGGACGCGTTCGCCCACGCCGCGGACCGACCGGCCCCCGGGCAGGCGACCCTGACCCGGCAGGCGCCGCCGACCAAGCACGACCTGCAGGTGGCGTGGTCGAACGGTCCGCCGCCCCAGAACACCAACATGTTCTTCAGTATCTACTTCGCGATGACGGGCCTGCACGGCCTGCACGTGCTGGCGGGCATCTTCGTCTACATCTGGCTGCTGGTCCGGGCGCTGAAGGGTCACTTCACGCCCGAGTACTTCGGGCCGGTCGACTACGCGGCCCTGTACTGGCACCTGGTCGACCTGATCTGGATCTTCCTGTTCCCGCTGCTCTACCTCATCCACTGACCCGGAACTGACCCGGAACTGACCCGGCATCCAGGAGTCGCCCATGGCGTCCAACCACGACCACCACGACGATCACGGCCACGGCCTCGCCCACGTCGCCGCGACCAAGGTGCTGCTCGGCACCTGGATCGCGCTGATGATCCTCACGATCATCACCGTGGGCGCCACCAAGATCGACTTCGGCCCCAGCTACAACCTGGCCCTCGCCATGGCCATCGCCGTGATCAAGGCGACCCTGGTGGTGCTGTTCTTCATGCACCTGCGCTACGACAAGCTGTTCCACAGCGTGCTGGTGCTCGGGGGGCTCCTGGCCGCCGCGCTGTTCGTGGGCTTCGCCCTCATGGATTCGAACCAGTACCAGCACACCGTGATCTGGGATCCGGCCAACCCGCCGGCGGCGCCCATCGGGCCGCGCCCGGTGCCCTGATCCCGGCCGCGGGCGGTCGCCGCGCGGGTGCCTCAGGGGTCGTCGACGACCATCACCAGCAGGTACGCGAAGGCGACGGCCGTGTCGGCGGTGCGGAGGCCGATGGGGCCGGGGCCGAGCCCGCTGGTGGCGAGCTCGACCTGCGTGCCCAGGCCGGGCTGCGACAGCGCGCCGTGGATCGACCCGAGGTCGCCGAGCTGGAGGCCGTAGCGGACACCGGTGAGGAAGGTCAGGGCCGGCTCGATGCTCTCGGCCGGCGGGCCCGGGCCGCCGGCCTCGTGCGATCGCACGCGGAGGAGGATCTGGACCATGACGCCGGCGTCGAGGACGTGGGCGGCCTCGAGGCGGTGGGGCGAGCCGAGCGGGGCGGTGGTCGACTGCACGCGGGCGAGGAGCCCGACCTCGCGCTGGGCGTTCACCGGCGCCTCGAAGCCGATGATGCGGTACGCGGTGACGACGGTGAGCGGCGCGCGATCGAACGGCACCCGGACCACGTGGGCGCCGCTCCAGCTCGTCTGGTGGAGCGCGCCGTCGTCGATCTGCCACGCCAGCGGAGCGGGTTCGAAGGCGAGGCCGGACGGCATGACGTCGAACGGAAGGAACAGGGCGATCCGATCGCCCGGCGAGAAGGGCCGCGGATCGCAGGCGTCGCCGACGCCGTCGCCGTCGCCGTCGGCCCGCCCGGGATCCGGCAGGTGCGGGCAGGTGTCGCAGGCGTCGGCGACGCCGTCGCGGTCCTCGTCGTGGGCGCCGGGCAGGCAGGGATCGGTGGGGCCGTCGCCGGGCGAGCCGTCGCCGGGTGGGCCGTCGCCGGACGGATCGGTGACGGCCGGCTCCAGGCCGAGCACCAGGTTGCACCCGGCGACCGGCGCCGCGCCGAGGGTGGCGAGGAGGCCGAGGAGGGTGCGCGTCCGCACCCTCCGAGCGTACACGCTCAGCGCTGGAGTGGCACCCGTCCGGCGAGGTCGACCCGGGTCCGGAGCTCGGCGCCGGCGGCGTCGCGGTGGCGATCGACGTAGGCGTAGGCGGCGGCGCGGCAGCGATCGTCGAACTGGTCGCGGCAGAGGATGCGGAGGCGGAGCCAGTCGACGGCCTCGCGCTCGGCGCCGCCGGGGAAGCGCTTGAGGTACGCGTCGAGCGTGCGCAGCGCCGGGCCGTGCTGGCCGAGGTCGAGGTGCTCGGTGCGGGCGAGGGCGTAGAGCGCGGCCGCGGCCTCGGCGCCGACGCTGGTGGCGGCGCGTCGCCGCAGCGCGGCGGCGCGCGTGGCGGCGTCGGCGTCGCCGTCCACGGTGGCGGGCGCGAGGCGCTGGGCGCGGATCTCGGCGCGCAGATCGCCGGCGGGGGCGGCGGGGGCGTGGACGGTCGCCGGATCGACGCGGGCGGCGCGCGGCGTGCGGCCGCCGGGCTCGCGGTCGCCGCCGCGGTCGCCGGCGGAGGGGCCGGGCAGGGCGATCGGGGACCGGCGCTCGTCGAGGACCGCCACGTCGATCGCCGGGCCGGTGGCGAGGTCGGGCGCGTGCCGGTCGTCGCGACCGAGGCCGGCGGCGCCGGTGGCGTCGCGGCCGGCGGGCGCGCCGGCGGGCCCGGCCGCGACCTCGGCGCCGGTGGTGGCCAGCGCGAGGACGGCGCCGTCGCGGGACGACCAGCGCTGGCCGCCGGAGACCGCCGCGATCGCGCCCGCGCGGTGGACCTCGACGGTGCCGTGGATGACCTCGACGGCGATCTCGCCGCCGGGGCCGCGCCGCACCGAGAAGGCGGTGCCGACCACCCGCACCGCGACCTCGCCGGCCCGCACCCACACCGGCGGGCGGTCGCGGCGCGGCGTCACGTCGAGGTGGATCTGGCCGCGGTCGAGCAGGACCTCGAGGCCGCCGTCCTCGCGCACCAGCTCGAAGGCGGTCTCCGGCCCCGCGACCAGGGTGGCCTCACCCAGGGCCAGGGTGGCGCCGCGGTCGTCGGTGGTGACCGCGACCGGGGCCCCCGCCGGCGGCGGCGGCGCGGCCGGGCGCAGCGCGATCACCGCCAGGGCGGCGGCGGCGGCGCTGGCCAGGGCGAGGCCCCACGGCCACAGCGCGGGCCGCGCCGGGCGCGCCAGGGCGGGGCCGGCGGCGGCGACGACCCGGCGCTCGAGGCGGTCGAGCCGCTCGGGCGTCAGCGGGTCCACGGGCACGCGGTCGCCGAGCCTCATCGGTCACCTCCAGCGGGGTCGTCGAGGAAGTCGCGCAGCACCGGATCGGCGGCGGCCAGCGCGTGGAGCGCGCGGCGGGCGCGCCAAACCCGCAGCTTGGTGGCGGTCAGGGACGCCCCGGTGATCGTCGCGACCTCGGCCAGCGGCCGGCCGTCGATCTCGTGGAGGGCGAACGCGACCCGCGCCGGCGGCGACAGCGTGGCCAGCGCGGCGTAGAGCCGGCGCACGCCCTCGCGGGCCTGGACCGCGCGCGCGCCGCCGACGTCCGCGCTCGGCGCGTCGAGGTCGCCGAGCTCGTCCTCGGGCGGCCGCGCCCGCCGCCGGGCGATCGAGCGCCACGCCACCCGCACCGCGATGCGATCGATCCAGGTCGCCAGGCTGGCCTCGGCCCGCCACGACCGCAGCGAGGCGAAGACCTGCACGAACACCTCCTGCAGGAGATCGTCCATGTCGCGGTTGGAGCCGAGGATGCGGTAGAGCGAGGCGTGGACGCGGGCGCGGTGGCGCCGGAACAGGTCGCGCGCCGCCGCCTCCTGCCCGTCCAGGCAGCGGTCGACCAGGACGATGTCCTCCACGTAGGCGACCTGGGTGGTCACGTTCCATCCAGTGGCAGGGGCCACGGCCGCGGTTACACGGCCCGCGCACGTCATCATCCCAGGCGCGCCAGGCCCCGGCCACCGGCCGGCCGCCGCTCAGGAGTTCTTCCGCCTCTTCAGGGGCTTGCGACGGGGCGGTCGGTGGGGGGCACCCGTCGGCGGGGTGGCGGTCGGCGGGTGGGTGGCACTCGGCGGGTGGGTGGCACTCGGCGGGTGGGCGGTCGGCGGGTGGGTGGCACTCGGCGGGTGGGTGGCACCGCCCGCGCCGCGCGGGTCCGGGCGCTCGAGCTGGTCGAGCGGGCCGGGGCAGAGGTCGCGCAGCTTGCACCCGCCGCACTCGCCGCCCCGCCACAGGTGATCGTGGACGGCCTGGAGCTGGTCGAGGGTGGGGCCGTCGTCGGTGACCACCCCCAGCTCGAAGTTGCGGCGCCCGGTGCCGCGGGCGCCGAGGCCGGCGCCGGTCCAGTTGGCGCTGCCGACGTAGCCGAGCGCGCCGTCGACCACCACCAGCTTGAGGTGCACCCGCGGACACTGGCGGACGGGCAGGGCGGCGGCGAGGCCGGGGTGGCGGGCCAGCTCGGCGCGGAACGGGCGCGACGGCCGGTCGGCGCACAGGATCCGCAGCTCGACGCCGCGGCGGGCGGCCTCGGCCAGGGCGGCGAGCACCGAGCGGTAGCCGGTCTTGCCCGCGCGACGGCGCACGCCGGGCCGGGCCCGCGCGTCCTCGATCATCAGCTCCTTGAGGTTGGCGGTCGCGATCCACACGCTGGTCTCGGCGGCCACGACGGCGGCGATCACGCGCTCGTAGTGGCCGCGCCCGCCGATCAGCTCGATCGGGACCGGCCGCCGCGGCGAGACGAAGTCGACCCGGGCCACGCGACGCGCTCAGGACATCAGCATCATGGGCTGGTTGACGCAGTGCCCGCCGTCGACGACCAGCACGGTCCCGGTGACGTAGGCGGCGGCGGCCGAGCGCAGGAAGACGGCGGCCGCCGCGATCTCGTCGATCTCGCCGAAGCGGCCGAGCGGGATGCCCCGCTTCGCCCGCGCCGCGGCGTCGCCGGGCGCCAGCCGCCGCATGCCCTCGGTGTCGCCGATGGGGCCGGGCGCGATCGAGACCACCCGCACGCCGGCGCCGCCCCACTCGACGGCGAGGTTGCGGGTCATGGCGTCGACCCCGGCCTTGGCCGCCGAGGCGTGGAGCTGCAGCGGCGTGCCGTGGTAGTGGAGGGTCGCGGTGATGTTGAGGACCAGGCCGTCGCCGGCGTCGCGGAGGGCGGCGAACGCGGCGCGGGCGGCGTGGAACGAGCCGACCAGGTCGATCTCGACCACGGTGCGGAAGGCGTTGGGCGACAGCGCCGTCGCCGGGGCCAGGAAGTTGCCGGCGGCGCCGTTGACCAGGGTGTCGAGCTTGCCGAAGCGGGCGCGGGCGGCGTCGAGGACCCTGGCGATCGCGTCCGGATCCCGGACGTCGGCCGCGAGCGCGAGGACGTCCTGGCCGGTCTCGGCCCGCAGCTCGGCGGCGGTGGCGTCGAGGACGTCCTGCTTGCGGCTGGTGATGCAGACCCGGCAGCCGAGGCGGGCGTAGGCGCGGGCGATGCCCTTGCAGATGCCGGTGCCGCCGCCCGTGATCACGGCCACGTGGCCGGCGAGGGCGTCGGCGCGGAAGACGTCGAGGGGACTGGCCATGCCCGGAACGTAGCCGCCGGCGGAGAAACTTGAAACCGCGGCCGGATCCCGGGTGTCCTTCTGGCGCGAACCGACACCGCGCCGGGCCACGGCGGCGACACGCCGTCGCGCCGGGACCGCGCTGGGGTCCTCACCTCGCCGGAGGTCCGTCATGTCACGTCTTGCGCCCGGCCTGGCCGGGGCGCGCTGGGGCGGGTGCGCCCTCGCGCTCGCCGCCGCCCTCGCCCTCGTCGTCCCCGCCACCACCACGTCCGCCCCGGCCCAGCCGGCCGCCCGCAAGAAGAAGGGCAAGAAGACCCCGGTCTCGGTCTGCGCCCACTTCGATCAGGTCGACCGCGACGAGGAGGACGGCGTCGAGCTCGTGGTCGCGAACCGCTGCGACATCCGCCTCGCGTGCTCGGTGAGCTGGACCCTCACCTGCGCGCCCGACACCCGCAAGGCCAGCCGCTTCCAGCGCGCCGCCGCCTTCGGCCTCGACGTGGGCAGCGAGCAGCGCACCCTGGCCGGGACCGGCGACTGCGGGCACCACGGCTGGGTGATCGACGACGTGAGCTGGAGCTGTCGGCCCGAGCCCTAGCGCAGCGAACGGTTTGAAGTGCCTGCTGCGACGCGACCTTGCGGGCACCTCCGGGCGTACGTCCGGCGCTCGCTCCTCACGTAGGGCCACGACGCTCGTCGCTGCGCTTCGGGCGTGCGCCCGGATCTGCCTCACAAGTCCGCGTCTCGCGACGGCATTCAACCCGCTCGGTGCTCCAGCGCAGCGAACGGATCGACGTGCCCGCTGCGACGCCGGTGCTCCGGGCGGCCCGGCGCTGGCCCGCCGCTACCCGACGATGGGGCAGCCGGATCAGGAGGTTACGGAGATCGTCGGCGGACGCTGACGAATCGATAGATCGGCCCGCGCGGTGGGGCGTGTACATCCTCGTACGCTGTAATTCGTCACGAGGCTCACGCCACCACCCGGTAAGCCCGCAGGATATGGAGGTCGCTCCATCCGCCTCGGGGTCCACTCGGTGGCTTCGTGACACCGACGTAGTATAAGGACCCAGAGATGGCCGATCGCCAGGACATCGACGCGCTCATGGTCGGCGCTCTCTACGGAGAGCTGGACGACGGCGAGCGTGCGCGCCTCGAGGCGCACCTGGCGAGTCATCCTCAGGACAGGTCGGCGCTGGCCGGGTTGCGCGCGACGCGCGAGATCCTGCGCGAGGCCGACCTGCCGGCGAGCCTGGCCACCGCCGAGCCGCCGCCCGCGATCTCGGCCTTGCTCCTCCAGGAGGCGGCGCGCCGCGCGCCCGCTCGCGCCGCCGGCGGCGGCGGTGTCCTCGGCTTCCTCGCCGGCCTGATGCGGCCGTTCGCCGCCAGCCCGGCCCTGGCCGCCGCGGCGGTGCTGGTCATGGTGGGCGGCGCCGCCGGCCTCCTGTACGCCAACGGCACCTTCCGCGCGTCGGAGCCGACGGTCGCGTCGGGCGCCGAGCGCCCGCCGTGGCACGCCGCGGCCGCGGGCTCGGCGGCGCCCGAGGGCTCGGCGGCGGCCGCGCCCGCCGTCGCCGAGCCGTCGACGGTCACGATCGGGGCCAGCGGCGTGGTCGACGACTACCGCGTCGGGCTCGCCGACGGGGACGACACCGGGACCGCGGTCGGCGGCAAGGAGGCCGCCGGCGACGCCGTGGCCCGCGCCGAGGGCGCGCTGCGCGAGGCCGACGGCAAGCGGACCGCGACCGCCTCGGGCTTCGCGGCCGATCTCGGGGCCGAGCGCGCGGCCGAGGAGAAGACCAAGCAGAAGGGGAGCAAGGGCGCGGCGGTCGCGACCGGCGCCGCGCGCGGCGGCGGCGCCAGCAGCGCGCCGCGCGCCGCCTACCTCGAGGTCGACAAGGCCAAGGACGCCCCGGTCGTGCTGTCGTTCGACGGCACGCGCTACGACGCCGACGCCGAGTCCGAGCGCGCGGCCGTCGCCAAGAACGAGGCCAGCGAGCCCGGGCGCGGCGCGCCGACCAAGAAGGCGCCGACCGCGGCCACCGGCGCGGCGCCCCCGCCCCCGCCGCCGTCGAGCCAGACGCCGCCGCCGCCGGCGAGCAAGCCGCAGGTGGTCGCGCCGGCGCGCGATCAGGCCCCCGCCGCCGGTCACGATCCGGCCCGGGCCGCCGCGGTCGAGGCGTGGGCGCGCGACCAGCACGCGCGCATGGTGAAGCTGGTCAACGCCGGCAAGTGTACCGACGCCGGCACCGTCGGCGCCGAGATCGCGCGCAAGGCGCCCGAGTACTACCAGGCCCACGTCGCCAACGATCGCGCGGTGCGCGCCTGCCGGTCGTACGTCGACCGCGCGCGCCGCAACAAGGCCGACGACGCCAAGAGCCGCGCCGCCACGCCGCGCTCGCCCGAGCCGGCGTCGCCGAGCGACGCCCTCGAGTCGGTCAAGTAGCCCGGCGCCCGAGCCAGCTCCGGACGGCCGCCGGCGCGCGCGCCACGTCGTCGTCGCTGGCCCGCGGCAGGGGCCGCGACGACTTGGTCGCCCAGAACACGATCGGCCCCGGATCGTGCGCCGCGAGGTCGAGCAGCGAGGCGGCGCTCTTGGCGGTGTAGACCGCGTCGACGGGGGGCGCGCCGCCGGCGCGCATGCGCTCCGCGGTCCGCTCGCCGGCGGTGGTGGTGCGGCCGTAGCCCGGACCGAGCCAGCGGCCGTCGACGTCGAGCCCGGCGCGCAGCGCCCACAGCGAGAGGCCCGACGACGCGCCGCGCAGCTCGTCGACGACGGCGAGGGCGGCGTGGGCGAGGCGGGCGAGGCGCAGGCGGCTGGTGACCGGCCACGGCGTGACCCGCACCGAGCGCACGCGGGGCGGCGGCGGCGCCAGCCCCAGGGCGTGGGCGAGGTGGAAGCCGGCGAGCAGGCCGGCGGTGGTGCAGCCGCTGCCGACGGCGACCACGACGTGGCGGGGCCATGGCAGCTCGCCGCGCGCCGCCTGCTCGGCGAGCTCGAAGGCCGCCGACAGGGCCCCCAGCGCGCCATGGGCGGTGGCGCCGCCGGGCGGCATGACGAACGCGCCCGGCCGCCGCCGCAGCCGCGCCATCGCGAACGGCAGCTCGATCACGCTGGCCAGCGCCGCCAGCTCGGGGCGCGCCGACAGGAGCGCGCTGGCGTTGGCGCACGCCGGCTCGCTCGCCGGCTGGGGGAAGAGCAGGGCGCCGGCGGCGAGGCCCGCCGCTCCGGCGTGGAGCACGGTGGCGACGGCGTGGTTGGAGCCGAACGCGCCGGTGGCCCAGATCCGGTCGGCGCCGGCGGCGCGGGCGCGGCCGAACATGGCCTCGAGGGTCCGCACCTTGTTGCCGCCGTAGCGCGCGGCGGTCAGATCCTCGCGCTTGATCCACACCGGCCCCAGCGCCGGCGCCGCCTCGACCGGGGTCGGCCAGTCGCCCAGCCGCACCCACGGGAGCTGGCGGCCGACCTGGGGCAGGGCGCGGAACAGGGCGACGTCGTCGAGCGAGCGGGTCACGGGCGGCGGCCGGGCAGCGCCGTCAGCTCTTCTCGGGCACGTACTCGGGCGGCGCCGCGCCGCCGTCGCCGAACAGGAACGCCTCGCACTGTTCCTTGAGCACCTCGTGCGCCTTCTTCTGGGTGAGGTCGAGGCGGTACTCGTTGACGATCCGCTTGGAGTGCTCGATCCACTGCTGCCAGGCCTCCTGCGAGATGCTCTCGAAGATGCGCTGGCCGAGGGCGTCGGCGAAGGGCTTGTAGGGGAGGCCAGGGAGCTCGGCGCCGAGCTTGGCGCAGCGGACCATGCGGGACATGGCGCGGATTCGACCAGGCAACCGGGCCGCGGGCAAGCGCCGCCGGCGCCGCTTCGTCACGCCCGCCGTGGCGGATCGTCGCGCAAGTGCGTGTCTCGACAGTGATCGGGGCACGTGATCACCCCGCGGATCGTGACGGAATCACTTCGCAACCGTCGCGTTTCGGTTACGCTCGCGTGATGAGGATGTCTCGATTCGTGCTCGCCCTCGTGGCGACGGGCGCGGCGGCGGCGTGCGGTGACGACGGCGGCCCCGGCCTGGAGGACTTCTACCCCGAGCTGCCGCCGGAGGGCGGCGCCACCGGCGCGTCGGCCGGCGAGCTGACGGCGGACCGCGCCGCCAAGCTGCTCACCGGCCCCGCCGCCCAGGGCCAGATCGGCGACTTCTTCCTCGAGAACGATCGGGTCCGCGTCATCATCAGCGCGCCGACCCGCGTGATCGGCGTGGTCCCGCAGGGCGGCAACATCATGGACGCCGCCCGCATCGACGCCGGCGGCAACCAGCTCCAGCCCGATCACTTCGGCGAGCTGTCGATGATCTACAAGGCGGGCCGCACCTGCGAGCACACCTCGATGGAGATCGTGCGCGACGGCGCGCGCGGCGGCCCCGCCGTGCTGCGCGCGCGCGGCACCAGCGGCAACAACGACTTCATCAACCTCAAGGGCATCGGCCTCCTGCCGGTCGGCGACGATCTCGATCCCGACGTCCCCGACCAGATCGCGTGCGCCACCACCTACGTGCTGGCGCCCGGCGCCGAGCACGTCGAGGTCTACTGGTCGCTCTACAACGGCGGCTCGACCCGGGTCATCGGCCCGTTCGGCATGCTCAACGACACCGGCGGCGAGACCGAGTCGTGGGGCAACGGCCGTGGCTTCGAGCGCGCCGGCGTCGAGGCCCTGACCTCGATCGGGGATCCCGCCCCCATCGACTACGTGGTCTACCAGGGGCCGGGCGCCGCCTACGGCGTCATCCCGCGCCTCGAGCCGGGGGTGCCGAGCTCGACCTTCCTCATCGCCGGCGTGTCGGTGGTGCTGTTCAACGCCGACAACCTGCTCGACATCCTCGACGTCAGCACCTACGCCCTCGGCCTCGACCCGCGGGCCGGGCTCCTGCAGCGCGTCGATCTGGCCATCGGGCTCGACGCCGAGGACGCCGACCGCTGGTTCCGCGCGGGCAAGGCCACCCCCGAGGCGGTGACCGAGATCGGCGGCGCGGTGGCGTGGTCGGGCGGCGCGGCGCCGCTCCTCGGCGCCCGGGTCGGGGTCTACGCCGACCTCGACGGTGACGGCCAGGTCGGCGACGACGACAAGATCGTCAGCTACCTCGACGTCGCGGCCGACGGCAGCTACGCCGGCGTGGTGCCGGCCGGCGGCGCGTTCGGCGCCGGCGCGCTCCTGGTGCGGGCCGAGGTCAAGGACGTCGCCCGCTCGGCGGCGGCGGCGGCCGGGGCCGCGGTGGCGCTGACCCTGCCGGCGCCGGTGCGCCTCGACTACGACCTCCTCGACGAGGCCACCGGCGACAACATCCCCGGCCGCCTCATCGTCCTCGGCACCCACCCCGCCTTCCCCGACCAGCGGGTGTTCGAGACCTACGATCGCCTGACCGGCGTCGTCCGCTCGGTCCACGCCGTCGCCGGCACCACCCCCGGCGCCGGCGCCGATCCCGCGCTCTACCTGCCGGCCGGCGGCACCTACCGGATCTACGCCTCCCGCGGCACCGAGTGGTCGATGGCCTCGGCCCCGTTCACCGCCACCGCCGACGGCGCGATCACCCTGAACCTGCGCCGGGTCATCGACACCACCGGCTACCTGGCCACCGAGTACCACGTCCACCAGGCCGGCTCGCCCGACTCGCCGGTGGGCTCCGAGGAGCGCGTGCGCTCGGCGGTGTCGGCGGGCGTCGAGCTGTTCGCGATGACCGACCACGACGTCGTCACCGACCTGCAGCCGCTGGTCGAGGCGCTGGGGCTCGACGACCTGCTCCGCGTCCTGCCGGGCATCGAGGTCACGCCGTTCCCCTACGGCCACTTCAACGCCTGGCCGCTCGAGGTGGTGCCCAACGCCAACGGCGGCGCGATCGACTGGGGCCGCGGCCGCGACGGCTTCGCCATGACCCCGGGCGAGATCTTCACCGCCGCCCGCAACCGCGGGGCGAGCGTGGTCCAGGTCAACCACCCCCGCAGCGACAGCTCGGTGTCGGGCTTCCAGGCCTACTTCGACGTCGCCCAGGTCGAGTACGACTACACGACCCGCAGCATCTACGGCGACTTCGCCGGCGCCGCGGTGCCCAACTCGTGGCTGCGCCTGCCCGAGGAGCCGCTGTGGAACGACAACTGGAACGCGCTCGAGGTCTGGAACGGCTTCGGGATGAAGGACAGCGACGGTGACACCCGCCGCGAGTGCACGCGCCTCGATCGCGTGCTGCGCGACTGGTTCAACATGCTGTCGTTCGGCTTCTACGTCGCGCCCATCGGCTCCAGCGACACCCACACCACGGTCGGCGATCCGGTGGGCATGCCGCGGACGATGGTCCGGGTGAGCGACGACTCCGACGCGGCGCTGGCCAGCGGCGCGGTGGTCGATCAGGTGATGGCGACCCTCGAGGGCACGGCGGCGGCGCGCGACATCGTCGTCACCAACGGCCCGATGGTCGCGATCACCTCCGGCGGCAGTCCGGCCATCGGCCGCCAGGTGGCGGCGACCGGCGGCACGGTCACGCTGGTGGTGACCGTGACCTCGCCGGAGTGGGCCGAGTTCGACACCCTCGAGATCTTCGCCAACGACACGCCGCAGTCGCCGCCGCTGCGGACGTCGGATCCGACCAGCCTGCGCCCGCTCAAGTGCTGGACGTCGCGCACCCTCGCCGCGCTGCACGCGAACGATCCGTGCGCGCTGGCGCCGCTCGCGCCCGAGTCGATGCAGGTCCAGCTCCAGACCGTGGCCGGCCCCGGCAACCACCGCTTCCACCGCGCCCAGGTGACGATCACGCTGCAGGCCGCCGACATCCGCACCCGCGCCGGCGCCACCGGCAGCGACGCCTGGCTGGTGGTCCGGGTGAGCGGCGATCGCGCCATCTTCCCGGTCCTCACCAACAGCGTGGTCGACGACCAGACCCTGCCGGTGCTGGTCGGCGGCGACGCCGGCGACATCGACCTGGTGCTGCGCGGCCGCGGCGTGCCGGCGATCGCGTTCACCGCGCCGGTGTTCCTCGACTTCGACGGCAACGGCTACCGGGCGCCGTTCCAGCCCTGACGTTCTGGCCTGACGTTCTGGCCTGACGTTCTGGCCTGACGTTCTGGCCTGACGTTCTGGCCTGACGTTCCGGCCCTGACGCGTCCTCGCGGCCGGCGGCCTGGCCCGTCGCCGCGGCCGGCCACCACCGGTCGCGTCCACCTCGGCGCGCGGCGCCGGGCAACCGTGGCGCCGCCTGGCCAGTCGATCCCGATGACGGCGGCCTTGCGCGCGCCGCCGCCCCAGGCCAACCTGGGAGCATCGGCGCGCGCATCCCGGCGCCCGGAAAGCCCACGCAGCAGTGACGGATAGCTCGATCTGGGACGTGATGAGCCATGGCGGGTACGCCATGTGGGTCGTCGCCTTGTTCTCGGTGATCGCCCTGGCGGTGGCCATCGAGCGGGCCATCGCCCAGTGGCAGTTCACGACCCGGGCCCGGGCTCTGGCCGAGACCGTGGTCCGCTGCCTGCAGCGGGGCGCCGTCCAGGAGGGGCGGAGCGCCTGCGAGCGCTCGCCGTCGCCCCTGGCCGACGTCTTCCTGGTCGGCTACGAGCGGCTGGGCCGCGGCAAGGCCGAGCACCTGGCGTCGGCGGTGCACCGCGAGCGCCAGCGGGTGGCCGGCGAGCTGCGCAACCGGCTGTGGATGCTGGGCACGATCGGCGCGACCTCGCCGTTCGTCGGCCTGTTCGGCACCGTGGTCGGCATCATGGACGCCATGAGCCGGTTCAAGGGCGACGACGTGGTCAAGTTCGCGATGGTGTCCAAGCCCATCTCCGAGGCCCTCATCGTCACCGCCGCCGGCATCCTGGTCGCGGTCGAGGCCGTCATCCTCTACAACTTCTTCAACCAGCGCGCCGCGCGCATCGCCACCGAGCTCAAGCTCCTCACCGACGAGTTCCTCGAGCAGCTCGACGAGCTGCCGCCGGAGGCGCGCGAGACCCTCAGGAAGGAGCCCGGCGATGGCCGGCAGGCTGCCTGACGACGGCGAGGAGGACGGCGGTCACGGCGGCGGCGGCATCTTCGCCGAGATCAACATCACGCCGCTCACCGACGTCTTCCTGGTGATGGTCATCATCTTCATGGTGAGCGCCCTGGCGGTGCAGGCCGAGGCCCAGGAGGAGAAGAAGCGCACGGAGGAGGTGATCGAGAAGGTCGAGGCCGACAAGCGGTCCGGGCTCAAGGTCAACCTGCCGTCGGGCGCGGCCCAGGAGATCGACGTCAGCAAGGCCAGCCTGGTCCTGCTCATCCCGGTCCAGGGCGACATCATGGTCGCGGGCAAGGTGGTCAAGGACGAGGACCTCGACAACCTGTTCCGCGCCGCCTTCACCAAGGACAAGACCACGCAGGTCGTGCTCCAGGCCGACAAGGGCGTGGCCCACGGCCGCGTCGTCAACGTCATGGAGCGCGCCAAGGCCGCCGGCCTCACCCGGCTGGCCATCGGCACCAGCGCCGGCGGCTCGTAGCGCGTCGCCGCGGCCCCGCGATCGGCTCGCCCGGAGGGCGAACCCCGTCAGAAGTGGACGCCCGCGGCCACGCCGGGGACGACCCCGCCGCCGTGGGTGGCGACCGGCGCCGGCGCCAGCCACCAGGCCGCGCTGCGCACGCCGGCGTCGCGGAGGATGCCAGCGTTGCGGCTCTTGTCGACCGAGCCGGAGATCATCGACCCGACGCCGGCGCCAGCCAGCGCGATGCCGCCGAGGAAGGTCAGGCCCGCCCAGAAGTTGGATTCGGACTTGAACGCGCAGAAGACCGGGAAGTCGTTCGGACCGCAGTCGAAGTAGAACGCGCTCACCACCGACAGCAGCACGCCGCCGACGGCGAAGCCGGCGCCCCAGCGCACGGCCTGGCTCGCCCCGTGCTGCTCGACACGGCCGATGTCGGCGGCCGGGATGGGCTCGGTCTCGCCGCCGCTGGTGACGTGGACCTGACCGCCCTCGGCGCGCGCGAGCTGCCCGCGCACGACGTCCGACTGCCCGCGCGCCAGGCGGCGATCGGCGGCCTCGGGCGTGAAGTGGACCTTCACGTCGTAGCGCCGGAGGCCGCAGCCGGCGGTGAGGATCGCGGCGGCGGCGGCGAGGGCGAGGAGGGAACGGCGGGGGCTCGTCGGGCTCATCGGGCTCATCGGGCTCATCGGGCTCATCGGGCTCCGGGACCGGCGGGCGGCGCCGCCGGCTGGGTGGCGAGGGTCGCGGTCGAGATCTCGTGATCGGCGCAGTCGACGAGGGCGAAGGCGCCGTCGGCGGCCACGGCGAGGCGGCAGGTGGTGACCACGGCGCCGCCGCCGTCGCGCTGGCGCAGGCCGGTGACGAGCCGGTCCTCGCGCGGTGGCACGGCGACGTCGCTGACCGGCACCGGCACGATCGCCGAGCGCCGCAGGCCGAAGCGCTTGCAGTCGCCCAGCGAGACCTTCTCCGGGTCGGCCTTCTTGAAGACCAGGTCGCAGGTGCGGACGTGGAGGAGGCCGGGATCCCCGGGGGCTGGCGTCACCTCGGTGATCACGCGGCCGAACCGCTGCCCACCGCACGCGGCGAGCGAGCCGGCGGACACGAACGTCACGAGCACGGCCACCACGGTCGCGCGCATGGCCGAGACGGTAGCACGGCCCGTTGACAGGTCCGGAACGCCGCGACGAAGATTCTCGCCATGAGACTCGTCGTCCTGGTGGGAGGTCTGGCGCTGGCGCTCGGCGCCGCGGGCTGCCGCGTGTGCATGGGCGCGTGCGAGAAGCAGCACGGGCGCGTGGTGACCGGCGTGGTGCCGCGCGCCGACGGCACCATGGTCGTGACCACCTGCGACCTCACCACCAAGGGCAACGGCGCGAGCGTGTCGCGCTGCCGCGACGTCGAGATCGGCTCCGCCGACGGCAGCGCGCCCGCGGCCGGCGCCGCCGAGGGCGGCGCGCCGTGAGCCGGCTGGCGATGGCGCTGGTGGCGGCGGCGGTGACCAGCGGCTGCGTCGCGTGGTCGGAGCCGGCGATGACCCAGCGGCGCTTGCCCCTGGCGCGGCCGGTGGTCGAGCTCCGCACCGACGTGCTGCCCGGCCAGGCCTCGATCCTGGGCGACGGGACCTTCCGCTTCGTCGTCGACGCCGCTCACCTGTGCCGGCGCACCGAGCTGGTCAAGGAGGAGGTCGCGGTGGTCGAGCGCAAGCAGCTCACCGGGATCGGCGTCGGCGCCGTGATCGGCGGCGTGGCGGCGATCCTCGCCGGGACGGTGTACGCCGCCACCTCCGATCAGCAGGGCGGCAGCGGCGCCGTCCTGGTCTTCGGCGGCGCGGCGCTGGCCGGGGTGCCGCTGTACCAGCGCTACGCCCGCCCGCCGAGTCGGCGCGAGCGCGTGGCCGAGACCCGCGACGTGCCGACCTCCACGCTCGACACGGCATGCACCGACGCCTCGGTCGGCCGGGTGCTGGGCGAGCTGATCCTGACCACGCCGTGGGGGGCGAACGTCAAGGCGGTGCCGGGCACCGACGGGGCCGCGGCCTTCGCGCTCGACTGGGCGGCGACCGGGATCGATCTGCGCGCCGCCAACCCGGGCAACCGGCTGATGGTGGCCTGGCGCGTCCGCTCGGGCCGCACCGGGCTCGCGGTCGACTGGACGCCCACGATCGCGGATCGTGACCAGGCGGTGGCGCTGATCGAGCGCGCCGGCGCCAGCCGCCCCACCGAGCCGCCGGAGCTGGTGCTGGTGGCCGCCGGCGCCGACGGCGGCGCCCTGGTCGCCGGCGAGGACACGACGATGCGGGTGACGGTCGAGAACCGCGGCGGCGGCGTCGCCCGCGGCCTGGTGGCGACGGTGCGCTCCAGCCACGCCGCGGTCGACGGCGTGACCGTCGACTTCGGCGATCTCGGCCCGCGCGAGACCAAGACCCGGACCTTCAAGGTGTCGCTGCGCGAGGACGAGCGCGAGACCCAGGTCACCGTGGTCATCAAGTTCGCGCTCGCCGCCCACACCCCGCCGGCGGATCACGGCCTCCAGCTGGCCATCACCCCGCGGCTGTGCCCGCCCGAGAAGCTGACCCGGGTCCAGTACAAGGCCCGGCGCGACAAGCTTCAGGCGATGGTGAAGGACGGCATCCTGACCGAGGCCGACCTCGCGCGCTACGACGCCGTCCTGGTGGGGTGCCTGAAGTAGTGTCGGGGACCGACGCCGATCCGCGGACCGAGGTCGAGGGCGCGAGCTACGTCGGCGCCATCGCCCTCAACTACCGCCTGGTGCGCAAGCTGGGGGAGGGCGGCTTCGGCGCCGTGTACCTGGCCGAGCACGTCGAGCTCGGGCGCCGGGTGGCGTGCAAGATCCTGCACCCCCAGTTCGCGCGCGACCCGTCGCAGGTCGAGCGCTTCTTCCGCGAGGCGCGGGCGGTGTGCGCGATCGGTCACGCCACGATCGCGGCCATCGAGAACTTCGGGCGGCTCGACGCCGGCGAGCCGTTCTACCTGATGGAGTTCTTCCCCGGCCAGCCGCTGTCGGAGCTGGCGGCGGCGCGGCGGCTCGACGCGGCGCAGCTGGTGGCGATCTTCGACCCCATCGTCGACGCGCTCGGCGCCGCCCACGCCAAGGGCATCATCCATCGCGATCTCAAGCCCGACAACATCATGGTGATGATGGACGGCGCGCGGGTGGCGGGCGTCCGGCTCCTGGACTTCGGGATCGCGAAGCTGCTCGACGCCGTCGACGGTGTGGCCTCGCTGTCGGGCTTCCCCATGGGCACCCCGGCCTACATGGCGCCCGAGCAGGCGCTCGACTCGAAGAGCGTCGACCTGCGCGCCGATGTCTACGCCTTCGGCGCGACGGTGTTCGCGACGATCGCCGGTCGGCCTCCGTTCGTGGCGCCGAGCCTGGCCGCGCTCCTGCTGCGGGTCCAGACCACGCCGGCGACCGGGCTGCGCGAGCTGGTGCCGAACGCGCCCGAGCACCTCGACCGGGCGCTGGCGCGCTGCCTGGAGAAGGCGCCTGACGCCCGGCCGCCGTCGGTGGCCGCGGCCTGGGCCGAGATCCGGGCCGCGCTCCTGTTCCAGATCGAGCCGGCGGCGTTGGTGGTCCAGGCCGCGACGGCGCCGGGGCTGGCGAGCCCGGACGCGGCGACGGCGGCGGGGACCAGCCCGCGCATGTGGCAGCTCCCGCCGCTCACCCCCGTGCCCGCGGAGCTCGCCGCGGCGAGCGGGCCCGCGCCGCCCACGGCGGTGCCGATCGGACCCGGCGCGGCGGCCGGCGGCCGGCGGCCGTGGCTGCTCGCCGCCGGCGCGCTCGCCCTGGTGATCGCGGTGGTCG
>CAADGB010000412.1 GCA_900696455.1 uncultured delta proteobacterium
CACCCACCGCTCGGCGTCGGCCTTGCGCGCGGGCGGGACCCAGCCCACGAACAGCTCGTAGTTCGTCGTCGGCTCGCCCACGGGATCGAAGATCCGGAAGACGACCGCCCACCCCTTCACGCCCTCGTCTGCCAGCTCGAACCACCGCAGGTACAGGCGCGACTCGGGCCGCAGGCCGAAGGACCAGCCGATGCGGTAGTACGGCTCGTGCCGGTCGATGCCGAACGTGTTGAGCAGCCACTCATGCTCGTACTCGACCAGATCCGAGATCTCCTTCGCGCGGTACGACGACCGTATCCGGCCGTCCGTCACGGACGTCGCTGGTTGGACTCCCAGGCTGGGCCACTCGTCATCGTCCGTCATCGTGCGTACCCTCCGTGTCCAGGGTGTACCTGTGCCCGCCGATCGGGGCGTCGGCATTCTCCCACTTCCTCAGCTCGGGCATGTAGTCCTGCATGCGGCCCGAGTGCTCGGGCACCGGGACCCCGACCATCCTCGGCCAGACGGCGCAGTTGCCGATGCACTCGGCGGCGTAGTCCTGACCGTTCGTCGCCCGAGCGCCGCGGTACGGAACGTAGTCGCCTCCGTCGGCTGGCCGCCTCGGCGGGAACGCGTACCCGTGCGGGTGCTGCCCGTGCGCCGTGGCGGCTCGTTCGCCCAGGACGCGGTCGCGGATCGCGCGCTGCTCCGAGGGATCGAACGCAACGACCGCGCGCGCCACGTGCGTATCCCACCCCTCGCGGGCCTTCTGCGCGGCGAGGTGGTAGTGATCGCTGTCGATGCGCACCCGACCCGGGAACACCGTGCCCGCGCGGAGCATCGCGACCACCGTACCGACGTCGAGGCTCGGGTCCGGCTTCGGCGTGAACCCGTAGAGCGTCCTGCCGCCGTCGAACGAGATCGCCACATGCCCGGCCATGATGAGCGGGTCGTCCAGGGCGGCCTCCGCGACCTCCGCCCGCTCCTTCGCGGTCCACTCGGCCTCGGGCCGGCCGTGGATGCGCCGGACGCCCAGGTAGCCGTACACCTCGATGGTCCCGACGTTGGCATCAGGCAAGCCGCTGGCGACATCCGCCCCGCCAGCGCGCGGGGCCGCCGTCTCGTGCGCGTGGTCCCGGAACTCGAAGTACCACTCCTTGCCGTCGAGGCGGAGCAGGATGCCGCCGCGGAACTCGATGGTCTCGGCGCCGTCGAGGTCGGCGAGCAGCTCCGACATGCGGCGGCCGTCGGCGGGCGTGACCAGGTACCCCCGCGAGCTGTGCTCCGTCTCGGCGACGCTGACGGGGATGGTCGCCAGCTCGCGCGCCGCCTGGGCGTGCAAGAGCGCCCGCGCCTCTCGGGACACCCCGGCGGCGCGGGGCCGGCGCACCGCCTTGCCGGCGACGGCGGGCGGGGTCTGCTCCTGGATCTCGAGGACTCGATCGCCGTCACCGAGCTGGAGGCGCCAGCGCTTGCTCCGGTTGCCGACGTCCACCACGCGCACGGCCAGGCCCACCGCCCGGGCCTGGTGGATCGCCGTGGCGATCTGCTCGCTGGAGCCGGACCAGAGCGCTCCCGGCACCACCTCCTCGACGCCCGCGAGGCGGAACGGGCGCAGCTCCATGCCCTGTCGCCTGGTGTCGGCGGCAGCGGCGGCGTTCTCGCGGGTGAACCGCGCGTGCTCCTCGTGGCTCATGCCGAGGGCGGCGCGCCGCGCGGGGTCGGCAGCCAGGGCGCGGAGCATGGCCGCCTCGTCGTCGAGGAGCCGGCGGTTCTCGATCAAGAGGCGCATCGCGTCGTCGGCCTCGCCGCTGGTCTCGACGCGCCGGGCGAGCGCCTCCTGGGCCTTCACCTGCGCCAGCATCCGGGGATGGTCCAGTTGCCAGACGTCGCGGGCGCCGGCGCGATCCAGCCGGGCGTGGAGCTGGGTGGTGCGAGTCGCGACGGCGCGGCCGATCGCCATCGACGCGCCCTGGATGAACCAGGCGGTGATCTGGTCGTCGGCGGGCGGCTCCTTGCCGCGCACCAGGCGGTGGACGACGTAGGAGACACCGGCCGCGGTCACCAGCTCGGCGCCGATCGTCGTGCCCCGCGCGAGCACGACCGCGCCCTTGCCGCCGGCCCCCGCCTGCCAGAGCCGGGCCGCGTCGTCGTCGAGGTCGCCCATGAGCGGGGCCAGCCGGGCCAGGGCGGCGCGGACGCCGGCGTTCGCCAGCACGTTCTCGGCGAAGCCCGCGCCGAGCTCCTCGCCGACGACGCCGGTCTGGATGACGGCCGTGAGCGCGGCGTCGACGGTGACGTTGGCGGCGGTGCCGATGGCCGTGGCCGACCGCGCCCCGAGCCCCAGGCGAGCGATCGCCGCGGCGCGCGCCGCCCCGCCCACGTACGCCGCGGCGCCGGCCGTCGCGATGCTCGCCAGGATGAGCAGGATCACGTCGATGGAGAGCGCCGCGATCTGGTTCGTCCGCATCGCGTCGAGCGCCTCGCGATCGAGGCGGTCGAGGCCGTGGCGCGCCGGGATGCGGGCCAGCTCGACCTGGGCGCGCGCGAGGCCGTCCCGACGCTGCCGCTGCGCGCGCTTGCGGACCGTGGCCTGCTCGTCCGGATCGGCCGGCACGATGGCGCCGACCTCGTCGTGGCGCCCGTCGAGCCCGAGCGCCAGGCTCTCGCAGTCCGAGGCGAGGGCGTGCAGGCTCGCCGGCAGCGTCTCGAAGCGGCTGTCGAAGGCCGCGGCGACGGCGGCGAGCACCGACTGGTCCCTGGTCGAGCGGAGCGCGGCCGACAGGTGCGCGGCCTTGAGCGCGAGCTCCCTGGCGCGCGACCGCACGGTCAGCTCGGCGGCGCCGAGGCTGACGCCCTCCAGCGCGTCGGCGTCGGGGGCCTCGCCGGTCAGCGCCTCGGTGCGCAACCGGAGCTTCGTCCGCTGCAGGTGCCGGCGCTGCCGCGACAGGGCGCCCGCCTGGCTATCCGGACCGAAGGCGCCGCCCTCGGCCTCGCGCAGATCACCGACCGCGGCCCCGGCGTCGTCGAGCGCGTCGTCGAGCAGGCCGAAGGCGATCTCCTGGCGCGCCTGGCGCGCCGCGGCGAGCCGCTCGCGCCCGAGGTCGGCGAGGTGCGAGGCGCCCAGCGCGGCGACGTAGGCCGCGAGGGTCCGGCGGAACGGCCGGGCCGCCGGAGCGTCCGGCGAGAGGCCCGCGCCGCGGAAGGCGTCGAGCACCTCCACGATGCCGCCGGTCGCGTCGGTCAGGAGTCGCTGCTGGGCCTCTACCACCGGCGCCCACCGCGCGATCTCGGCCGGGGTCTCGGCGGCGAGCGCGCCGAGGCGCCGCCAGATCCACGACCGCGCGGCCTCGACCTGGGGCGCCAGCCCGTCCCAGGTGGCGAGCCGCTCGCCAACGAACTCGAGCTGGTCGGCGCCGCGGCGGAGCTGCGCGGCGAGGCGGCTGGTGTCGGCGCGGCCCGCCCTGCCGGACCGGGCCAGCGGATGCGCGGCCTCGTCCGCGCCCTGGGCCAGCGCCGCCTGATCGAACGCCGCCGAGGTCAGGACGTGGTCGAGGGGCTGGTGCTGGTGGCTCGCATGCTCGGGGGTGGCCCACGCCGCGGCCTCCGGCAGCGTCGCCGCCCACGTCCGGGGCAGCACGAACAGCGGCGGCGCCGCGACGAGGCCGTGAGCGTACTCGGAGAGTGGTCGACCCGAGGGCGCGTCGCCGAAGATCGTGGCGGCGACCTCCTCGGCGGTCGGATCGGCTGGCGTCGTCACGCGCACGACGTTCCACAGCCGGCGATCGTGGCGCCCCATCCACTCGTAGGCGACCGGGCGCAGGCCCATGCGGAACGTGCCGGCGCCGTCGGGGGTCGCCGCCTCCCCGGCCGCGCCGGTGGGGGGAAGGTGCTGCACCTGCGCCGGATCCGTGAGGACACGCGCCCACAGCCGATCGAGCGGCGCGCTCGTGACGAGCTGGTCCTCGCTCGGCGGCGACGGGCGGACATCGTCGGCCAGCGCGACGAGGCGCGGCCCCATCCGCGCCAGGGACGCTCGCAGCCGCGGGACCAGCTCGACCGCCAGCGCCTCGCCGACGATCTCGTCGTAGCGCAGCGGGCCGCGCGCGAGCGGACGCGCGTCCTGGAACAGCCCCGGCGCGCCGTGCGTCAGGCGGCGGTTCGCGTCGATGACGCGCCACGGATCGACCGGGTAGAAGAACGCCGAGGCGTGACGCGCCCACCAGACCGGGCCTTCGGCCTCGTGAGCGATCGCGACCAGCCGGTCGACGAGCGTGGCCGCGACCCGCGCCGGCGGCGCGATCCAGCGCAGTCGCGGGTGTCCCGGCGGCCAGGCCTGGCCGGCGATCTGCCGGCGGAGCGCGCCCAGGATCGCGCCGCGGTTGTGGTCGAGGTACGCGATGGCGTCGCCGTCCCGGTTGTCCGCGCGCGCCTGGTCGAGCGCGCGCGTGACGCCGCGCGGGGCCGGCGCGACCGGCGCCGCGCTCGCGCTGCGCTGGACCACGTCACCGGCCGCTGGCGGCGCCGCGCTCGCGCCGTGACCGCCCCCTGGGGGCGCTCCGCCGTCGTCGGCGCCGAGCAGGTGGAGCCCGAACGGGTCGTCGTGTGGCTCTTGCCCGGCGCCGGTGCGGGTCGGCGGTGCACCGGCGGAGCCGGGCGCGAACGCCGCCTGGACGGGCGAGGTCGCCCCGACGGCCCCGCCGGCCGGCAGGCGCTGCGAGAGCGTGCGCTTGCCCGCCCGCGTGCCCGTGGGGTCGTCGTGCCCGGCCCGCGCCGAAGCACCCGGCTTGCGCTCCCGCGTCATGGTGCGGTCGTGCCTCTCGTCATATGGGGCGAGATATCGAGCGCCGCTCCCGGCCGTTGCGTGTCGGCCGCACGAATCCCGTAACCACACGAAGCGAAAGTGCTTCCCGCGCCACGGCCTGGCCTCGACCGCCCGCAGCCGACCGCGACCTCACCCCGGACAGGTGAACCGTTCGCCACGACCGGGAGCGGCTCGGAGGACATGGTCACGCTGTTCTACGGCCGCGCCCGCACCCGCGTCCCCGGTGATCGGGGTTCCGAGCGCGGTGCCCGTCGGCCCCGATCAGTCGGCCCCGATCACCCGCCATCTCTCACACGACGGCGCTCACTCGCGCCCGCGCACCTGGATCGAGATCGCCAACGGCGTCATCGGGCGGCTGCGCTGGGCCACGTCAGCAGCACGGCGTCGCCCTGGCGCTCGACGGCTACGACTCCGTCCTCGAGCGCGCGCGCGATCCGTTCCAGCCAGGCCGACACGCTCACGGCGACGACGCGCAACCTGTCGACATCGACGACGTGTCGCACGAGCTGGCCGTGACGCCCTCCCGGCGCAGGGGCGAGGTCGAGGAAGATCGTCCTTCGCGAATCATCGCTGGAGACGGCGATCGGGAGCCAGTGCTCGTGCCACCAGCACTTGCGCACTCCTGCGTCCGGAACCATGCCGGCGTCGACGTCGAACTGGCCAGCGTTGGCCCGCCAGACCTCGAGCATCACGTCGCGCGCACGCAGCGCGCGGTCGAGAGAGTTGAGCACGAAGCCCTCGAACACGCCCAGCCCGCACCCCGAGGCCGCGACGCCATCATGAAGGCCCATCAGCCCGCGGTATTCCTCCGGGAGATGCCCCACCGCCGCGACAACCGTCTCGAACGATCCGGCCGATGCCGGCCCCTGGAGCTCGTCGAGCGCCTCTGGAACATTCGCTCGAAGCCAGGTCTCGATCCGCTGCCAGTTAGCAAGGACCGTCATGGCCACCGAGCACCTGCGCCATTGCACGACATCACGGCTTTCGTCGCTCCCGCTTCGAGCTTGGCATCCCCTACTGGAAGGTCGCCGCGTAAACGCTGCGGTAGCCCGACGGCGCCGCGAGCCAGACCATGCCGAACGAGTTCCCTTGCGCGTCGTAGAACGCCGTTGGCGCGGCGGCGGTCACACCGTCGTCGGGCTTGGCGAGCTGTGCTGCGCCCCACCCGCTCGCGGGGAGGAAGAGATTCGCCCACGGCGAGACGGTCGTCGATGGTGATGGCTGCTCCCACGCGCCAAGGCCCGAGCCGTCGGGCGCGAATGCGAGCGTTGGATACTGCGCGGTCCCGCCGGCCGATTCGATGCGGAAGGCCGCGCCCCAACCCTGTGCGGGATCGAAACGGCATTGCCAGAGGTCACCGCTCTGGGTCCACAACGCCATCGCGCGGCCTTCGGGCATCGCGAGCGCGAACGCCTGAAGCGAGGGACCGTCCAGACCATCGATCGGGGCCGCGGCCCCCCACGCGCCCGTGTTGCGATTCGCGAGCACATCGTTGCCGCTCGGCCACACCGCGATGACGGAACCGTCGGTGTGCATCGCGACACGAATGCGACCGTTACCTGTGCCAGCGATCGACGGCTGACCCCACGAACCTGCCGAGTAACGAGCGCCGTACATGGACGAGCCCTGCGTCCAGACCGCGAACGCGGAGCCATCGGCACCGGCGGCCACCGATGGGTTCGACGCCGTCGTGGTCAACTGCTCTAGCGGAACGGCCGAGCCCCACGTGCCGCCGGCCGTGTATCGGCTCGCCATGATGTTGTCGCGCGTGCCGTCGTGCTGCTGCCATGCAGCGAACACGTTTCCGCCGGCATCGGCGGCTACGCTAGGCGCCGTCGCGTTGCCCGTGTCGTCCGTCTCGATGAGCACGGGTGACGTCCACGAACCTGCGGCGTACGTCGCAGCGTACATCGAGCTGCGCCCGCCGACGGTAGCGGGGAAGACGATCGTTGCGCGGCCGGTGGAATCGACGGTGAGCGCATACAGCCCGACGGTGCCAGGGACGCCGCCGATCGCCGCGCCTGCTGACCAGGCGCCGCCCTGGCGGACCGCATACCAGACCTGTGACGGCTGCTGACAGATGGCTCCCGAGCAGCTCGCCATGAGCCACGTCGCCATGACGATCGACCCGCCCCACGCGACGCGCAGCTCGGACGCGGCCATGTTCATCTCGGTCTCCAGTAGCGCAGGCGCAGACCAGGTCGCGGCGCCGGTCGTGAACATCCAGCTCGACGAGGACGCGAGGGCGTTGCCGGCGAGGTCGGTCACCTGGGTGCCGATCGTGACCGTGTACTGCGTTCCTGGCGTCAGCGGCGCGTCCGAGCCGAACGTCGCGTTGGATCCCGTCACGCTGATGGAGCCCGCCACGGGCCCGCCCGGGCCGCTCACCTGGAAGCTGCCGGCCGTAACGCTCGCCGCCGCGATCGGCTCCGAGAACATGACGCTGATCGCCGCGGTGCGCGAGACACCGGTCGCGTCGGCATCGGGCGACCGTGAGACGATCGTTGGCGGCGTGTTGTCGGTTCCACCATCGAGGCTGCCCGCGACGCATTGCCCGCTGATCGGCTCCTCGACGTCGTAGTCGGACCAGCGCATGCCGCTCTCGCATGACGAGTCCGGGTAGGCGCAGAACTGATTCCCGGTGTCGACGTTGACCAAGCACCGACCGCCTGCCGCGAGGCCGCAGCTCAGGTCGCCCTCGCATTCGATCGGGTCTCGTGGCCCGGGGCATGCCGGAAGCGCGAGCAGCAAGAGCGGTAGGAGCGGAGCAAGGCGGCGGGCGATCATGGGGCTCCAGCAGGAGGATAGGCCAAGTCTGCGTGCGACGGTCCGTTGCGCCTGGCGATGGTAACGTCCGGACGCAGCGGGTCCAGCGCGAAAAGGTCATGGTCCGTCATCGGCGACACGCCAGTTGGCAGCCGCGTCAGGACGGGGGCCCAGAGGCGGCACCGAATCCAGCGAGGATCTCAGCGTTCGCGTTGCGCCGCGCTCCAACGCGAGGTCTCGGGCTATCCGACCGAGCCCGGTCCAGGTGCGTGGCGGCATCATCGACACGGCGACCGATCTCCGGGCACGCCGGCCGCGTCGAGAACCTCGACGTTGCGCGTCCGTCCCAACTCGGCGGCGAGATCGCGCGGCGTGCGGCCTCGTGCGTCTCGCCGCGATGGGTCGGCGCCAGCATCGAGCAGCAACCGGATCACCTCCGGTCCGTAGAGGTCGTTCCGTGCGGCGCAATGAAGCGCCGTGTAGCCCTTCGAGCTGACCGCATTCACGTCCACCCCGTGTTCAAGGAATACCCGCACGACGTGCGGCGGCCCGATCGCCGCGTCCATGAATGCCGTTGCACCGCTCTCAGCCTCGGCGGTGAGCGACGCGCCAGCCTTCAGCAGGTGAGCGATGACGCGGCCCTTGGCATTCCGCGCTGCTGCCCCAAGGGCACGCGACCCGTGCGCGTTCGGTCGGTCGATTTCCGCCCCACGTTCGACCAGCAAGCGCACGACGTCCACGTGGCCGAGGAACGCAGCAGCGATGAGCGCTGTCGTCCCATCGTCGTCCCCAGTCTCGTTTGGATCGGCGCCTCGTCCCAGAAGGGTCGCGACCGCTGTGACATCTCCGCGCTGCGCCGCATCGTAGAGCTTACCCATCGCTACGACTCCAAGTCCGCCCAGTGGTCGACGTGATCCGGCGCTTCGAGGTCATGGCTCTGGTTCGTCGCCTTCGTCTCGGGCCGGTAGTGTGTGACATCATTGTACTCGTGTCCGATCGCCGGAGCGCACCCATGATCGCGGCCGCGGCGAGCCGCGTCGGGCTTGACGCCGCGCGACGCTTGGCGGATGCGCACACGACTTCCTGATCCTGCAGACACCTGGACCGACGACGACGCCCGGGCCGTCCTCGACGAGTGCCGACGAAGCGGCGAGCCGATGGCCGCGTTCGCTCGCCGACACGGGCTGACCGCCGCGCGGCTCTACTGGTGGAAGAAGCGGCTGCCAGACCCCGAGCGACGTCCACCATGGTCGCGCCCAGCGCGTCCTCGACGAGCGCGCCCTGGTGCTCGAGGCTGCTCACGCCGAGCACCCTGAGCGCTTCGTCCACGGCGTGCCACGGCTCGCCGCCCTTCCCACCGCCGTCTGGATCAACAAGCCCAAGGAGACGCCCTCTGCCCCCAGCGCGGACCGCAGCGCGGAGCAGCCCCACCATCACCCTGCAACTGAGCCGACCGCCTCGCCGGCTGCTCTGCGCGAGGACCGCATCGCGCGGCCGCCGAGCTCCGTCGAGCACCGGCGTCCGTCCGCGCGAAGCCACGCCGACCGCAGCGAAGCGGCGTCGCTAAATTGATGCCGTCCGGTGTCGCAAATCCGTTGACAGGTTCCGCAGGCG
Source organism: uncultured delta proteobacterium (assembly GCA_900696455.1). Lineage (GTDB taxonomy): Bacteria > Myxococcota_A > Polyangia > Haliangiales > Haliangiaceae > UBA2376. The sequence goes on from CAADGB010000412.1 coordinate 9,185, forward strand.
CCCTTTCATGGCGCACCAGATCGCCTGGCTGCGCCCCTGCCCCGACCAGCGCGGACGGCTTTGCCGGGCCTGCCTCGTGGCGCGGACCGCGGCCGCGCACGCCTCCGCCAGCCACGAGTGCCTACCGCGCCGTCCGACCCACGAACACGTCCGACAGCGCGGCGGGTGAGAGATTCGCCCCGAAGACCGGGAAGGCGGTCGAGAACGTCCCGCCGATCCACACGTGCGACGGGGACAGGCCGAAGCCGTCCGCGTCCTCGGGCCCCGCCCCACCCGCGCTCCCGCCGGCAATGAAGTCGCCAGTCGCGGTGGCCGCGCGGCCGTAGACGATGTCCGACACGCCCGCGCTGGTCAGGGTCGTGCTGCCCACGTTGGTCGTGCCGCTGAAGTAGCCACCGAACCAGACCTCCGTGCCGTCCACGACGATCTCTTGCACGGTCTCGTAGCTCGAGCCCCCGAACTGCCGCGACCAGATGTGGGCGCCTGTCGCGGCGTCGTACTTCGCGAGGATCCCATCGTCCGAGCCGTTCGCCGTGAGGCTCGCGCCCCCGAATGAGGCGGTGCTGCCGAAGTGACCACCGGCGTAGATCGCGGTCGCATCGACGGCCACGGCCAGGAACTCATCGCTCGCCAGCGCGTTGTTTGCGCCGTAGCCGAAGGACCACACGTGCGCCCCATTCGCGATGGCGTAGCGGGCCACGAAGGCATCGCCCATCACCCCGGCGCCGCCGGCCGCGGCGAGCGGCTGGGCCGCGCCGAAGGCCGCGGGGCCGCGGTAGCCGCCCGCGATCGCGACGTCACCGCCCGGCAGGAAGGCCACCGCGTTACCCATGTCGGTGCCGGTGCCGCCCATGCTGCGCGACCAGACGTGCTGGCCAGCGCCGTTGAACCTGGCGAGCACGACATCCGAGCCGCCCGCCGAGGTCAGGTTGGAGCCCCCGAGGTTGATGGTCCCGAAGAACCCGGCGCCGACGGCGATCGACTCGCCATCCGCGGTGACCGCCACGTCCTGACGGTCCGCGAGCGCGCCGCCGAGGCGGACCGCCCAGACCGACGCGCCGGTCGTGCCGTCGAGCTTGACCAGGAACTCGCTGGCCGCCGTCCCGCTACCAAGCTGCTGGCCGTCGAAGTCGACCACGCCGACGAACGTACCGATCACGTACGCGTTCCCGGTCGCGTCGAGCGCGACCGAGTAGGCGACATCGCTGCCGCCGCCGCCGAAGCGCTTCGACCAGACGTGATCGCCGGCGGCGGAGAGCTTCGCGACGAACACGTCCCGGCCGCCCTGTGCCGTCAAGCTCGGGCCGCCGAAGCTGATGGACTGTTCAAACCAGCCGACGATCACCACGCCCTGGTCGCTCGCCACGGCGAGATCGAGTAGCTCGTCGTTCCCGGCCCCCCCGAACGCGCGCGCCCACTGGCTCACGCCGGCAGCGTCCGGCGCTCCGTCGGTCGCGTCGATCGCCGGCGCATCGATCCCAGCGTCCCCAGCGTCGGTATCCTGAGCGACGCACGTCCCGCTGATGCTGCCCTCGACGTCATAGTCGGACCACCGGAGGCCACCGGGGCAGGACGAGTCCGGGTAGGCACAGAACTGATGCCCGGACGCAGGGTTCACCAGGCACTGGCCGCCGGCGGCGAGGCCGCAGCTCGTCTGGTCCACGCACTCGATGAAGTCGCGCGGTCCGGGGCAGGCGGCCAGGCCGAGCGCGATGATCGCGAGGGGGATCGACGCGGAGGCGGTTCGCATGGGAGGCTCCTGGGTACCCTCGCCCATCTTCGAGGAATTTCCAAGCCGTTTGGCCGGGCGGGCCGGCCTCGCCGGCTGGGCGAGGCCGTCCTGCTGCCGAGGCCAGGGTGGGCTGACGGCCTCGCGCTCCGGCCCACGGCGGCCGCGAGCAACTCGGCGTTCCGATCGCGTCGCCGTTCGACCGCCAGATCGAACCCCTGACGAGCTGCGGTCGAGCTCGGGCATCACGTCTGCCGCCTGGGCCACGTCAGCAACACGGTGTCGTCTTCGCGCTCGACGGCTACGAGTCCGTCCTCGAGCGCGCACGCGATCCGCTCCAGCCAGGCCGACACGCTCACGGCGACGACGCGCAACCTGTCGACATCGACGACGTGTCGCACGAGCTGGCCGTGACGCCCTCCCGGCGCAGGGGCGAGGTCGAGGAAGATCGTCGTTCGCGAATCATCGCTGGAGACGGCGATCGGGAGCCAGTGCTCGTGCCACCAGCACTTGCGCACTCCTGCGTCCGGAACCATGTCGCCGTCGACGTCGAACTGGCCAGCGTTGCCCCGCCAGACCTCGAGCATCACGTCGCGCGCACGCAGCGCGCTGTCGAGTGAGTACAGCACGAAGCCCTCGAACACGCCCAGCCCGCACTCCGGGGCCGTGACGCCATCATGGAGCTCCATCAGCTCTCGGTACTCGACCGGGAGGTCTCCCACCACCGCGACAACCCTCTCGAACGATCCGGCCGATGCCGGCCCCTGGAGCTCGTCGAGAGCCTCGGGGACGTTCGCTCGAAGCCAGGTCTCGATCCGCTGCCAGTTAGCCAGGGCCGTCATGCTTTCGTCGCCCCCGCTTCGAGCTTGGTGAGATTCAGGACACGCGCATCCGACGGACCGGCCAGCCCCCCCTCCCCGGCCCGGCCGCACGACGTGGGCACCGCTTCATGGCGAACCAGATCGCCCCGCTTCATCGACCGGCTCCCTGTCAGCGGTCCGTCGCCCTACTGCTCAAAGTACACCTTCCCGGTGATCTCCCGGTTCGGATCATGGGCGCTGAGGTTCGGGTCGTAGACCACCCACTCTTCGTCTCGGTTCATGATGCACTCCCAGATGAACAATCCGAAAAGGAGCGCTCCGCGATCCTGCACGGCTTGCTCGTCCGCACGCTCACCCTCGATCTCGCGGGCCACGTGATACAGGTGACTCAATGGCTTCGGCCATGGCGACAGCTTGGAGCCGAGGTGTGAGCTGCTGAAGGTTCGGCGGCCGGTCTTAGGATCTAGCGGAAGCCTGTCGATCTCGCCCTGGAGATGAACGCGGACCTCATCTGCGCGTTGTTCGCCTAGACGCCGCAGCACGGAGGCGAAGTCCGATGCGTGCGGCACGCGGTGGATCGGCTTCCTGTCAATGGTGAGCAGCATCTCATCCCTCCACTGGAAGCTCGCCGCGTCGACGCTGCGATAGCCCGACGGCGCGGCGAGCCAGATCATGCCGAACGAGTTCCCTTGCGCGTCGTAGAACGCCGTTGGCGCTGAGGCGTTCACGCCGTCGTCGGACTTGGCGAGCTGCGCAGCGCCCCACCCGCTCGCAGGGAGGAAGAGATTCGCCCACGGGAGACGGTCGTCAATGGTGATAGTTGCTCCCACATGGTGAGTATCCATCCTCGGAGCATCGCTAGTAGACCCGCATCCGACCGCGCGGCCACTTCCCTTCCCATCCGCACGGGAAGAAGCCCGCAACGAACCACCCAAGCTGGTCGCGGAAGTAGGTACAGGGCCTCGCAAGACGGTCCCCGACGTAGATCTCCAGAAAGAGGAAGCGAACGTACTCGGTGAAGTAGTCGCCCACAGCGATGTTGTCATCCATCCCAAGCTGGCCGGGGATACAGGAGCTGAAGTTGAGCGCATCGAGCGCCTTGTGCGCCGCAGCGTTCGCGACATCGTACAACTCACGATGCTCGTCAGCCTCCACGATGAGAAGTTCCATCGGCGTGTCAAGCGTGCCATTCGAGCTCACCGACGGGTCGCCATGAAAGACCGACACCGCATCGACCCACGTAGTCACGCGAACCACTTCCCCATCCCGCACCGTCGGCTGGCCGACGGCGGTCAGCCAGCGACCCTCCGCTTCCACCAAGGCCGATGCAGCCGTGCGCGCAGCGGCGCCACCACTCGCGCTGTTGGCGATCTCGGCCCAGGTGCGCGGCGTCATCTGGCGGCCCCTTCGGCGGGGAGCTGCAGCTCCGCGGGTAAGTAGTAGCGACCAAGCGGCGCCTCACCGTTGGGACCGGGCACCGGGTACATCTCCGCGTCGGCCCACTGATTGAGCCGTCGGCGAAACTCGTTGAGCGAGCCCGACTCCGTGAGCATTCGATCGAGCTGACGATGCATGGTACCCGAGCCTGGACCGGCGCCGGTGCGACCATCAAGCCGCTTGTGCCGGAACGTACGTCCGACGGTAGCGGCGGTTGCGGTGCGAGCGTCCAGCACGGTCTGGAGCGAGATCCCCCACTCTTTGACCTTGCGCACATGCTTCACCATCAGCCACTCGTGAAGCCCGCCCGGGTGCCGCACGTTGTCCTCGATCACCTTGCGGGCGCCGATGCGTCCGCCCTTGTTCGTGTCGCGAAGCAGCGTGTCCAGCTCCTTCAGCGTGAGGCCGTCGAACCAGTCGACGAACGCCGGGCCTGGCGCTGGGATGTGCTCCGCGAGGGGCGTGCGGCTGCCAGCCGTAGGTGACCGTGTCGCCGCTGCGTTCGCGCCGCGCTGGCTCGCCGCGTCGTCCGCCATGTCGACTACCTGCATGCCGGTGGATTCGGGACCGTCGCCGAGGTAGTTCCCGACGTCATCGCCAGGCCGGCTTACGAGGTCGTCGCCCAGGCGTTCCGCCTTGACGATCGTCACCGCAGGACCATCGAGCGGGCCCGGCTCGTGAAGCGGCCGCGCCGCCTTCGCGGTGACCGACAGCCGCACGTCGCCGTAGGCGCCGGCGCCCGCGAGCTGTGGACCGAAGCCGCCGCTCAGGTCGTCGGCCGCGTGGGCGAGCCCGGCCCGAGCCCCTGCGATGGCCTTCCGGACCGCGGCCATCACCTCAGCGGTGGCGGTGATCGCTCCGTCGCCAGCGAGGCGGGCCAGGCGACGCGCGCCGATCGTGAAGGTGACCACGCCCTTCGAGTGCTGGACGCCGAGCCGCTGGAAGGCCCCGAAGACCTCGGCGTCGTCGGCGAGCGACGGGAAGCGCTCGGCGAGGCGGTGCAGCGGCGTCTTGACGCCCTCGGGCAAGAACTTCGCGCCGGCCGCGCCGACGGTCGTGAGCCCTGCGCCGAGGCCACCTCCGATCGCGCCTCCCAGGAGCGCGTCACGCCCGTAGTCGCCGGCGCTACTCACCTCGCCGGACACCGCGTCCGACCCGACGCGGCCGCCAACCGCACCCGCCGAGCCTGCGGCCGCGCCCGTGAGCGTGTTGGCCGCGACGCGACCTGCGATCCCTCGCGCGGCCAGCGAGGCCGTCAGGCCGGCCGCGTAGCTGCCGGCCGCGCCGCCCGTCGCGTACGAGGCCGCGCCGACCACACCGGCTCGGAGAAGGGCCTTGCGCGTCGCCTGCCGGTAGTCGGCCTCGGTGATCTCGCCCGCCTTCATCTGACGATATGCGGCGTCGTGCTCGTCGAGGAACCCGAACGTGAGGAGGTTCCCCGCCGAGTGGAGGATCCCATCGCCAAGCATGGCCCCCAGCGAATTGTCCGTGGTGTCGCGTCCCTGGAAGTGGCGCCGCATGAGGGACTTGACGTGCGCCGCACCCGTTGGCGGCAGACCATCGTGAAGTCGCTGCACGTGCGCGGGCGGTGCCAGCTCCGCGATCGCGTCGAGCACGCCTCGGGCATCGAGGTCCTTCAGCGCGGCGCTGCGGCCGTCGGGGTCCTCGATCTCGCCAACGGCCTCGACGATCTTCGCCGCGCTCGACGCGGTCACTTCGTACCGGGTCTCGTCCGGCCCGATGCTCTTCGGCTTGAGCAAGCCGATGACCCGGTCGGCGTCGTAGCGACCGAGGTCCGCGCCGGCGCCAAAGCGCTCGGCCTGTGCCGTGGCGCGCTGATCGATCTGACCGAGGGAGCGCCCCTCGCTACTGGTGGCGTGCTCGACCTGTGCCCAGAGCCCGAGCTTGGCGAGTGCGCTCTTGATGAAGGCGAAGTGGACGGGTCGCGAGGCGAACGGCGCCAGACGATCGGCGATGGCGCGGGCAGTGTCGGCGTCCATCGGCATGGACGTGGCGCTCATGGTCGCGAGCGCAGCGCCGGGAAGGAGGTCACGGATCTCGGCCACCGCCGCCACGAGTTCGCCGGTGTTGATCGCTTCACGCAGCAAGCGCGGGACGGTCAGGTGCGCGTGCCGCGCGATCCGGACCGGCGCGACGCCGCCGGACAGGTCGTGACCCTGGAATCGCGTCGGCCCCAGGCCGGAAGCCAGCCGCGACTCGGCCACCGCCAGCGCCGCCTCGAGCCCTGCCAGCGCTGGTCCGAGCACGGCGCGATCGGCGAGGGACTCGGGGGTCTCCGGCAGCGCGGCGTGGGCAGCGTGACCGGCTGTGGCTGGGTCAACGATCGGCTGGATCTGGTCGCGAACCCCGACCGCATCCTGGTACTTGCCGAGCATGTCGGCCGCGATGGCCTGCAGAGCGCCAGGGTCGAGCGCATCGCGCGCTGAGGCGTAGGCTGGCAGCAGGGTCGAAGGGATCAGGTTCACATCGACGATCGCCGCCTGAGCGTCGCGCGCGAGCCGCGCGGCGTGCTTGCTCGGCCCCGTGGACGCGGCTCGTCTGGAAGGAGCGGCCCCTGGTCTGACGAAGAGATCGGCTTGTCCATCGTTGTCGGCGTCGCGCGCTGGATCCAGGAAGGACTGCCCGAACGCGGGTGCGGGTCGCGATTGGCCGAGCGGATCGAGCGGGCGACTCTGGCCGAATGGCAGCGGAGCCACGTCGCGATCGACGCCGCCACTGGACGGTGCCCCAGGCGCGCCCCGCTTGCTCCGCGCGATCGCGACGGGCGCCGCGGAGAGCGCGACGGGGACGATCGGGCCGCCGCCGAGGGCGGACGCGAAGGCGTCGCCTGCGCGGTCGGCCTCGTCCTCTGTGCGGTCACCCGACTCGGTCGTGCGCAGCTTCGCCGCGAGCGCGGGCGTGCCGAGGCCGCGCTGCTGGCTCGTGTGGGCCAGCTCGTGCCCGAGCAGCCGCGCGCCGTCCCGGGTGTCGGGTCGATACTCACCAGCGCCAAAGTAGACGTCCGATCCGACCGTGAAGGCCCGCGCGTCCAGCGCCTCGGCGGCCGCCGCGGCGCTGGCGTCGGTGTGGAGGCGCACGCTCGCCACGTCCCCCAGGCCAGCCTGGCGGGCCGCGACGGCGGCCTCCCCGCTCGGCTGGCTTGGCGAGGCGCCGCCCTGGAGGTGCAGGCCGAACGGGTCGTCCGGCGGCGTGCTGGGTGCCTGGAGCCGCGAGGCGCCGCCGATGTACCCGAGACCGGCTGCCTGCGCGCCATGCGCCTCTGGCGCTTCCGTGGAGCGCGGCGGAATGCTCTGCGTCAGGCTTCGCTTGCCCGGGGCAACACGCGTCTGGCTGGCCGGGGCGGCCTCGGGCTCGTCGCGGTGTCGAAGGTTCCACTCGGTCATGGCGCGCTGGCTCCCCTGAGGGTCCCGCACCATCCGCCGCCTGCCAAGCTTCGCGATCTCACCCTGGAGGGGTGACGGAACCGCGAGAGGGAACCGGCCGCGACCATCGTCGATCCCTTCTACGTCGACGACAGGCTCGGCGTCCCCGGTGATCGGGTTCCAGGCCCCGGTGGCCTTCCCTCCCCGATCAGCCCGAGCTCAGGGCTGGACCACGCCGTCCGGGTCGAAGCCGCCCTCACCGCGGCGGTCGCCGCGGGGCCGGGTGGGCCGCGGACGAGCATCGATCGGCGGTCCAGCGTCGGTCGGTGACGCGCCGGCGTCCAGCGGCGGCGCGGCGGCGGCGGCGGGCCCGGCGGCGCCGGCGTCGACCACCGGCGTCAGCGTCAGCCGCACCGTGGCCGGGTCGGGCCCCACCGTCACCCGCTGGCTCGCGGTCGCGTGGCCCGCCAGCTCGGCGCGGATCTCGACCTCGGCGCCGACCGCGGCGGCGACGTTCACGGGCGCGGCGCCTCGGGGCGCGCCGTCGACGTGAACCGTCGCCCCCGCCGGCTCGGTCACGATCGCGATGGCCGAGCTGGTGGCTCCGGCCGGCGCGGCAGGCGCGACCGGCGCGGCCGAGCCGGTGGACGACGCGCCCCCGCCGCCCGCCGCGACGATGGCGACCACGACCGCGGCCAGGCCGGCCGCGGCGAGGCCCGCGACCAGGGCGCGACGGCGGCGGCTCCGGGCGAGACCGCCCGGCTCGGCGACCGTGCCGGGCGACTCGGTCACGCTGACCGACAGGCTGATGGTCCCGCGCGGCTCGATGCCGGCCGCCGTCGGCACGTCGGCGCGGCCGAGCTGCGGGGCCGGGGGCGTGAGCTGCGCGCAGGGCGGCGCCCCGACCGGCTCGGGCAGCGGCACGATCGGCACCGCGCCCGGCGTCCTGTGGGGAACGGCGACCGGCGCGGTGGGCGCGACCGCCGCCGGCGCGACGACGCGCACGGTCGGCGTGTTCGCGTTCGGCGCCGGCACCGGCCGGCCGGCGGTGTCGGTCGTCTCGGGTGGCGCGATCGTCAGCTCGCTCGCGACGCGCCGCAGGATCTCGATGCCCTTCTCCCCCCACTCGGACACGAGGCCGTGCGCCAGGGCGAGGGCGAAGCCCTGCGCCGTGGGCCAGCGCTTCGTGGCGTCCGGCGCCAGGGCCGCCGCCACCGCCGCGCCCATGGCCGGCGGGATGTGTCCCCTGACCGCGCACGGATCGAGCGGGCGCGCCCCGGTGGCCTGGCGCTCGATGATCACGGTCGGCTCGTCGGTGCCGTCGCCCCACAGGTGCTCGCCGGTCAGCATCTCCCACGCGACCACGCCCAGCGCGTAGACGTCGGCCCGGCGGTCGATCGCGTGGCCGCGCAGGTGCTCGGGCGCCATGTAGTTGGGCGTGCCCACGACCGTGCCGGCGCGGGTGCCGCTGCCGCCGCGCGCCTTGCTCAGCTTCGCGATCCCGAAGTCGGCGAGGGTCACGTGATCGTCGGCCGGGTTGGTGGCCGACTGCGCCAGCAGGACGGTCTCGGGCTTGACGTCGCGGTGGATGATGTCGTGCTCGTGCGCCGCGTGCAGCGCGTTCGCGGTCTGGCCGACGATCGACACGACGTCGCCGAGCGCCATCGGGCCGCCGGTCGTCTGCATCTTCTTCTTGAGCGACCCGCCCTCGACGTACTGGAGGACGATGAACCACTGACCGTCGGGCCGCTGCGCGCAGTCGTGCACGGTGACGATGTGGCGGTGCTTGAGGGAGCTGGCGGCGCGCGCCTCGTTGACGAACCGGGTGACGGCGTCCGGGTTCGTCGACAGCTCGGGCAAGAGCACCTTGATCGCGGCCTTCGAGCCCATGTGGAGGTGCTCGGCCTCGTAGACCGCGCCCATCCCACCCGCGCCGAGCTGGCGGACGATCCGGTACGTGCCGACCACCTCGCCAGGCTCGAGGGGCCGGGGCGGCGGCGGCATCGCCGGGGTCTGGCTCCGGTTGCGCGCCATCCCGAGCCTAGAACGAGCCCCCGAGCGCGAGCCCGCCGGGCGCGAGCCGGACCGACACCCCCGTCCCCGGCCGGCCCGCCCGGTCCGGGACGATCGCCAGCTTGACCACGCCCGCAGCCAGCACCGCCACGCCGGCCACCGTCGTGACCGTGCCCCAGGTCTTCCGCCGGTCGGCCCGCGCGTCCAGGTCGTGGCGCACGTCGTCGCGCGTCTCGTCGTTCGCCTGCTCGCGCAGGCTCGCCGCGTCGACGAGCAGGAAGGCGCCGAGCCCGACCACGGCGACCCCGGCGGCGGAGACGCTCCAGCCGAGCGCGTCCGCATGCCAGGGCGGGCCGGCCAGCGGCACCGGGCGCTCGGCGCGGGCCGCGGCCCCATCCGGCGGCGCCGGGCGCTCGGCCGGCGCCGTCCCGCTCGCCGGCGGCTCGTCGTCCGGGTCCGGCGCGGGGCCGCGGGGCGGCGCGGTCGCCGCCGCGCGCGCGAGCTCGGCGCTCATCGCCGCGATGTGGCACTCCACCAGCGCCCGCAGCGCCTTGCCGGGCTTCGCCCGATCGACGAACAGCCGGTACTGCTCGATCGCGCTCGGGTAGTCGCCGGCGGCGCGGTAGGTCTGGGCGAGGTTGAACAGGATCGACGGCGACGGCGAGATCATCGCCGCGGCCACGTACTCGTCGATCGCCGCCTTGAACTCGGCCGCCGCCTGCTCGCGGGTGGCCACGACGCTGGCGCGCTTGATGCCCTCGACATGGTGCGCGTTGCCCGCCTTCATGCGCCGGACCGCCTCCGGCTCGGTGGGCGGCGTCAGCGACGGGTCGCGCTTGCCGCGGGTCGCCGCGGCCTCCGCGTCGCACGGCCCCGCCGCGCGCGCCTCGACCCCGAGCGAGACCACCACCGCCATCGCGACCAAGCAGCATCGGATCATGGGAACGGGTCGATCCTGTCCGTTGCGCGCCGCTCGGTCAACTGCTCGTCCAGCGACACCGGCGCCGCGCTCACCTCGGCGATGAGCTGGTCGAGCTTCCGCAGCGTTCCGGACAGCAGGTTGCGCGCCCGGAGCAGCACCGCCTCCCGTTGCCCGCCGGGATGGTCGGCCGACGAGATCAGCACCGAGGCGTGACGCAGGCGGCGGCAGACCTCGGCCGGGGTGTGGCCGCTGAAGGGGTCCACGGTGGACGGGTTCACGGGTGCGCTCATCGTGATCCGGTCTACGCCCGCAGGTCCACCGGGTTCCCCCGGTGATCGGGGCGAGCGGCCCTGCCCCGCCCGGACCCGATCACCCGCCGGCCGGCCCCGAGCCGAGCGTATGGTGGTGTTCTCCCATGGAGCAGCCCCCGGCCCCGCCCGCGCGCGCCGACGAGCCCCTCGCGCCGCCCGCCTCGAC
>CAADGB010000413.1 GCA_900696455.1 uncultured delta proteobacterium
CACGAGCTGGACCCGTTCGGCTACCTCGACGAGGTCCTGCGGGTCCTGCCGTCCTGGCCCCGCGAGCGCTACCTCGAGCTCGCGCCCCAGCGCTGGCGCGCCACCCGCGCCCGGCTCGATCCGGCCGCCCTCGAGCGCCCGATCGCCCGCATCGCCGTCCCGCCCCTGGCGGAGGCCGCCGCCGCGTCCGCCCTCCCGCCGCCCGCCCCCGGCGAGTGACCCCGCAGCCTACGACGCGCGCGCGTCGCCTGGCCATGTGGGGTTCACAGCGGTTACTGAGGATCGGCCGCTCGGAAGAGGGCTATTCGATCAGCGGTTCGGCCTTTCCGCTGGCTCTCCAGGCCGAAAGGCAAGTCCCCCCAGCGAAACCAAGTGGTTACGCTGGGGAGAATGCTGTTCGTAGCGGGGGCTCACGCTGCGAAAGTATCTACCCGGTACTGCTGGGTTTTGGTCACGATCCGCGGCCCTCGCGGGTAGGCAGAAGTAGGATACGGACGTGGGCTCCCGGCAGCCAGCGAAATCGCTGCGATTTCTGGGCTCGCGATTTTCCATGCGCCGATCGCTCGGTCCCCCTCGGACCGCGGTCTGCTCACGACATGGGTGACATCGGCGGTGGTTGATGGGGGGCTCGGGTTGTCACCTCCGGATCGCGCCCGCGGGCAGGCTCGGGGACGACCGGAACGCTCGCGGCGCGCGGTGCCGCATGCTTGACCTTGGTACGTGAGTCCTTCCCCGGCGGCAAGGGGTGACACCATCTGTCACCCCTCCGGCGGCGACGAAATCGCAGGGGTGACGAGAAACGGAGGCACCGGGTGACATGGGATGCCGTCGTCCTCGGCGCGCTCAGTCGGTCAAACAGACGCCTTCAGATGAGACCTGCCCCCAGCGCCACCGCGATCACGATCAGCAGCACCGCCACGGCGATCTGGATCGCGTGCATCGTCACCTTCTTGAGCAACCTGTTGCCGACGTAGGCGCCGGCGAACGCCGCGACGGTGGCGGCAGCGACGATGCCGGCGTTGGCGCGGAGATGGGACCAGGTGTCACCGCTCAGGTACACGGAGATGCGGGTGACGTCGATGAGCGCCGCGATTGCCACGCCGGTGCCAATGAAGGCTTCCTTGTCCAGGCCGGCGCGCAGGAGGAAGACGCTGCGGAAGGCACCCTGGTGCCCGGACAGGCCGCCGAAGAAGCCGCTCACCACGCCGCCGACCGGCAGGTAGCTCGGCGGAAGGGACGCGCGCTTGATCCGGCCCGACAGCTCCGCCGCGGCGAACCCGATCATCAGGACGGCGATCACCAGCTTGACCGGTGTGATCGCGAAGGCCCTGCCGGCGAGCTCGTAGGTCGTGAGCGGCGCGAGATCCGACAGCCAGAGCAGGACCTCGGCTCCGCCGAACGCGGCGATCATCGCTGGAACTCCGAAGCGCAGGACCACCCGACCGCTCGCGCGTCGACCGACGAGGACGAGCTTGAAGAGGCCGTTCAGGAAGTGCACGAACGCGGTCAAGGCGACCGCGACCGGCAGCGGGAAGAACAGCGCGAAGGCGGGCAGCAGCAGTGTGCCGAGGCCGAATCCGGCGAAGAATGTCAGCGTCGAGGCCAGCGCGGCGACAGCGATCACGACCGCGTAGTCCATGACCGATGCTATGCCGCCGCGCGCGCCGCCGTCAGGCTCTCGCGCAAGGGCTTGCGTGCCGCCCGCCGGCAGCGTAGGTCTTCCGAGCGCCATGCCCGCGCTCCTGCAGACCTCGTTCGCGGTGCCCAAGATGGACTGTCCGTCGGAGGAGCGGATGATCCGGTTGGCGCTCGACGAGATCGACGACGTGAAGTCTGTCGCCTGCGACCTCGCGGGCCGAACGATCCGAGTCGTTCACGCGGGTGACCCGGCGCCGATCACCGCACGGCTGGGCGCGCTCGGACTCGGTGCGGAACTCCTCGACACCTCCGATGCTCCCTTGGTCGAGCCAGAGGCCCCGGACCCGCGCCGCGAGGCGCTCACCCTGAAACTCGTCCTCGCGATCAACGCGGTCATGTTCGTCGGCGAGTTGGTGACGGGATGGCTGGCCAGCTCGGCCGGCCTGCTCGCCGACTCCATCGACATGTTCGCCGACGCCGCGGTCTACGGGCTCGCCCTGTACGCGGTCGGCCGCAGCGCCGCCGCGAAGGTGCGCACGGCCCACGTCGCGGGCTGGTTCCAGGCCGCGCTCGCGATCGGCGCGCTCGCCGAGGTGATTCGCCGCGCAGTCTGGGGGAGCGATCCCGAGCCGCCCCTGATGATGATCGTGGCTGGCGTCGCCCTCGTCGCCAACGTCGTGTGCCTCTGGCTCGTGTCGAGGCATCGCGACGGCGGGGCGCACATGAAGGCGAGCGTCATCTTCTCGGCGAACGACGTCCTCGCCAACGCCGGCGTGATCGTCGCCGGTGCGCTCGTCGCGTGGACCGGATCGCGCTACCCTGACCTCGCGATCGGCTCGATCATCGCGATCGTCGTACTCCTCGGCGCGAGGAGGATCCTGCGACTGCGGTGAGCGCTCGTCCGCGCCCGGAGATGGCGCTCTTGTCACGCCTCCGGCGGTGACGAGATCGCAGCCGGGTCACCAATCCGCGCCACCTTGTGCGACGTGGTTCGTGAGCGCGAGGACGCGACGCGCGTACTCGGCGAAGGTCCGAAGGTTGAAGAAGATGGTCGACTCGTCGACCTGTCCTGCCGCTTCGGGGTGCCCAGCGGCGTTCCGGCAGCGCCGCAACAGATCAAAGCCGGCCGGCAGGATGTTGCGAACCGTCTCATTGAGGTCGTTGGTCAGTCGCTTCGCCTGAACCATCCGGTCGAGGCGGTCTTGCAGCACGGAGTATCGGTGGTGGATCGCCCAGTGCTTCGCGATGTCCTTCGCGAACTGCGCCTGCTTCGTGCTGTCGCTGATCGCGGCCTGCATGACGTCGATCAGGACGAGGATCATCTTCTCCGAGGCGCCACCCAGCATCACAGCGGCCGCCCGCAGGCAGCCGCTGTTGAAAGCGTGCACCGCCTCGGTGAGATACTCGACGACGACGGGATCGATGCCCGGGGCGCCGTCGCGGAAGTACTTCAGGAACCCGTCCGGGTCGTAGGGCTGTGGCGCGCCTGCCTTGACCGCTTCGGCGCCCTGCTCCGTCAAACGGTACCAGGGCCATTCAGGGTTCGACGTGTTCATGCCGAACACGATCACGCGCTTGATGAGGCAGTCCCACATCGCCTCGCGCACGAGCTCCTCGATACGGTACCGATCGTTCGAGGTGACACCGCGTCCGTCCGAACTGCGGGTCCCGAGACCCTTCGCAGCCGCCGCGGCGCCGACGGATTCTACGATCTCCGCGTACTGACCGCGGTCCTTCTTCGCGAAATGCTCGAGTACGAGCGAGAGGACGATCTGATAGGTGAGGCGCGACATGCGTGTGCTCCAGGGCTGCGGTCCGGTTGTCGACGCAGCGCTACGGCGCGCGCACGTCGAAGGGACCGGTGATCTGATCTATGTTCACGATGCTCCTAGCCGGCCTACCGGGCGCTGAAGCCCGACCGCGCGGACGCCATTGGCCCCCACGATGAGAATGACCGCAGGGAGGCCAACGTGGCGAAGCGTGCGGGCCGATTCGCTGAGCGCTCCGAGGTCGATATCGCTCGGCCGGTTGCTCGACGACGGATGCGTGTGCCAGTCGCCGAGGTAGGTGATCATGCTGGCGGTCCGGTCCGCCGCGTCCAGTGCAGGTCCGGTCGCGCGAGCATCGCGCGTGAAGTGGTCGCGGGAGCCACCGCCGAGTTGTTCGATCGCGGCGGTGACATACATGAGCCGGCGCTTGCTGGCGGTGTGACCTAGGAGGATGCCGCCGGTTTCGCGGTGCCCCCGCGCTCGCATCGAGGCTCGCATCGCGGCGATCACCGGCTGCGACAGGCGAATTCGCCAGTCCGGAAGGCCATCGACTGAAAGCTCGACGATCGGCGGGATGGAGTACGTGCGCACCCCGACTTCGGGCTCCTCGTCCTCGAGCGCGTGCATCACCACGTCGAGTCGTCCGCCGGCTCCGCGCTGAACGGCGAGCCGCCGCAGGCCGCGCGAGAACGCGGCAGCATGGAATGCGGCGAGGTCGTCGGCGATCCGCATCGTCTCGGTGTCGCAGCTGATCCCGATGCCGATGTCCTCGAGCACTGGGCCGCGCACGGCTTCGACCTCGTCGCGATGTCGGCGTAGCCAGCCGGCGATCCGGTCGTCGGTCCGCCCGAGATCGAACAGAAAGGCCCGGATGTCGTCGAGCCGCGGGTTGCGATCGGGTCCCTCGGCCGAGAACAGCCCGAGGCGGCCCTGATCTGCGATCTCGATGCGGACCACGGGAAGCATCGGCGGGGGGTCGGCGGTGATGAGCGCCTCGAGAACGACCGGCGACGCCGTCCCGTCGACGAGGATCGAGCGATCGGCGAGGAGCTGGGCGTCGGGGAGGATGTCGAGGGCGTCACGATCCAGATGCTTCACGTCGGGCGTCTCGCGACATCCAGCGAACAGGTCTTTGACGACGGTCGCGACCGCCTCGGCCTTGTTCTTGCCGAGGTGACCTCCGGGCAGGCCGTGGCGCACGACGTGATGCGGCGCGATCGTCCCGGTGTCGACGAGGATCTGGTCGCGGAACCCGGACTTGCCGAGGTGCAGGCTGACCTTGGATCCGATCGCGCCGACCCCGAGAAGTAGCGGCTTCGCGAGAAGCGAAGGATCGCCCTTCGTCGCGGAAAGCGAGCGCGCGAACTCGCTGGTCAGGGCGTTCCGGTGGCCGAAGACGAAAACGTCCTTCTCGGGGGGCGGCTCGTCGCCCTCGCGGAAACACAGGAACCCGAGATGCTCGATCGAGGAGGTGCGGCCGATCAGCCGCGTCGGTCGAGGCACCGCGACGATCAGCGGGACCATCCCTCCGAGGATGGAGAGATCCTTGGCCTCGAGAGCAGCCAGCGCGTCGCCGAGCGGCGCGCCGAGTTGGGCGCAGAACGCATCGAGGGTCTCGAACGTGTCCGGCAGCCGTGAGAAGTACCGCGAGACCGGCGCACTTCCCGGCCAGACCATGATGCCGAACAGCATGCAGGGCGACTTCTCGGAGTCGCGCCTCGCGTCGTTGTAGCCCCGCGCGAAGTCGCGGAACTTGCTCAGGCTCTCGTCCTGCGCCTCATCGAGCGCAAATTGGACGTCGATCGCCAGGCTCCCGGACCAGCCTGTCAGGATCCGTGGCTCGAACGAGAGCCAGGTGAACAGGAACGCAAACCCAGGGGCGCCACCCGACGATGCCCAGCCCTCTCGAACGTGCTTGTCGATCTCGCCGACGTCGCCGACCCAGATCTGTGACCCGGCCTGGATCCGCGTCGGCTCGAACGCATCATCGCCGCGGATGAGCAGCCCGGCCGCGGCGTCCGCCAGCCACGATCGCGCCCGCTCGACGAGTTGGAGCAGCGTCCGGTCGACGAACCAGTGGTCGATGTTGCCGCGGTGGAGGCAGAGCCACGTCGGCTGACCGGGCGTCGTCGGGATGACGTGTGGGAGCTCGTCGCCCGGGAAGTCCTTCCGGTCGCAGAAGACGAACGGAGCGCGGCGCGGGTAGTGCACAAGGTCGAGGACCACGACCAGCGGCTCCTTCCGCCGGATGTCGATGCCGCCGGTGCCCCGGGACGGAAGGTCCACGGTGACGACGATCGGGACCACCACGTAGCGGTCGTTCCAGGTCAGGACGACCGGCTCCTTCGAGGCGGTGAGCGGCGCGAGCTCCAGGACGGCCTCGCGGATGGCGGCCGGCAGGGTCTCGAAATCCGCGGCTGGCCGCTCCGACGAGTGCATCTCGGTCTCACCCATACGTGAGCGGGCTGCCGAGGGCGGTCTGGCGCGCCGCCGCGGCGCGCGCGGTGGAGTTCTTGTCGACCTTCATCCGCTGCGCGCCGCGGGCGGTCACGCGGATCTTGATCGGGTCATCCGGCGTGTCCATCGTGCAGAACACGTTGTTCTCGCCGACCGCCTCTCGGTATAGCTCAGCGGCACGGTGGCACGGCGGGTTGTCGTCGTCATCCTCGATGCACTTCGACGAGCAGATCACCTGCGCGCCGTCGCGGTGGAGGCCCAGCAGCGCAAGGATCGTCTCGCTCGGCTCGCCGTCGTCGGAGTCTCCCTCGGAGAAGAACGTCCACGAGCAGTGGTGCGGCCCTAGCAGCACGTCCCACTCGAGATCCTCCTCGTCGCTCTGTTCGTACACCTTCTCCCAGATCGGGCAGGTCGCGTCTCCGCCGAAGAGGACGAGCAGCGCGCGGGGCGCATCGTCGAGGTGGAACCGCGCTTGGACGATGATGCTGGTCTTGTTGCGGTCGTCGTGGTCCCCGTCGGAGTCCACCTTGAACGGCGCGTGAACGAACAGTTCGAGGTCATCCCGCAGCTTCCCGTTGAACAGGTTGACCACACCGCCGGCGATGGTGGTGATGTCCTCAAGATCGTCGCAGGAGTCGTGGTCGCTCGCGCCGATCACACGCATGCGGTTGCCTGGTTTCGCCGCAGCGTTCTGGTCCTTGCGGTACAGGTCGATGCGCCGCTGGGCTTCCTTCTTGAAAGCCTTCGCCTCGTCGCAGAGCTTGGACTCGTCCTGGAAGATCCGGGGCGCGAACCAGAGCTCGTCGATCTGGATCAGGTCCTTGTCCTTGTGCTGCTTCCCGTAGTTCGCGGGATTGCCGAGGAAGAAGACGTCCTCGATGCCGCGGACATGGTCCTGGTCGGGGTGGGTCAGGATGAAGACATCGAGGTGCGGGCGGCGCTCCGCGTCGCGGCGAACGTCGGTGCGGAGATGCGCCCGCACGTCGTAGGCGTCTTCGTCCTCGTCCAGGCCATCCTGGGTGACGTTCAGATCGATCAGGATCGTAAGGCCGTCACCGAGCTTGATCAGGGAGGTGTCGCCGTTTCCGACGGGAAAGAACGTGATCGTGGGGTCCTGCTTGGGTGCCATGGCTACGACGACTCCTCTCCTCTGACGGTGGGCGGCGCCGCTGACGCCGCCACGTGCTTCGACGCGCTGTGAATCGTGACGAACTTGCCGTACAGCGCGGTCACGGCGAGCGGCGCGAACTTCCGGTGGCGCTCGCACAGGCCGAGCCACGCAACGACGAGCCCCGCGAGCGCCAGCCAGGGCGTTCGCGAGCCCAGATCGTCGCGCATCCCGTACAGCACGAGGCCGACGCTGATGACTGCGACGAGCGCGAGGGCGCGCGCGGTGTCGGCGAGCGCCAGAAATTTGTCATACACGTGCCGGTTCGGGTGGACGCGGGTGAGCGCGACGTCGAGCAGGTGCCGCCGGGCGATCTCGGCGCCGAGCTCGTTGGTGACGATCGTGGTGGCAAGGGTCTTCGCCGGTGTCGGGGGCGCTGCCGCCGGATCGACGCCGCCGAGGATCCAGCGGATCCCCCTGGTCCGGACCGCGCGCGACGCGATGCCCTGCAGCGCGAGCCCGATCGCGTAGCTGCCGACCAGCCAGACCAGGATCGAGCCCGGATCGGGCGTCCCGACGAGGGCGTGCGCGACGCCGAGCAACACCACGCCGGGGAGCAGGAGCGCGCTGATCTCGTAGGTGGCGGACTTGAGCCCGTCGATGATGCCTTGCACGGATTCCATGGACGTTTGCCTCGCTACGCCGCCTCTTGCGCCTTCGCGACCGACCAGGGCTGGGTGACGACGCCGCCCCACTTCCAGAATGAGTGAACGGTCTCGTAGCTGGTGCCGTCGCCCGTGCACCACACCTCGGTCGCGTACTTCCGGTAGAGATCGAGCGCCTCCCGGTCCGGATGCCCGTATTGGTTCTCAACGCCGCAGCTGATGATCACCGTGTGCGGTGCAACGAGCTGGAGCGTCCTCTTGTTGATCCCGTTCTTCGACCCGTGGTGGGGGGCCGCGAGAACGTCGGCGCTCAGCTCGCCGCCGTAGATCCGATTGATCGCCTCCCAACGGTCGTTCTCGGTGTCACCAGTGACAAGCAGCGAGAACGACAAGTCGAGCATGCGGCCGAGCTCGTCCTTCGGCGTGATCTTCGCGACGATCGAGCCGTTGTTCGAGCAATTGAGATCATCGACGTGAGGGCTGAAGAAGACGAAGTTCCACTCGTCTGTCAGGTCCTTCCACGTCCGTGTCTTCATCGTGTCGCAACGGATCGAGTGCTTCACGAGCGGCTGCTTCGTCGACGCGCGCCGCACGACCTCGGGCTCGATGATCTTCTTGAAGATCGTCGTGGCGGTCGCGGTGGGCTTGAAGTAGGTCGGGTACATGACCCAGTGCGGTTGGTAGCGGCGAAGCACCAGCGCGACCCCTCGGTGATCCGCGTGGTCAGCGTCCAGGCCCGTGAGCAGCAGCCCGACCACCTTCTTCTCGGCGACGATCGCCGCCAGCGCCTTCTTGATGTACTCGGCGTGCTTGTCGTCGAGCGGCGGCAAGTGGGCGTCGATCAAGATCGCCTCGCGATCCCCGACGAGGACCGACATCGCGCCCTGGCCGACGTACAGGGTGTAGAGCTTCATCGCGTCTCCCATCGGTAGGCTCCGGCCACGTAGTCCGCGAGGTCGAAGAACACTCGCGTCTGCGTGGGGGTGTGCGCTCCGAGCAACGCACCGCCGCCGGCCCCGGCGGCGCCGACGGCAGCGATCAGCTTGCGGTCGCGCGTGAAGGCACGTGCCACGAGCGCCGCGAGCCCAGCGCCGACCGCGCCGAATTCAATCGCTCGCGTCGCCGTGGCGGCGTGATCGATACCGCGCGTGCAGCCGTCATGATCGTCGAGGTGGGCCGCGACGATTCGGACGCCCTTGATGATGAAGCGCTGGCAGTGGAACCCGGTGCCGTCACCGACGGTGAATCGAAAGTCGGCGACCTGCCCCACTTTCGCGCCGGGGACCTTGCAGGACACCCTCGGGAACGACGACCACCGCACCGCCGGGTCGCCCTCGATGATGCGAACGACCGCGAGCTGGCGCCGCCCGACGTTCCGCTGGAGGGCTCGGACGAGGCCGACAAGTCCCGAATAGCCGATCGACCCGAAGAGCAGATCTCCGGCCCGCGGGTTCGGGCTCCGGATTTGTTGACAATCATTGGGCATCTGGGCGACCGTTGGTACGAAAAGAACCCTGACTAGGTGGCGGACGGAGCAGGTGTTCAGGTAATCACAAGTGTTCCGAAAGGCAATCCCTAATCCACTAGGGGTGCCGATTTGCGTGTTCGCAACCCCCACACCTAGCGTAGGGATCCATTCACGAGGTGAGGATATCAGAGGGGTCTGACATCCAGCTCGACGTCGCCTGCCAAGCTCGACCGCACGTAGCGCACGCCGCGACCTCGGCGAGCGCGTTCCGGCGGACCGTGCCGTCCGCGAACTGAAACGCCAGCCGCTGCGGCGGATCGACGGCGCCGGCGAACCGGGTCACGAGGCGCAGCAGCTCGATCACCGCCGCGCCGGCGACCATCGTGTTGAACGGGATGACGCTGGGCTGCGGGACTTCGGCGCCGTGGATGTAGCCCTCGGCGGCCAGCGCCGCCCGCTCCGCGGCGGGCAGCGCCTCGCGCCGCAGCGCATCGGGATCGAGATGTCCCCAGCAGCCGAGGCAAGGGCGCCCCGGCCCGACGACCACGACGCGGCCGGCGGCACCGATGATCCGCCCGTCGCCGTCGACCCGGAAGCCCGATCCCATGTCGATCACCGGGATCAGCGCTTCGTACGCGAGGCGGTTCAGCAGCGCGCGCGGCGTGTGCCGGTCGACGCAGATCAGGATCGCGTCGCAGTCGGCGAGCAGGCGCACGTCCTCGCGCCGCTCGAGGTAGCGAGCCACGGCACGGACCTCGACCGGCAAGCCGGCCTCGGCGAGGTAGCGCCGCGCCACTTCGGTCTTCGCGGTCCATCCCGCGTCCCCTGCCCGCACGCCGAGGATCCGCGACACGTTCGTCGCCTCGACGACATCGCCGTCGACGAGCGTCAGCGCGCCGATGCCGAGGTGGCCGAGCTGCGCCGAGACGATCGAGCCGACTCCGCCGAGCCCGACGACGCCGACGCGAAGCTGGCCGAGCGCGCGCTGCCCGTCGTCGCCGAGCGCGAGGATCTGACGCGCGAAGCGATCGTCGGCCGGATCCGGCGGCGACGTCGTCGCGGTCGCGATCGTGCGACCCACGATGCTCACGGTCGTCGGGACGAGTTCCCCGCCGACGAGCGCCCGCGCGACCACCGCATCAGAGTGGGCGAGCACGAGCGAGCCGTGTGGCACGCCGGGCACCTGCCGGGCGAAGCTGGGGAGCAGGCGCGCGTCACCGAGGTCGTCGGCGTGCGAGAACCACGCGTCGAGCGCCATCGGGTGCGAGTGGATCGTGAAGACGGCGAGCCCGCGCTCGCGCGCCGGCCGCACCAGTCGGTTGATCGCGACCGGATCGATCCGGATCTGGTCGATGCGGCGGATCAGGTACCCGTCGTCGGGCACGGGCGACCAGCCGCGCACGGCGAGCACGGAGCCCTCGTCGTCGACGACCTCGCCGAGGAGGATCGCCGCGGTCTCGACGTCGTCGCGCGCGAGCAGGTGCGCGGTCAGCTTGTGCCAGGTGGATTCTTCGATGCGGATCTTCATGGTGTCCTCCTCAGTCCCGCCGCTCGAAGCGGCCGATCACGCAGCGCAGGAAGTCGCGGAGCTCGCTGATCCCGACGCGCCACGCGCCGGGCGCGAGGTGCCACGAGAAGCGCTGCCACGGCTGGCCGAGCACGGTCTCCGTCGTCGTCCCACGCGGCGACGCGCCGTTCGCCGCGAGCGCGACGTGCGGCGACAGCCAGAACATGTCGGGCGCGGCGTCGGGGAACGTCGGCGGCAGCTTCACGAGCAGGTCGACGCGGTCTGGGCGATACACCGCGGGGATCCGGAAGTCGCGGTAGATGACGTACGTCCAGCCGTCGGGCTGCGGCAGCCCGACGACCTCGCAGTACCGCTGCTCGTCGCCGTAGTCCGCCGCCGGCTGGCTGTGCAGGTGCGCGCCGTTTTCGAGCGTGATCTGGCTGTCGTTCGCGACGACGAGGTCGTCCCCCGGCTGGTCGAGGAACAGCACGTCGTTGAGCGGGATGCCGGCGAGCTCCTTGAGCGACCGGCCGGTCTGCACCGGGTCGGCGAGCTCGAACTTCTTCCGGTCGATGAACACGTTGATGTGGGTCTTGGGCATTGGCGTGGTCTCCTTTCGAAGACCAGCCTGCGGCACGCGAGGGTCGGTTCCTGTCCTCGCGTTGTCCCGGCTGCGACCGCCGCCAACGGACACGGGACGGACAATCAGCCGACGTGCGACGAGACGCCCAACCGGTAGCCCTGCCCGCGCAGGGTGACGAGGACGCTGTCGCCGTCGACGGGATGCCCAGCGTTCGCGAGGCTGGCCTCGATCGCCTTCTTCGCGGTCAGCTTCACCTTGCGGGCGAACCCTTCCTCGCGGTTCGCCGAGAGCAGCCCGTCGAGCGTCTCGTTCGTGACCGGGTTGCCGTGCGCGTCGGCGAGCGCCGCGATGAAGCGGTACGCGGCGGAGTCGGGCGCCACGTCGATCGGGACACCGTCGAGCCAGATGCTCATGCGGCCCTTGTCGACGACCAGGCGGGCGTCCGGCGCGCGCCAGATCGCCGGCACCCGCGTCCCCACCGCGGCGACGATCATGAATCGTCGCCAGAACGCCCTCTCCTCGAGCACGAGCCCATCGAGCGCGACGGTCGGGAAGCCGGTGTCGCTGGCGCGTCCCGGCGGGGCGAGGAGCGCGACCACGGCGCCGGGCGTGACCGCGCTGCGAATCCGCTTGCCCAGGTTCGCCGCGTCGAAGGTCGGCTGCCGGAGGAGCGCGACGACGGCGCATTGCACCGAGTCGAAGCCGCGCTCGCCGAGGACGTGCACGCCGTCGCCGAGATCGTGTGCATCCCCGTCGAGGCCGAGCGCGGCGCGCCAGCTCGCGAGCAGCGCGCCACCGTCGAGCGCGAGACCACTGACGTCCGTGCTGGTCAGGACGCGCGGGGGCACGTCCTCGTCGAGCGAGATGCCGAAGCCGTCCTCGGCCCGCAGGGCTCGGCCGTGCCGCGGGCGATCGGGATGCACGAGGGTCCCGAGCTCCACCGGTCGCAGGACCTGTGCCTGGGCCAGCCGATCGACGTCGTCGGGGTACGCCGCGCGCCACACGCGCTCGCCGTGCTGCCAGGGGTGGAGGTCCCAGAGATCGAGATTCCGGCGACGGCTATCGGCCGTGCGGATGCCAGTCGCGGCGAGGAAGTCGTCGATCGCGACGGCGTGGCTCTCGTCGCGCGGGTAGTCAACCTTGTTCGGCACCTTGACATGCACCGAACGGCGCACCTCGCGGCGCCCGGGCAGCACGACGGCGATGCGGGCCTCGATGAAGTCTCCCTCGGTCGGCGGGATGCCCATCCGCGCGACCGAGGCGAGACAGTCCGACGAGCGGATGCGGATAATCTCGCCGCCGTGATCCCACACGAGATCGGTGACCCGCGCGCGCGCGATCGACGGCGCGTCGTCGAGGATCGCCTGACCGTGCTCCTGCAACGGACGCAGCGAGTAGTCGGCCTCGGTGAAGAACTCGGCGTCGTCGAAGAAGACCTCGCCGAGCCGGCGGCGGTAGGTCTCGACGATGCCGCCCCCGGTGCTCTTCGGCGACAGGCGCAGCCAGCTGCCCTTCCAGTCGTAGCGGACGATGTCGCAGTGCGCCGGCCGGAGCTCGAGCGTGCGCCGCCCGTGGCCGCCGTCCTTGACCACGACCGGCTTCTGCAGACGGTGCCCGTGGATGATCTGGATCTGCGCGTTGCCGTTCTCGACATAGCCGCGCACGTCGACGTGATCGCCGAAGTCCTGCGCCGTGCACCAAGCGCGGACCGCGGTCACGAGGCGCGGGTGAACGGTCGCCCACGCGGCGAGCTTCTGCACGCGCTTGCCGCGGAACTCACGAAACGACCGCGGACTGCGGCGCGACTCCGCCTGCATCTGCACCCGGGTGAACAGGTCCCGCAGCCCCGGCTTCTCGCGCTGGGCGAGCCACAGCTCCACAGCGGCGTCCCTCGGCGCCCGCGCGGTGATCGCGCCGAGGTCGGCGTTGTGGGCGTCCGCGACAGCCTTCATGGCGTCGACCCCGTCGTCGGTGCCGAGCTCGTGGATCGCGCGCAGGACGTCGACCAGGTCGTCTGACACGCCGTCCCTGGCGATGTGATCGACGACCGCCTGCGCGGACAGGCTCCGGGCGTTCAGCCCCGGCGGGTATCCGAGCAAGTCGAACACCCGCTTCCACAGCGCGTCCGAAACTTCCTCGATCACGACCGCGTCGAGCAGATCGATCGGTACGATCCCCATCGCGCTCGTTAGAGCGGCGGCGGGAGAGCTGTTGTTCGCGCGGCGGGGCATGGACTGCTCGTGGTCACGTCGTCATCGGCGTCACCAACGGCAAAGCATGCCAGACGGTCCTGACACTGCTTGTGCCGGGACCGGCGGGTCGCGAACTATGTATTGGACTTATCGCGTCTTTTTTCGCGATCAGCCCTCAGGGCTCGGGATGGCCGGTGCGGGCGGCGTCGGGGTCTCCGAGGAGGGCCCGCGGGGCCTCCTCGCCGCGCTTCCATGCCGGCCACCTCTCGACCTCGGCCTTCGCCTTCTGCGCGGTCTCCCACACCGCGCGCGTCTCGGGGGTGTGGATCCGGGCCTTGATCTTCATCGGGTCTCCTCCATCCGCGTCGTCACGAGTTGGAGTTCGCCGGCAGACGGGGGCCGACCTACTTGAGCCGCAACCGCCCGCCTTCCTTCTTCAGGAAACCGGCCTTCCCGAGGACGATCCGGACATCCTTCTCATCGAGCACGATCTCGTCGCCGCCGATGCGTCTCGCCTCGGCGAGCAACTCTTCGGTCGTGAACGTCGAGTCGGGTCCCTGGGTCAGATAGATCGCGCCGAGCTCGAGGAGCATCACGATCGCCTCCAGATCCCGGGGCCCAGCTGGTGTGATGGCAGGCGCACGAATGCCCTGCACTGCGACTTCGAGGTCGTAGGACATAGGACTCCTCGCTTGGGGCTGGCTCTTCCCCGGTCCCCGCGTCGGATTCTTGAGAGACAGTATCAAATCGCTCGCGAGCTGATCCAGTTTCGCGAGCACCTTGGAGATCGGCGCGTCCGATGGGCGCCGCCCCCGAGGGAGGGGATGCTTGGCGGCGTCGTCGCGCCCGAGTTCCTCGATCTCCGCCCAGCGGTCGAAGTGAAGCAGCGCCATGAGCTTCTCGCCGACGAGCGGTCCGCCCGGCGCGGCGGCCCGCTGCATCCCCTTGGCGAGCACGTCGTGCACGGGCTTCTTGATCTTGCGCGCGCGCGTCTCCTGCTTCTCCAGCAGCGCGGCGACAATCATCATCCACGTCGGGGGACCCAGCGTGCAGTCGACGACGTCAGGTCGGTACACCGGCCGCAGGTTCCTCGCCCGGGACAGGAGGCGCAGCGGCACTGGGTGATGGTCAAGCAGGAAGAACTGCTTCGTCGGCCTCGCGCTGACGAACTGAACGAGCGCGTCGGCCTCCGTGGCGAAGTCCGACGGCGCGAACATGAGATCGACGAAGAACACGATCTCGCTCAGCTCGATCTCGGTGGTCGCGTCGAGCTTGGTCCACGTCCTGTGGTCCTTCGTCCGAACTGGATCGACGACCGTGGTCACGCGGAAGCTCGGCACAGCCTCGAGGTTCCGTCGGACCTGCTCGGCGATGACGTGTCCGTCGGCGTCGGCGTGGCTGACGACGAGCACGCGCTTCATGGCGCACATCCCAAGGAAGTCGCGAGCGTCATCGGCACGACGAACGCGACCTTGGCCTTCGCTCGACCGTCTTCAACGCCGTTGAGCGAGCGTCGCCGGCCGATCACGGAGTTGCGCCACATGCTCTGGAATACGCCAGCGGCGACGGGAGCGACATCGACGTCGGCCAGATTCGCCTTCGTCCTCGGTGCTCCGGACGGCGTGTGCGCCGGCGGGACTCCTACGAAGATCTCGAGCACCGTGACGGGCGCTCGGCGGGTTTCGGGGAACTCGTCGAACGGTCCGAGTACGAGCGCCTCCGAGGGGCATTGCGCGCCCTGGAACGGGATGTCGCGCACCATCCCGAAGGCTACCGCATCGCCAATGGACGTTCCCGCGAGGGTGGTCCGGGTCACGTGCCACCCGGGCTGACCGCCGAGGGCCAGGGCCACGTTGACCAGATCCTCCAGCGTGGTCTCCTCCGGGAATAGCAAGGTCGCGGCAGCGACCGCTGGATCCGCGACCAAACGATCGATCCGCTGCGCACTGTCTATCGCCATCGCAGTCGCGTCGGCGCCGACGATCGTCTCGGCGACCTGACCGAACCGCGCGGGGTTGGCAGCCATGAACCTCGCGAACACGCAACCGACGTCGGAGCGTTTCAGGAGCCAGCTTCGATAGCGCTCAAGGGGCGTGGGCGGCACGTCACAGCCTGAACATGAATCCCCCGCTGATGACGGGGCCCCGCTGTACCATCGCGCGAGACGCCTCCACAAGGCCGTGGGCGTGCCGGGGATCTGCAGCCCTCTTACGTTCACCACCCCGGGGTGTTCCAGTTGCTCTACACGTACCAGCCCGAGAGCTGCAGGTAGCACCGCTCCTCGAAGTCCGGTTCGGCGTCGTCGGGCTTCCACCATCGCGCCAGCGAGACGCGCACCAGCGTGCCCGCTGGAAGAATGGGTGCCGGCGGTGGCTCACCGACGTACGAGAGCCCTCGGTTCGACACGCCGTCGCGGTAGTCGTAGTGCTTGCCGTCGCCACGCAAGACGAGATCGCGGTCGGGAAGCCAGTATCCGGTACTGTGCGCCGGCACGCCGAGGCGCGCGCAGACGTACCCGTTGCCGCTGCCGGTGTAGCCGACGACGCCACCGAAGAGCTGATCAATGCCCCCGCGCCACGGCGCGCGGACGCGAGAGAGCAGGTGCCCTCGCAGGTCCGGTTGGACGCCGACAAATCCCTGCGCCGTCACGAGGACGTCCTCGACATGCGGCGGCACAGGCGTGGTGGACGGCGTGAAGTCTACTTCCCAGATCTGGCCGACCTGGAACTCGGGCGAGCTCCAATGCTCGCCGGTGGCTGTCACCAGGCGAACGGAGTGCCCGTCGGCGGCGAGTCCTCCGATGCAGCGACGATCTCCCCACATGCGCGTGCGGGCGACGATCAGAACGTTCATGGCCGGATGTGCTCCACTTCGACGGCACTCGTCTGCGCAAGCCGCTCGGCGACGAGTGATCGATGACAAGCCTCGGGGATGCCCTCGACACAGAACAATGCGACGACCTGAGCATCGTCACCTACCGCCCGGTGGAAGGCGGAGACGTCGAAGCCGTCGAGGACTTCGGTCCGGTACGCATGGACAAACTCGGGCGAGAGCGACTGCCGGCTGCGCTTCCCGGTATCGGTCTCCGAATCGCGGCGCTTCTGCACGTCCCGCACGGCCTGGGTGGGCGCCAGCTCCCGCAGGTGGATGTACCGAATCCCCACTCCGGTGAGCGCCCGCTGCAACCGCGAGCTATTGAGGAACGCGTACTGACTTCCCCGCAGGCCGCGCCGCTGGCGAACATCGACGAAGGTATCGACGTTCGCGCGCTGAAGCGCCGCCAAGAACCCCGGCTCGTCGAAGCCGTAGCCACCGATCGTCACCAGCCGCATCACGTATCCCTAAAGATATGCCTTGCGCGACGTGAAGGCGTTGCCAAAAAGATCGGCTTGGCCACCGGTCAGCATCCGAAGGACATCGTCTTGCGTGCGCGTCGAACCGTCCGGCAAGACGTGTAGGATCTCGATCCCTTCTTCGCCAAGAGCGGCCCCGACGAGTTTCGATCGATGGCACTCCCACGGCTTGCCTTCGCTACAAAAGAGGCACACGCGGAGTCCCTGGTCGTACGCGTCGCGCACGCGCTGGATTCCTCGCCGGAAGAAGTCCTTGGTACGGCACTTCCGATAGTCGACCTTGCCATCGTCGGTGTAGCAGTCCGGATCCGGTGGCCGTCCCCCGAGCAGGTCACCCATAAAGACGTACTTGATGCCGCCGCGCGATAGAAAGGCCGACAGTGGATCGCGCGAAAACTCGGGCTGGTATCGCGAGTACGGCGCCGACCGGACGTCGATTAGGAAGCGAACGTCGTCGCCCCGAAGCTGCCCGACCAACTCTGCGGGGGTCCGTCCTCCATGGCCAATCGTGTAGACCCGTCCGATCGTACTTCGCGTGCGGTCAAGGGCATCCACCGTCGGCTTCCTTGTTGAGCCGGGATGGTCCGGCGCCGAGCACGATAGCCGATCGATCTGATCCCTGCGGGTCCAGGTGGCCGGCCGCGGGCTAAGCACCTGGACTCATTGGCACATCAGGAGGCCGCGAGCCGCCAAGTTCGGGGGCGCGTCGCGACGAATCGGGGAGCTGCTGCTGGAGAGCGCGCTCGTTCCGGTCTGGTGACATGCAAGCGCGCCGGATAGTACCCTCTGTCCCGGGGATGGCGCCCGACGAGCCTGAATGGAAGACGCGCAAGCGTCGCATCGATCCCCGGCTGGACGCCCTGGGGTGGAAGCGCGCCAGGCGTGGCACGAGCCCGATCGGCCGCGCGTACCGTACCGAGGAGGAGCCCACGGCGAACGGGCCGGCGGACTACGCGCTCTGGCTCGACGGCGCCGCCGCCGGGATCGTCGAGGCGAAAAAGCTCACCGTCGGGCCGCAGAACGTCCTGACCCAGGCCGCGCGGTATTCGCGCGGCTTCCAGTGCGGCCCCTACAACTTCGACGGCCACCGCATCCCGTTCCTCTACTCGACGAGTGGCGAGGTCACCTGGTTCCACGACGTCCGGCACCCGCTCAACCGCTCGCGGCGGGGCGCCGACGTCCACACGCCCGACGGGCTCCGCGAGCTCCTCACCCGCGACCTCGACAGCGCCTGCGCAAAGCTGCTCGCCACTCCGAACGCGCACCCGCGACTCCGGCCGTACCAGATCGCCGCGAACACCGCCGTCGAGCAGGCCATCGCTGACCGCCGCCGCGCGCTCCTGGTCGCGATGGCAACCGGCGTCGGCAAGACCTTCACCACGGTCAACCAAGCCTACCGGCTGATGAAGGCCGGGGTCGGCCAGCGGATCCTGTTCCTCGTCGACCGCCGCGCGCTCGCGGCACAGACGGTGCGCGCGTTCTCATCCTTCGAGGCCGAGCCCGGCCTCAAGTTCGACAAGATCTACGAGGTCTACTCCAACCGCTTCCAGCGGGAGGACTTCGGCGAGGACGAGAAGTTTGATCCGAAGCTCCTGCCCGAGAGCTACCTCACCAACCCCAAGACCGGCCTCGCCTACGTCTACGTCACGACCATCCAGCGCATGGCGATCAACGTGCTCGGTCGGGACGCCGCGATCGGCAACACCGAGGAGGGCGCCGACCCCGACGCCGACAAGCTCGACATCCCGATCCACGCGTTCGACGTGATCATCGCCGACGAGTGCCACCGCGGCTACACCGCCGCCGAGCAGTCGGCGTGGCGCAGCACGCTCGATCACTTCGACGCGATCAAGATCGGCCTCACCGCCACGCCGGCCAAGCACACGACCGCGTACTTCCAGCACCTCGCCTACCGCTACAGCTACGCCGAGGCCGTTCGCGACAACTACCTGGTGGACTACGACGCCGTGGCGATCCGCTCGGACGTGCGCATGAACGGGGTCTTCCTTCGCGAGGGCGAACAGGTCACAGCGGTCGATCCGGAGTCCGGCACCACCCAGCTCGATCTTCTGGAAGACGAGCGCGAGTTTCCGAGTAGCGAGGTCGAGCGCCGCATCACGGCACCCGACTCCAACCGCAGGATCGTGGCTGAACTGCGCAAGTACACCGACGCGCACGAGGCACGCACCGGCCGCTTCCCGAAGACTCTCATCTTCGCGGCCAACGACCTGCCGCACACCTCGCACGCCGATCAGCTCGTCACCATGCTCCGCGACGAGTACGGCCGCGGTAACGCGTTCGTTGAGAAGATCACCGGCCGGGTCGACCGACCGCTCCAGCGGATCCGCGAGCTCCGCAACCGCCCCAACCCGGGCATCGCGGTCACCGTCGACCTGCTCTCCACCGGCGTCGACATCCCCGACCTGGAGTTCATCGTCTTTCTGCGCCCGGTCAAGAGCCGCATCCTCTTCGAGCAGATGCTCGGGCGCGGCACGCGCAAGGGCGAGCGCTTCCCGGACAAGGACCGGTTCACGGTCTTCGATTGCTTCGACGGCACGCTCCTCGAGTACTTCCGAAGCGCCACCGACATCACCGCCGAGCCGCCGGACAAGCCGTCCCGCACGATCAGCGAGATCATCGACGACATCTGGGCCAACAAGGACCGCGACTACAACGTCGGGTGCCTGGTCAAGCGTCTCCACCGCATCGACAAGCAACTAAGCGGGGAAGCGCGCGAGATGATGGCCGCCTACATTCCCGACGGTGACCTCAGCGGCTTCGCCAAGGCGCTCCCAGCCGCGCTCCGCAAGGACTTCACCAAGACCATGAAGCTCCTGCGCGACCCGACGTTCCAGGATCTCCTTGTCAACTACCCGCGACCACCGCGCCGCTTCTTGATCGCCGACGCGCTCGAGGATCAGGTTTCGTCGCGCTGGACCTTCCGCGACGCGGGGGGCGTCGAGTACAAGCCCGAGGACTACCTGACCGCGTTCGAACGCTTCGTGCGGGACAACCCGGCCCAGATCGAGGCCATCCGTATCCTGCTCGACCGGCCTCGGGACTGGGGCTACGAGCCCCTCAACGAGCTGCGCAAGAAACTCGTGACCACCTCGCCGCGCTTCACCGTAGACAACCTCCAGCGCGCCCACGAGGCGCGTTACCACCGCTCGCTCGTCGACCTGATCTCGATGGTCAAGCACGCCGCCGACGAGCACCAGCCGCTGCTCACCGCCGCGGAACGCGTCGAGCGTGCGTTCTCGAAGGTGACCGCCGGGCAAACGTTCACCGAACCGCAACAGGCGTGGCTCGAACGGATCCGCACACACCTCGCCGAGAACCTCTCGATCGAACCGGACGACTTCGACCTGATCCCGATCTTTCAGCGCGAGGGGGGGCTCACGGCGGCGCGCCGCGCGTTCGGCCCGCGCATCACCACCCTGCTCCAAGATCTGAACGAGGCCATCGCCGCATGAGTGACATCGTCGGAAAGCTCTGGGGGTTCTGCCATACCCTCCGCCATGACGGCATCGACTACGGGGACTACATCGAGCAGATCACGTACCTGCTGTTCCTCAAGATGGCCGACGAGCGGGGTGTCAAGATCCCCAAGGACTGCGACTGGCCCAGCCTTCGCGCGCTCAGCGGGACGCAGCTCACCGACCACTACGCCGACGCGCTGCGCGCGCTCGGCAAGCAGGCCGGGATCCTCGGCGATATCTACGCGGGCGCACAGTCGCGCTTCACCAACCCCGTGAACCTCAAGAAGCTCGTCGGGCTGATCGACGATACCGACTGGACGAGCCTCGGCGTCGACGTCAAGGCACAGGCGTACGAGGGCCTCCTGGAGAAGGCCGCCGCCGAAGGAAAGAAGGGCGCGGGGCAGTACTTCACACCGCGCGTTCTCATCCAATCGATCGTGCGCTGCCTCAAGCCCGATCCGCGCACGCGACCCGACTTCTCGATCTGCGACCCGGCCTGCGGCACGGGCGGGTTTCTGGTCGCCGCGTACGAGTGGCTCGTCGAGCAGACCAAGGGCGGCGCCCTCGATCGGGACGTCGCCAAGCGCATCCGTCGCGGCACGTACCACGGCCAGGAGCTGGTCGCGCGCCCGCGGCGCATGGCGCTGATGAACGTGTACCTCCACGGTGTCGAGCCGGACATCGTCCTCGGCGACACGATCTACGAGCCACCGTCCAGCGCGCGGTACGACGTGATCCTGACTAACCCGCCGTTCGGCACAAAGGGCGCGAGGCAGGCGCCCGACCGCGAAGACGTCACGGTGTCGACGTCGAACAAGCAGCTCAACTTCCTTCAGCACATCCTGACGGTGCTGAAGCCAGGTGGGCGTGCGGGCGTCGTCCTGCCCGACAACTGCTTCTTCGAGAGCCAGGCCGGTGAGGTCTTCAAGTTGATCATGGAGGACTGCGATGTCCACACCGTCCTCAGGCTTCCGCGCGGCACGTTCACACCGTACAGCCAGGGCGTGAAGGCCAACGTCGTGTTCTTCACCAAGGGTTACCCGACCGAGACCGTATGGATCTACGACGCGCGCACTAACGTTCCCGGCGTCACGAAAAAGGGCCGTCCACTGATCGCGGCGCACTTCGCGGACTTCGAGAGGCGTTACGGCAAGGACCCCTGCGGCAAGGCGAAGCGCAATCCGACCACCGACGCCGATGGCGCCGAGGACCGTTGGCGCCGATTCCACATCACCGACGTCAAGGAAAAGGGATACAAGCTCGCTCGCTTCAAGTGGCTGAGAGAGGACTCGCTCGCCGACGCTGACGACCTGCCCGAGCCCGAAGAGTTGGTGACGGATGCGCTCGCTGAGATGGAGGCCGCCACCGGAGGGCTCAACGCGGTGTTGCGGATGCTCGAGGATGACGCGGGCAGCGCGAAGGCGGCGAAGGCGTGAGCAAGGACGCGACCCCGATCGAGCCGTCGTTCGAGCATCGTCCCGAAGTCGAGTTACCCGAGGGCTGGACCTTCGTGGCGCTGGCGAACGTTGGGAAATGGGGGAGTGGCGGTACGCCTTCAAAGTCACGTGCCGAGTTCTGGGGGGGGCGGGACGGTGCCATGGGTGTCCCCGAAGGACATGAAGGTGACAACCATCGGCGACGCCCAGGATCATCTCACCGAGCTTGCCGTTCGATCGGGCGCCGCAGCGCTGGTGCCGCCGGGCGCAGTGTTGTTCGTCGTGAGGGGCATGATCTTGGCGCACACGTTTCCCGTCGCGATTACGAGCCGCGAGGTCGCGTTCAACCAAGACATGCGATCGATAGTCCCGCATGAGGGGGTCCTTGGCCCCTACTTGGTCCGCGTCCTTCAGCACGAGGCGATGCACATCCTCCACACGGTGAAGGAGTCGACGCACGGCACGCGTCGTCTGGAGTCGGAGGTGCTGCGACCGTGGCCGATTCCCCTCCCTCCGCTTCCCGAGCAGGAGCGCATCGTGGAAAGGGTGGAACTGCTACTGGCCGAGGTCGCCGCGGCGAAGGAACGCCTCGCGAGGGCCTCCTCGCTCCTCAAGCGCTTCCGTCAGGCCGTCCTCGCCGCTGCTTGCTCAGGCCGGCTCACCGAGGATCGACGCCGCGATGCTGCGCAATCGGGCGCCTCATCGCCGTCGCCCGTTGATGTCGACGCGCTTCCTGAGTTGCCCGAGTGCCCATCGGAGTGGCGACTTGCGACGATCGGGGAGGTTGCGGAGTCCATTCGCTATGGGTGCAACGACAAGGCCGACAACGACGCGCGCGGCGTCCCGATGCTCCGCATGGGGAACATCCAGGACGGGCGCATCGACCTAACGGACTTGAAGTTCGTCAAGCGTGCAGCCGCAGCCGAGGAGTTCCGCGTGCGGCGTGGAGACCTCCTCTTCAACCGCACGAACAGCCCTGAGTTGGTTGGCAAGGCGGCCGTCTACGAGCACGACCGCGAGGCAATCTTCGCGTCGTACCTCGTGCGCGTCCGGTTCAAGGTAGAGCACGCCGTTCCCGAGTTTGCTGAGGCATGGATCATGTCCCCTTGGGGGCGCGCGTGGGCGCGTCACGTGCGAACGGACGGCGTGAGTCAGTCGAACATCAACGCCACGAAGCTGGCCGAGATGCCCATCCCCCTTCCGGGGGTCGACGAGCAGCGCGAGATCGTTCGACGCCTGCGTGCGCTCCTTCAGATCATCGCCGGCACGAGCGAGCAAATCGAAGCCGCCGGCGACCGAGTCGCGAGTCTTTCGAAGGCCATCCTCGCCAAAGCGTTCCGCGGCGAGTTGGTCCCAACCGAAGCCGAACTGGCGCGCGCCGAGCGGCGCGACTACGAAACGGCTGAACAACTATTGGCGCGGGTCCTCGGCGAGTGCGCTAGCGACACGGCAAAAGGCGGCGGCCAACATCGACGTGCAGGCAAGGGGGCGAGCGGCGTGAAGCAAGTCGGCGAGCACAGCCAAGAGGAGCACAAGTCCCACGCGAAACACGGCAGCGCCGCGGGATTGCACGCTGCCGGGACCATGTTCGACGAGGTCGACAGCGACACCCGACACGCGCACGTGTTCTCGGCGCTCTGGCGCCGCGGCCCACTAGAGAAGGACGCGGCGGTGCGCCTCGTCGCCGAGCACCTCCGCGAGGCTGGTCACGTGACGTACCAGCGCCTCCGGGCCGATGGGCAGCTCTACCTTGATCTGCTCGCAGCGGTTGAGTCCGCCGTCAAGGCCGGCGTCCTCGACCGGCCCCGGCGAGGCCACGTGCGAGCGGTCAAGAGCGCGCAGACGATGACCGCCGACGACTGGCGATACGCCCTCGTCTCCCGCCTGGACGGCGAGCCGGTCGAGCGCGACGACGCGATCCGACACGCCGCCGAGTGGGCCTGCGACAACATGGGCGTTACCTTCGAGCGCCTTCGCGCGGACGGCCATATCGTCACGGGACTGCGCTCGGCGATCAACAGCGCGGTCCGGCGCGGAGAGGTCGTTCGCCACGGCGCCACACACATCGCACGCGCGGCAGTCGCGCCTGTGGTCACTGAGGACGTTGAGCCATACCGGCCCGGGATCGATGGGACGTTCAACCCGCCGCCGCCGCGCTTGCCCGAGATCGAGCACCGCAGCGACCCGCGCGTCGTGGACGGCGATAAGCCCGTCCTCGTGCTCCAGTCCGACGTGCGGGGCGACGAGCGCGAGATCCACTACCTCGCGATGATGACACTCGCCGCAGGACTCTCGACCGTGACCGATACAACCAAGCGGGCTGGCTGGACGTTCTACCTCGCACTCGACCGGGCGCATGTCGAAGGGCTCTCCACGTGGCTAGGAATCGGGCCCGGCGTCCCTGCCCAGGTCGTCGACCTACTCCAGAAACTCCTGGAATCCACCCAGCACCGCGTCGCGCGCGAATACGCGGTACCGGCGCGACATGGACTTGCCCCGTTCCTCGTCGCCACGGACGACGCGATTGAGTTCGCCACAGGTCTCGACGACGACCTCGTCCGCGAGCATTTCGAGGACGACTTGCTGATCCGGCGTCCACTCGTGCCGCGCGCTGGCCTCGGCAAGGCCGCGAAGCTCAACGCCCTCCTCTTCGGCTCCGACGCCGAGTAGTAGCGCCGGCGACGGCGGCGGGAGACTCATACATCGGGGCGACTACGTCACGAACAGCTCGCGTGGGACGGGCACCAAGAGCAACTCTCCAACCGCGGGCGGACTTACCGGCCGAGCGGCCGACGCCATGAACTTCGCCACGGGCTTGCTCGCGCGACTCAACATCGACAACCACAGCTTGTCACCGTCGATGCCAAGCACGACCGCGACGCCGGTTCCCGGCAGCCGCACGGCGCCCCCCACCAGCGGGAGATGGGGCGCGCTGGTGGTTGGTGGCGCCTCGCGCTCCACCTGAACGAGCCAGGTGGCTAGCTCTTGCCCCCGGAGGTAGCTTCGCTCCACGGCGTCGCCCGGCACGGCGTCCCATGCACTCAGCCTCCGGCGGGCGTCGCCGAAGTCCGGTGGCGGGACGCCGTCGCAGGCCGCGACAAGCCTCGCGAGTACCAAGAGCGGGATCGCGTCGTGGACTCCCTCGGACTCGATCTGATCATCGTCGGATGACCATTCCGTCGTCCCGTAGCGTTGCTCGAACCATGCGACGGCCCACGCGCAGCCGGCGACCAGGAAGCGGAGGCCATCGGAGTGTTGGCGGGCTCCAGGATCCGCGGAAATCGCGACCGGGTAGCCCGAGGCTGATCGGCTGATCAGGCGGCGGCCTTCTTGCCGCGGCTGCCGCGGCGGGTCTTCTTGTCGGCCTCGGCCTCGCGACG
>CAADGB010000414.1 GCA_900696455.1 uncultured delta proteobacterium
CGCGCGCGACGCCGACCGCGCCGTCGTCGGCCACCGGGGGCGGCGCCGGGCCGGGGCCGCGGCCGCAGCCGCCGGCGACGGCGCCGGCGAGGGCGCCGGCGAGGACCAGCAGGCACGATCGGCTCGGAGTGCTCACGGCCCATCCTACCCCGACCGCGCGCGGCGACTCGCGGACGGGATGGCGGCGCCGCGGGCCCCGCGCGCCCCGCCGGGGGCGTAGTGTGGAAGGTGATGCGACGCACGCGGCCCTCGTCGGGTTCCGGCCTCCTGGCGACCAGCCTCGACGGCCCGCTGCTCGACGCCCTGGGCGCGCTCGGCCCCGAGCTCCGGACGGCGGTGGCGACGCGGCTGGTCCGGGTCGAGGTCCCCGACGGGGCGGCGGTGGTGCGCGAGGGCGACCGCGACCGCACGATGTTCGTCATCCTCGACGGCGTGGCCGAGGCGGTGCGCGGCGGCGTCGTGGTCGCCCGCATGCCCCCGGGCCAGCACTTCGGCGAGCTCGGGCTGATCGTCGGCGAGGCCCGCGCCGCCACCGTGCGCGCGGCGCCCCCCCTGGTGCTGGGCGCGCTCACCCGCGAGGCGTACGACGACCTCGCCGAGCGCGAGCCGCGGGCCGCGCTCGGGCTGCTCGAGCTGGTGATCTCGGGGCTGGGGCTGCGCCTCACCGAGGTCACCGACTCGGTGGGCGCGTTGCTCACCGAGCGCTCGCTGCCCCGCCGCACCCAGATCCGCGTCAACGTCGACGGTCACGACCGCCAGGTGCCGACCGGGGTGACCGTGGGCAGCCTGCTCGCCGGGCACGACGGCGGCACCGTGGTGGCGGCGCTCATCGATCGGCGGCCGGTGTCGCTGGGCGCGCGGGTCACCTCGCCGTGCACGGTCGAGCCGCTCACCACCGCCCGCGGCGACGGCGAGCGCATCCTGCGCCGCGGCCTCGGCCTGCTCCTGCTCGAGGCCGCGCGCCGCGTCGATCCCCAGGTCGCGCTCCGCCTCGGCCACTCCCTCGGCGTCGGCCAGCGGGTCCAGGTCGCCGGCCGGGTCCGCGACGAGCTGCCGGCGCTGGCCGCCGCCCTCGAGCGCGAGATGGTGGCGCTGGTCGCCGCCGACGTGCCGGTCCGCGAGGAGCTGTGGCACGTCGACGAGGCGCGCGAGCGCTTCGAGGAGGTGGAGTGGCGCGAGGCGGTGGCCTTGCTCGAGAGCTGGCTCGAGCCCATGGTCCCGGTCGCCACCTTCGGCGAGGTCCAGGCCCTGGCCCTCGAGCCACCCGGGCCCAGCGCCGGCGCCCTCGGCGGCGCCCGCGTCCTCGCCCACGGCGACGAGCTGGTCCTCCTCTACCCGCCGTCGGTCGTCGCCCGCCCGCCCGCCGACGGGCCCGACGAGGCCCTGCGCGCCGCCGGCCACGTCGCCGCGCTCACCGGCGATCAGGAGCGCTTCCTCGACAAGCTCGGCATCACCAGCGTCGGCGCCTTCAACCGCGCCTGCGTCACCGGCAACGTCGGCGAGCTGATCCGGGTCAGCGAGGGCTACCACGAGAAGCGGCTGTCGATGATCGCCGACGCCATCGCCGGCCGCCCCGCCACCCGCATCGTCGTCATCGCCGGCCCGTCGTCGTCGGGCAAGACCACCTTCATCAAGCGGCTGCGGGTCCAGCTCCAGGTCGATGGCCTGCGCCCGCACGAGGTCTCGCTCGACGACTACTACTGCGATCGCGAGGCCACGCCCCGCGACGAGCACGGCGAGTACGACTTCGAGGCCTTCGAGGCGCTGCGCGTCGAGCTCCTGGCCGAGCACCTCACCCGCCTGGTCGCCGGCGACGAGGTCACCACCGCCCGCTACGACTTCGTCACCGGCCGCAGCGATCCGGCCGGCGGCCGCACGCTGCGCCTGGGCGGCGGCGACCTCATCCTGCTCGAGGGCATCCACGGCCTCAACCCGCGGCTCGGCGCGCTCCTGCCGCCGGGGGCGGCGTTCACGGTCTTCGTGTGCCCGCTGGCCCAGCTCCCGTTCGACCGGCTGTCGCGGGTCCACGCCTCCGACGTCCGCCTCCTGCGGCGGATCGTCCGCGATCGCCACGGCCGCAACCTCGACGCCACCGCCAACCTCGGTCGCTGGCCCTCGGTGCGGCGCGGCGAGCGCCGCCACATCTTCCCCTACCAGCACCGGGCCGAGGCCGTCTTCGACACCAGCCTCATCTACGAGCTGTCGGTGCTCAAGGTCTACGCCCAGCGCTACCTGCTCGAGGTCCCCCACGGCCACCCGGCCTACACCGCCGCCTTCCGCC
The DNA here is from genome assembly GCA_900696455.1 of uncultured delta proteobacterium. GTDB lineage: Bacteria > Myxococcota_A > Polyangia > Haliangiales > Haliangiaceae > UBA2376. The sequence continues at coordinate 2,282 of CAADGB010000414.1, forward strand.
TGCTGCGCCTGCTCGACCGCTTCGTGCCGATCCACCCCGACCACGTGCCGCCGACCTCGATCCTGCGCGAGTTCATCGGCGGCGGCGGCTTCGAGTCCTGAGCGGGTGATCCCTTCACCCGCTCGACGGCGCGGCCGGCGTCAGGCGTCGCGCAGGAGCGTGCGGCGGGCCAGCGCCACCGCGCGCGGCCCCAGGCTCTCGCCCCGCCACGCCAGCGCCCGCGTCACCACCAGCGCCTTGTCGGCGGCGGTGAGGTGGGGGCGGTGGCCGAACAGGCGCGGCCCGGCGGCGGCGATCTTGTCGAGGATGCGGGCGCCGCCGTGCCACATGAGGGCGAGCTCGACCGACAGGTCGGCGGAGACCAGCTCGGGCAGCGGGCGGCCGCGCTCGAGGAGCGCGCGGGTACGCGCCACCAGGTAGCGGACCAGGGCGCCGACCTGGGGCGTGGCCCGGCGCGCGGCGATGTCGGCGTCGGTCACGCCGAAGTGCCGCAGATCCTCGGCCGGGATGTAGACGCGGCCGCGCGACCAGTCGGCCGGCATGTCCTGGATGAGCCGGGCCAGCGCCAGCCCGCTGGCGAGGTCGTCGGCGTAGGCGTGGAGCTCGGGCGCGCGGTAGCCGCCGATGTAGAGCAGGAGGTGGCCGACCGGCTCGGCGGCCTGCCGGGTGTAGCTGCGCAGGTCGTTCCAGGTGGCGTAGCGCCGGGTCTCGAGGTCGGTCCGGAAGCCGGACAGGAGCTGGGTGAACTCGACGATGGGGAGGTTGAAGTGGCGGATCGTATCGGCGAGGGCGATGAAGACCGGGTGCTCGGGCGGCCGACCGTAGTAGGTCTCGTGCAGGAGCTCCTCCCAGCGGTCGAGCTCGCGGGCCCGCCGCCCCTCGTAGGCCGGCTCGTCGGCGAAGTCGTCGGCGACCCGGGCGAACGCGAACATCGCCCAGATGTGCTTGCGCAGGTGCGAGCGGGCGAAGAACGACGCCACCGGGAAGTTGTGGTGGTGGGCGTGGCACAGCGCCTCGCAGTAGCGATAGCAGGCCTCGAGCTCGAGGCTGGGGGGGAGGGGGACGGCCTGGGCGGGGGCGCGCCGGGCGCCGATGCGGTGGATCACGGGAGGTCCTTTGCCGAGAGCTCACGAAGGATGACACGAGCCGCCTCGATGCGGATCTCGCCAGCCGCGGCCATCGCCTCGGCGACCTCGTCGACCAGGTCGGCGGGCGCCCCGGCGGCGCGGGCCACCGCCCGGGCGTGGAGCGCCATGTGGCCGCGCTGGATCCCGTCGGTGGCCAGGGCGCGCAAGGCCGCGAGGTTGCAGGCCAGGCCGGCGGCCGCCGCCAGGGCGGCCAGCCGGGGGGCGTCGCCGGCGCCGGCCAGGCGCAGGGCGAGGCGGGCGCCGCGGTGGACGTGGAGCGCGCCGCCGACCGTGCCCACCGCCAGCGGCAGCTCGAGCTCGCCGGCCAGCCCGCCCGGGACCTCGCGCCACACCGCCAGCGGCCGGTAGGCGCCGGTGCGGGCGGCGAAGGCGTGGGCGCCGGCCTCGACCGCGCGCCAGTCCTGGCCGGTGGCGACCAGCACGGCGTCGACGCCGTTCATGACGCCCTTGTTGTGGGTGGCGGCGCGGTAGGGATCGAGCTCGGCGAAGCGGGAGGCGGCGGCGATCGCCGCCCGCACCTCCGGCCCCGGGCAGCGGGCGTCGGCCAGGGCGTCGTCGGCGGCGACGCAGGTGACCCGGACCGTCCGCTGATCGGACAGGTTGGACAGGATGCGCAGGCCCACCCGCGGCCGGGGGGCGCCCGCCGGCGCCGCGGCGTGGGCCACCGGCTCGGCCAGGCGCTCGCACAGGGTGTTGACCAGGTTGGCGCCCATGGCGTCGCGGCAGTCGACGTCGAGGTGGACCACCACCACCCCGCCGTCGGGGCCGGGGGGCCGGGCCAGGACGCGGGCGCGGACCGCCCGCGGCCCGCCGCCGCGGGCGCACAGCCGCGGCGACAGCTCGCGGGCGCGGGCCAGGAGCGTGGGCGCGGCCTCGGTCAGCGCGGCGGCCGCGCCGTCGACGTCGTCGACGTGGGTGAGCTGGATCTGGCCGGTGACCACCGGCGGCGAGACCCGGGCGGTGAAGCCGCCGGCGGCCCGCACCATGCGCGCGGCGTTGCTGGCGGCGGCCACCACCGACGGCTCCTCGACCACCATCGGCACCAGGGCGTCGGCGCCGTCGACGGTGAAGTTGGTGGCGACCGCGAACGGCAGGGCGTAGCGGCCGAGCACGTTCTCGATCATGCCGGCGGCGTCGTCCTCGCTCAGGCCGCCGTCGAGCGCGGCCAGCTCGCCGAGGTCGATCCCCGCCGCCTCGGCCACCCGCTGGCGGCGCTCGGCCACGGTCAGGGTGTAGAGGCCGGGCAGGCGCGAGGACATCGGGGGCGAAGCTACTCGCCGCCCGGGTGGAAGTCCACGCCGGCGGGGTCGACCGAGAGCTGGAGCGGCCACAGTCCCGCTTGGACGATCGCGGTGTCCAGGGCGTTACCGCTCACCGCGCGCGGGGCGGCGATCAGCAGCACGTCGCCGCCCCCGGCGCCCGTGGTCTTGCAGGCCGCCCCCAGGGGCGCGAGGTGGGCGGCGAGCTCGGCCACCGCCGCCGGGACCAGGGCGACGCCGGTGGCGGCGGCCAGCTCGGACATCGCGCGGCTCCCGGCGTCGACCGCGGCCACCGCCGCGGCCGCGTCGCTGGCGCCGAGGGCCGCGGCCAGCGCCTCGGCGGCGTGGGTGATGGCGCCGAGCGCGACGTCCGCGGCCCGCGTGCGCGCGGCCTGGACCGCGGCCACCAGGGTGGCGGTGTCGGCGGGCACGCCGGTCCACGCGAAGTGGAGCCGCAGCTCGGCGGGGACGGTCAGGCGCTGGACGGCGCCGCCGCGGAAGCCGATCACGCCGCCGTGGGCGACCGCCACCACGTCGGCGCCGCTGCCGGCGGCGCCGCGGGTCGCCTGGGCGCGGGCGTGGGCGTCGAGCGCCAGCCGGATCACCAGGGGCAGGTCGTCGGCGAGGGCGTCGCCGCCGGCCAGGCGGATGGCGGCGACCGTCGCCGCCGCCGACGAGCCGAGGCCGAGCTTGCGCTCGCCGTCGGCCAGCGCCCGGGTGTCCACCTCGAGGGCGTCGAAGGTGCGGGCGGCGGCGTCGCCGAGCACGGCGGCCACGACGTCGCGGGCGGCGGCCAGGAACGGCGACCGCGGGCCGCTCGGCCGCGCGCTCACCCGCGCCACGGCGCGGCGGTCGACCGCCGCCACCACCGCCAGGCCACCGTCGAGCACGCCGTACTCGCCGGCCAGCATGACCTTGCCGGGAGCGGTGGCGCGGGCGCCCGGCGGCGGGCTCACGGCGCGGTCCGGGGCAGGAGCTCGGCGGGGCCGCCGGCGCGGGCGATCGTGACCGCGGTGACGCCCTCGGTCCCGGCCATGGCCCGGGCGACGGCGTCGGCGTCGCGCTCGTCGCTCAGCACCTTGACGTGGGGTCCGGCGTCCATGGTCGCCCACGCCGCGCGGCCGGCGGCGCGCAGGGCGCGGACCTGGGCCAGCGCCGCCAGGGTCGCCGGCTGCCAGTAGAGGACGGTGGGCCGCGAGGCGATGGCGGCGGCATGCATGGCCAGGGCGCTGCCCTCGGTCAGCTCGCCCAGCGCCTCGAGATCGCCGGCCGCGATCGCGGCCTCGGCCGCCGCCAGGTCGCGCGGCACCACCGCCAGCCAGCCGTCGTAGAGCGGCGAGGTGCGGGCGCAGTGCTCCATGGCGTCGCGCGAGCCGTGGGTCTTGGGCGCGCCGCCGCCGACCTCGGCGACGATCATCCGCACCCGCGCCGCCAGCGCCGGCGCGGCGACGGGGTGGGCGTAGGCGTCGAGCCCGTCGTCGCGGACGCCGGCGTCCATGCGCACGAAGCCGCCGTGGATCGAGCGCGCCGCCGAGCCCGAGCCCTCGCGGGCCAGGCGCGACAGCGCGGCGTCGTCGAGGTCGAGGCCGGCGGCGCGGCTGGCGGCCAGCGCCAGCGCGGCGAAGCCCGACGCCGACGAGGCCAGGCCCGACGCGGTCGGGAAGTGGTTGTGGCTCTCCACCGAGGCCGGCGTGGTGATGCCGGCGAGCGCCCGCACCCGGTCGAGGAAGGCGCGGGTGCGCGCCAGCACCTCGGGCGCGGCCACCTCGCCGCCCAGCCGCATGCGATCGGCGGGCAGCGCCGGATCGAAGCGCACGGTGGTGACGGTGGTGAGCGCGTCGAGGGTGAGCGACAGGCTGCCCGCCGCCGGCAGGTTGCGCGCCGCGTCGCGCTTGCCCCAGTACTTGACCAGCGCGATGTTGGCGCAGGCCCGCGCCGTGGCCGCGTCGCCGCTCACGCCGCCACCTCCGCGTCGCCGCCGGGGGCGGTCGCCGGCACGCCGACCTGGGTGACCAGGCCGTCCTTGCCCATGGCCCGCCACGCCGCGACCACGTCGTGCTCACGCCCGGGCGCGATCGCGATGATCGCGCCGCCGCCGCCGCCGCCGGTGAGCTTGGCGCCCAGCGCGCCGGCGCGGCCGGCCGCGGCGATCATCGCGTCGAGCACCGGCGCCGACACCCCGAGGCGGGCGAGGCGGGCGTGGGCGTCGTCGAAGATCGCGCCCAGCGCGGCGGCGTCGACCGCCGGTCGGGCGAGCAGCGCGGCGGCCTCCAGCGCGGCGGCGCCCAGCGCCGCCAGCTCGGCGTCGACCTCGGCCGGCCGCGCGTCGCGGGCGGCGCCGACCCGCGCCACCATCGCCGCGGTCGAGCGTGGCTCGCCCGACAGGCCGATGGCGAGGGTGAGCGGCGGCGCCGCCACCGCGGTCAGGCCCTGGCCGCGCCGGAACAGGCCCCAGCCGCCGCGCGCGGCCACCGCGACGTCGATGCCGCTGGGGTTGCCGTGGAAGCCGCGCTCGGCGCGCGCCGCCACCTCCTCGAGCGCCTCGATCGCCAGCGTCCGGCCGGCGACCCGGGCCAGGGCGCGGGCCAGCGCCACCGCCAGCGCCGCCGACGAGCCGAGCCCGGCCGCCGCCGGCAGGTCGGCCGCGCCGGTGACCGCGGCGCCGCGGACGCCGAGCGCGTCGGCGACCGCCGCCAGCGCCAGCGCCAGCGGGTGATCGTCGCCGGCGCGGACGCGGACGTCCCAGCCGCCGATGTCGAGCGACAGGGTGTCGGCGGCGCGGGCGTCGAGGGTGACGCCGTGCCCCAGCGCGCCGGTGAGCGCGGCGTGGCCGTGGACCGCGGCGTGCTCGCCGACGAGGATGACCTTGCCGTGGCCGGTCGAGGTCATGGCCGCGCCGCCAGCCCCGGCGCCGGCAGGCCGAGATCGTCGAGCCACGCCCGCAGCGTCGGGCCCAGGTGACGGGGCGCGGCCTGCAGATCGGCCGGGCGCCGGGCGCCGGCCAGGAGCAGGACGGTCCGGATCGAGGTGACGACGCCGTCGAGGAACGCGCGCACGCCGTCGACGCCGCCCGCCCGCTGCGCCCGCAGCACCGGCGCCGCCAGGCCGCCGGCGTGGGCGCCGAGCGCCAGGGCGCGGGCCACGTCGTGGCCGCTGCGCAGGCCCCCCGACGCGATCACCTCGAGCCCGGCGGCGGCAGCGGCGACCGTGCTCACCGCCGTCGGCAGCCCCCAGTCCCACAGCTCGTTGCCGAGGGCGCGCGCCGGCGAGCCCTCGGCCGCGCGCCGGGCCTCGACCGCGACCCAGCTCGTGCCGCCGGCGCCGGCGACGTCGACGGTCCTGACCCCGACGTAGGCCAGCCGCCGCGCCGCCTGCAGGGACAGGCCGCAGCCGGTCTCCTTGACGATGATCGGGCAGGGTAGGGCCTCGACCAGCCGGGCGATGATGTCGACGGCGCCGCGGAAGTCGCGGTCGCCGCGCTCCTGGATCATCTCCTGCGCCGGGTTGAGGTGGACGGCCATGGCGTCGGCGCCGATGCGGCGCGCCAGCTCGGCCACCCGCTCGACGCCGAGGGCGCGGGCCTGGACCACGCCGATGTTGCCGAACAGGATCAGCGCCGGCGCCGCGTCCTTGACCTGGAACGTGTCCTCGAGGTCGGGGTGCTCGGCCATCGCCCGCTGCGAGCCCACGCCCATGGCCACGCCGGCGCCGGCCGCCGCCACCGCCAGATCGCGGTTGATGGCGCGAGCCTCGGGCGTGCCGCCGGTCATGCCGGTGACGACCAGCGGCGCGGCCAGGCGGCGCCCGCACAGCTCGGCGCCGAGGTCGAGCTCGTCGATCGCGAGCTCGGCGAGGGCCTGGTGGACCAGGTGGACCTCCTCGAGCAGCGTCGTGCGCGCCGCGAAGTCGGCGGCGCCGGACGCGGCGACGTCGAGGTGGTCGGCCTTGCGGCGGACGATGTCGCGGCGGTCGCTCGGGTCGTCGGCGGACATGCGGGGCCCTGCTGGTGGCACCGCGGTTGTAGCAGGTCCGCGCCGCGCCGGCGCTGCCTCCGGATGGTATGAAGCGCGCGAGCATGGCGACCGTGCGCGCGGTGATCCTCACCCTCCGCCCCCACCAGTGGGTGAAGAACCTGTTCGTCGCCGCGCCCCTGGTCTTCGCCAAGCACCTGGTCGACGCCGGCTACCTGTGGCGCGCCGGCCTGGCGGTGGCCGCGTTCTGCGCCCTGTCGGGGGCGGTCTACGCCATCAACGACGTGATCGACGCCGAGGCCGATCGCGCCCACCCCACCAAGCGCCGCCGCCCCATCGCCGCCGGTCAGCTCGGCGAGCGGGCGGCCCTGATGCTGGCCGGCGGGCTGGTGGTGGCCGCGCTCGGCGCCTGCCTCGCGCTGTCGTGGCAGACCGCGGCCTGGGCCGGGGCCTACCTGGCCATCAACCTGGCCTACAGCCTCAAGCTCAAGCAGGTCGCGTTCGTCGACGTCGGGCTCATCGCCTCGGGCTTCATGACCCGGGTCGCCGCCGGCGGCGCCGCCATCGCCGTCGCGCCGTCGACCTGGCTCCTGGTGTGCACCGGGCTGCTCGCCACCTTCCTCGCCCTGGGCAAGCGCGCCCACGAGCTGGCGCTGGCCGGTCGCGAGGGCCGGGACGCCGCCGCCACCCGCGCCGCCCTCGCCGGCTACTCGCGCGGCTGGGTGCGGGTGGCGATGCTGGGCCTCGGGCTGGCCACCGCCGCCGCCTACCTCCTCTACACCATCGACGATCACACGGTCGCGTACTTCGGGACCCGCGAGCTGCCGTGGAGCGCGCCGTTCTGCGTGGTCGGCCTGACGCGCTTCGCCTGGCTGGCGCTGCGCGATCCGCGGCCGGACAGCCCCACCGACGCGATGCTGCGCGACGCGGTCTTCCTGCTCAACCTGCTGGCGTGGGCGGTGGTGATCGTCGTGATCGTCTACTAGCGCACGGCGCGCCGTGGGTCGTCCCCGTCGGCGTCGTCGTCGGCGGCGGCGGCGTCGGCGTCGTCGGCGGCGTCGTCGGCGGCGGCGTCGTCGTCGTCGGCGTCGTCGTCGGCGTCGGCGCCACCGCCCTCGTCAGTCGTCGCCGTCGGCCTCGAAGCCGCCGCCCTCGTCGTCGTCGCCGCTGTCCTCGAAGCCGCCGTCGCCGTCACCGTCGTCGTCGACCGCGGTGCCCAGGTACTCCTTGATCACCTTGTCCTCGCACGGCCCGGCCTCGGCCGGCGGCAGCTTGCGGCAGTCGGTGACCTCGCTGAACACCAGCAGGCAGTTGTCGCGATCGAACGTGTCCTGGATGTCGTTGCACGCGGCCTGCTCGAGGACCTTGCCGTCGGGCAGGGTGATGGACTTCACGTTGGTCACCGCCGTGGCGCTGGACTTCACCACCTGGACCAGGCCGTCGAGGTTGCCGCGCGGCTTGGGCGGCGGGACGATCGTGAGGGCCGGGATGTAGGTGACGATCATGAGCGCGGCCAGCATCGTCAGGATGAACGGCACCACCGCGTACACCACCTCGATCACCGGCTTGCGGAACTTGAAGCTGGCGATGAACAGGTTGAGGCCGACCGGCGGCGTCATGTAGCCGATCTCGAGGTTGAGCAGGAAGATGACGCCGAGGTGGTAGGGGTTGATGCCGTACTCGTAGGCGATGGGGGCGATGAGGGGCAGGACGATGAGGATGGCCGAGAAGATGTCCATCATCATGCCGACCATGATGAGGAGGCAGTTGAGCGCGAGCAGGAAGGCCTCGCGCGAGCCGATGTGGTCGCGGGTCCACGCCACCAGCATCTTGGGCACGTCGGCGGTGACCAGGTAGTTGGTCACCGCGTTGGACGCGAAGACGATGATGAAGATGGCGCCGATGAGCGCCATCGACTCGCGGGTGATGTTCCACAGGTCGACGGGCTTGACGTCGCCGTAGACCCCCATCTCGACGATCAGCAGGTAGACGACGGTGAGCGCCGCGATCTGCGAGATGTCGCCGACGCCCAGGGCGAGGGCGGCGATGATGAGGAACGGCAGCGCCAGCTCGGGCAGCGCGACCAGGAGCGAGCGCCCGAGCTCGGCGATGTCGAACTTCTGCCGCGGCACCTTCTTGATGACCGCGATCACGATCACGACCAGGGCCAGCGAGCCGACCAGGACCAGGCCGGGCACGATCCCGGCCCAGATGAAGCGCTCGGTCGCCCACTCCCACTCGGCGTTCTGCGCCATCCACTTCTTGGTCAGCTCCTGCTGCAGGCCGAGGACGGTGCCGAAGATGAAGAGCGGCAGGGCGGGCGGGAACAGGAGGCCGACCGAGCCGGTGCCGGTGACCAGGCCCAGCGAGAAGCGCTCCGGGTACTTCTGCTTGATGAGCGAGGGCATGAGCAGGCTGCCCAGCGCCACGATCGTGACGCCGGAGGCGCCGGTGAACGTGGTGTAGAGGGCGCACGCCATGATCGTGACCACGCCCAGGCCGCCGGGCAGCCAGCCCAGCGCGGCGTTGGAGAAGCGGACCAGGCGCTCCGCGGTCTTCGACACCGCCATCAGGTAGCCGGCGTAGATGAACAGCGGGATCGTCGAGAAGATCGTGGCGGCGTCGCCGGTCCCCATCTTGAGGAACTCGGAGATGAAGCCGCCGAAGTCGGCGTCGAAGGCGCGCGGGCTGAGCAGGGCGCCGGCGGCGCAGGCGAACACCATCACCGCGAACAGGCGCGAGCCGGTGAAGAAGGCGAAGGCCACCAGGCCGAAGAGCAGGGCCTCCATGGCTCACCCCACCGCCTGGTCGGGCTCGGGCGCGATCCGGCCGCCGGCGAGGTACGAGACCTCGACCACGACGTGGTTCACCGAGTGGAGGATGATGAGGGCGGCGGCGGCCGGCACGAACCAGCCGATCACCGAGATCGGCACCAGCTCGTGGGCCTCGTGGGCCTTCTTCAGGCTCTCGCGCACCAGGTTGCCGCCGTAGTAGAGGAGGCCGGCGGCGAGGATCGTGGTGAGGTGGACGAAGACGCGCAGGAACGCGCGGTTCTTCTGGCTCAGGTACCGCGACAGGAGGTCGAGCGAGAAGTTGCGGTGGAGGTGAGTGGCGTAGGCGGCGCCCAGCATCGCGATCGCGAACACCGAGACCTTGATGAGCTCGATCGCCCACAGCGGCCGCTGGTTGAAGAGGAGGTCGACCAGCGTGCGGTAGAAGCCGACGCCGACCAGCATCAGGAAGACCAGGGCGAGCAGCACCCGCTCGCCGTGCCCGAGGGCGTCGTCGAACCGGCGGACGCGGCCGGCGAGCGGAGGCGGGTGAGCGTCGGGGGCGGCGGACTCGGGTTCAGCGGCCACGTCGCGATCGTACGGGAAGGCGCCGCGGCGATGGGGGCGGGGGCGGCCGAAAAGCGACGCGCCACCGCGCGGGCCGGTCGCCGCGCGTGGCCCGAAACGCGGCGCGCCCGCCGGGGGGCGGGCGCGGAGCCGGGGACCGGCGACCGGCGGGCCTTACTTGCCGGCCTTCTTGTCGCGGAACTCCTGGCGGTGCTTCAGCACCATCTCGAGCTCGGCCTTGGAGAACATCTTGCCGGTCAGCTCCGCCCACACCTCCTGCGCCGCCTTGTCGAAGGCGGCGACCATCTCGGGCGGCGTCTGCGACACCTTCACGCCCTTGCGCTCCATCTGCTTGAGCGCCGACGCGTTGTCCTTGCGGATCTGCTTGCGCAGGGTCTTGGACATGCCGGTGGTGATCTTGCGGATGAGCGCCTGATCCTCCGCGCTCACCTTCGCGAACACGTCCTCCTTGAGGACGGTGGCGCCGATCGCGAAGCTCATCGGCATCGCGGTGATGTACTTGATCTTGGTGTTCCACTGCAGCGCCACCGCGGCCAGCGGCGAGCTGTAGGCGGCGTTGATGCGGCCGGTGGTGAGCGCGGGCTCGACCTCGGGCACGCCCAGCGGCACGCCCGACACGTTGAGGCGCTTGTACATGGCGCGGACCAGGCCGTCGTCGCCCCACAGCCAGGCCTTCTGCTGGCGGAGCACGTCGACGCTGGTGATCTCGTTCTTCGACATGAAGTAGATCCAGCCGACGTCGCCGCGATCGTTGAGCCGGTAGCCCTTCTTCTTGAACTTGTCCTGGAAGTACGGCCACATCTTGTCGGCGACGTAGTCGAGCTCCTCGACCGAGGCGAACATCCGCGGCAGCTCGAGCACGCGGATGCTCTCGTCGATCATCGACAGGCCGACCGAGGTCACCGCGCCGCCGTCGAGCTGGCCGAGGTTCATCTTGCGCACGACGTCGCGCTCGTCGCCCTGGACGCCGCCGGCGTAGTACTTGACCTTGACCCGGCCCGCGGTCTTGGTCTCGACCTCGGCCCCGCCCCGGGACAGGATCTTCATCCACGAGCTGCCGTCGGGCGCCAGGGTGGCGAGGCGGACCTCGACCGGCTGGGCGGCGGCGGTGCCGGCGGTCGCGGCCAGGGCGGCCGCGGCCAGCAGCGGGGCCCGGAGCGGCCGCAGGGACAGTCGGGCGGGCCAGGTGACGCGAGGCGAACGGGTGGTCGGCATCAGAAGAGCTCCTTCTCCATCTTGAGGTAGCGGCGCGCCCGGCGGTGGGCGATCTCGTTGGCCAGCCGCTGCTCCGGCCAGATGGCCGGATCGGTCTGCAGCACCTTGAGCAGGTGCTCGCGGAAGAGCTGGCGGTTCTGGGTGGCGACCCCCACCCGCCGCGCGTAGTGGACGCGGGCGAGGAGGAAGCGCTCGTCGGTGAGCTTGAGCGCGGTCTGGAAGTGCTCCTCGGCCTTCTTGGGATCGCCGCCCAGGGCCGGGCTGACCGCGGTGTAGACCAGGCCGAGGGCGACGTGCGGCATCGCGGCCAGGACCGGATCCTTGGGCGGCCGCTTGCCGTCGAGCTCGACGACCTTGAGCAGCATCGCCTTGGCGGTGCCGGCGTACTGCACCATCTCGATGTTGTCCTTGTTCTGGTTGACCGCGGCGCCGAGCGCGATCGCCGCCCACATCAGCGGCGTGCGCTGGCCCGAGCCGGCCGAGGCGATGCGGGCCGCGGCGCGCTCGGCGGCGCCCTCACCGTCGGCGAACAGGTCCTCCTGCCACCGGCTGCCGAGCTGCTTGAGGGCGTAGTTGAGGCAGCGCACGAACATCTTGGTGGCGCGCGTCGAGTGGTACTGGGCGAGGTCGAAGTCCTTGTTGCGGGTGGCCTCCTCCCACTCGTCCTCGACGAAGCCGATGCCGTACTGGCAGTAGCCCTCGGTGAGGATGCCGAGCAGGATCGGGTTCGAGGGGTGGACCACCCAGAAGCCTTCGACGGTCTTGAGCGTGCCGGGGATGGCGCGCGCGGCCAGCTCGTAGTCGGCCTCCATCTTGAGCGACGGCTGGGCGCGGATCAGCACCTTGGCCGTGGTGTTGACGGTGAACTGACCCATGTCGCATCCGGTGACGAGCACGGCGGCGGCGAGGGCGGAGAGGACGGTCAGGCGCATCAGGCAGATCCTCGGCAAAGACGATGGAAGGACCCCGCCGATTCAGTCGATCCGACGATCGGAGGGCGATCGGCGGACCCGGCGGACGAACAGCGGGCCCCGCGAGGCTAAGTGAGCGAATGCCGAGAGTCAATCGGCGGCTCTGCTACACTCCAGGGCCATGCGGACCGCGCTCGTGGTGGGGCTGGTCGCCCTGGCGGCGGCCTGCGACACGGACTGGCTCGGCCTCGGGCAGGGGCGGGGGTCGAGCGCCGACTCCCGGACCGCGGTCGTGGTCGGCCGGCCCTCGGACGCGATCTCGCTCGATCCGGCGCGCCCCACCGACAACGAGTCGGCCGAGGTGATCGAGCAGGTGTTCGAGACCCTGGTCCGCTACCACCCCGGCACCACCGACCTGGAGCCGGCCCTGGCGGTGCGCTGGACCAGCGACGACAGCGGCACGATCTGGACCTTCCACCTGCGCGACGGCGTCCGCTTCCACGACGGCACCCGCTTCGACGCCGACGCGGTGGTGTTCTCGTTCGAGCGCCAGCGCGACCCGCGCCACCCCCACCACACCGGCCTCTTCAGCTACTGGGAGAACGCCTTCCGCAACATCGTGCGGGTCGAGAAGGTCGACGACCTCACGGTGCGCTTCCACATCACCAGCCGCTACGCGCCGTTCCTGGCCAACATGACCATGTTCCCGGTGTCGATCGTCTCGCCGGCCGCCATGGCGCGCCTGGGCGATGGCTTCGCCGAGCAGCCGGTGGGCACCGGCCCGCTCCGCCTCGAGCGCTGGGATCGCGGCGACCGGATCGTGCTGGTCCGGTTCAAGGACTACTGGGGGCCGCCGTCGACGATCGATCGCCTGGTGTTCGAGGTCGTGCCCGACGCCCGCCAGCGCCTGGTCGCCCTCGAGAGCGGGGCCATCGACATGGCGGTCGCGATCCTCCCCGAGGAGCTGCAGTTCGTCGACCTCCACCCCGGCCTGACCCTGTACCGGCCGCCGACCAACAACGTCACCTACCTGGCCATGAACTGCCTGCGGCCGCCGTTCGACGACGTGCGGGTGCGCCAGGCGGTGAACCTGGCCATCAACAAGCAGCCCATCGTCCGCCTCGCCTACCAGGGCCTCGCCATCCCCGCCCACGGGCCGCTGCCGCCCACCCAGTGGGGGCACGCCGCCGGCCTCGACGCCGCCGGCTACGAGCCGGCGCGGGCGCGCGCGCTGCTGGCGGCGGCGGTGGCCGACGGCCGGCTGGCGCTCGAGCGCACCTACACCCTGTACGCGCCGTCGACGCCGCGCCCGTACCTGCCCAACCCCGAGCAGGTGACCCGGGTGCTGCAGAGCAACCTGGCCGCGGTCGGCCTGCGCACCCAGGTCGTGCTGCAGCCGTTCGATCTCCACAACGACGACACCGAGCACGGCCGCCACGAGCTGGCGCTGGCCGGCTGGGTCGGCGACAACGGCGATCCCGACAACTACCTGTTCCTCCTGTTCGACAAGGACAACACCGTGCCGGGGGTGGCGCGCAACCTCGCGTTCTATCGCGACGACGGCGTGTCACGGCTCCTGCGCGAGGCCCAGGCGGTCGAGGATCGCGGGGCGCGGGAGGCGCTCTACGTCGAGGTCCAGCGCCGGCTCGCCGCCGACGCGCCGTGGGCGCCGCTCGCCCACTCCCAGGTCGCGATCGCGGCCAGCGACGAGCTGCAGGACGTGGTCATCAACGCCTCGGGCCACGTCGTCTACACCGGCCTGCGACGGGTGCGGCCGTGAGCCGGCTGGCCGCGCTCGGGCGGCTGGCGCGCTGGCCGGTCGCCCGCATCGCCCGCATGCGCCTGCGCACCAAGCTGGCGCTGTCGATGTCGGTGGCCGCGCTCCTGCCCATGCTGGTGGTGGCGTCCCTGGCCTCGGGCGTGGTGCTGGGCAACCTCGAGGGCGGGCTCGAGCGCGACGGGCGGCGGCAGCTCGACGTCGGGCTCAACCTGACCCTGCGCTCGTTCGAGCGCGTCGGCGACGACGCCGTCCGCCTGGGCTCGAACCACGAGCTGGCCGCCGCCATCCCGCGCGGCGAGGCGGTGGTCAGCGAGGTCCTGGCCCAGCTCGCGCCCCACCTGCCGTCGTCGCTGGTCCAGGTCCTCGACGGGGAGGGCCGGCAGGTGGCGGCGCGGATCATCGGGGGCGACGGCCGTCGCTTCGCCGAGCTCGCCGCCGACGTGCGCTCGCCGGTGGTGCCGGCGGCGCTGGGGTGGGCGGCGCGCGTGACGCTCGAGCAGGCCCCGACCGGGGTGGTGGTGCGGGCGGCGGCGCCGGTGGTCGACGTCGCGCTCGAGCTGACCGGCGTGGTGGTGGTGAGCGTGCCGCTCGACGGCGCGTTCGCCGACGGCATCAAGGGCGCGCTCGGCGCCGACGTCCTCGTCGGCAGCCTCAACGCCGGGGTCGTGACCTCGACCACCCGCGACGGGCTCGGCGCGCGGTTGGCCGCGATCCAGGTCCCGGCGCGGGTCCTGCGCGACGTGCGCCAGCGCTTGCAGCCGGCGGTGGGGCTCGACCTCGACGGGCGCGAGCACCACGTGACGTGGACGGCGCTGGTCGACGATCGCGGCCACGCCCTGGGCCTGTTCGCGGTCGCGCTCGATCGCCGGCCGCTCCTGCGCGCGCAGCGGGTGGCCTTCCGCTCGCTGGCGGTGGGCGCGGCGGTGGCGCTGGTGTTCGCGCTGGCGCTGGCGGGCCTGCTCGCCCGCCGCGTCGGCCAGCCGGTGGCCAAGCTCCACCGCGGCGCGGTCGCGATCGCCCGCGGCGATCTCGACCAGGCCATCGACGTCGCCGCCGGCGACGAGATCGGCGACCTGGCGGTGGCGTTCCAGCACATGACCGGGGCGCTCAAGGAGAACCAGCAGCGGCTGGCGGCGCGCATGCGCGAGATCATGGCGCTGCACGACGCCGGCCGCGCGATGTCGTCGGTCATCGACCTCGGCCAGGTGTCGAGCAAGATCGTCGACTCGGTGGCGCGCACGTTCGACGTCCGGCTGTGCGCGCTGTTCCTGGTGCCGCCGGGGGGCGGCGCCGACGACGTCCGGGTCAGCGTCGCGGCCTCGCGCCTGCGCAAGACCGCGGCCGGCGTGGCGCCGCCGCCGCCCGAGGTCGACGCCGCCGCGCTGGCGCCGATCGCGGCCCAGGTGGCGCGCCTGCGCGCGACCCTGCGCGTCGACGACGTCGGCGCCGACGCCCGCCGCCGCGAGGCCGCGGCCGCCGCCGGGGTCGACGGCGCGCTCATGGCGGTCCCGCTCGAGCGCAAGGGGGCGGTGGTCGGCGTGCTGGTGGTGGGCCGCGGCGCCGCGGCGCGGCCGTTCGCCGAGGCCGACGCCAACCTGCTCGCCACCTTCGCCGATCAGGCGGCGGCGGCGATCGAGAACGCGCGGCTCTACGAACAGGTCCGCGACGCCAGCGAGGAGCTGGAGGCCAAGGTCCGGCTGCGCACCGCCGAGCTCACCGCGATCAACCGCGAGCTCGGCAAGGCGCTGGCCGACCTGCGCGAGACCCAGGCCCAGCTCGTGCTGTCGGAGCGCATGGCCGGCCTCGGCCTCCTGGTCGCCGGTGTGGCCCACGAGATCAACTCGCCGTCGGCGGCGATCCGGGGCGCGGTCGACGCCATCACGGCCGCGGTCGCCGCCATGGCCGAGCCGGTGCGGGCGCTGGCGGCGTCGGTCGACGACGCCGAGCGGCGCGAGGCGCTGTTCGCGGTCATCGACGGCATGGGCCAGGAGCTGGCCGCCCGCCGCCTGCCGACCGGCGCCGCGGTGCGCCGCACCGCGCGCGAGCTGCGCGCCGCGCTCGAGCCGGTGGTGGGGCCGGCGGCGGGGGAGCTGGCGCAGCGCCTGGCCGAGGCCGGCGCCGACGAGGCCACGGTGGTCGACCTGGTCGGGCGCTCGCCGGCGGCGCGCCCGGCGCTCGCCTACCTCATCGAGCAGGCCAACCTGCACCGCAACGCCCACATCATCGGCAACGCGATCTCGCGCATCCAGCGCATCGTCGGTGCGCTCAAGACCTACTCCCACCTCGACGAGGAGCCGACGCGCGTGCCGGCCGACGTGCACGAGGGTCTGGAGACGACCCTCACGCTGTTCGGCTACTCGCTGCGTGATATAACCGTCGTCAGACGTTTCGGGCAGTTGCCCTCGGTCCCGATCTTCGTCGACGAGCTCAACCAGGTGTGGACGAACCTCATCCAGAACGCGATCCAGGCGCTGGGCGGCAAGGGCACCATCACGATCGAGACCGAGGCCGTTCGCCGCGAGCGGGGTGGCGCGAGCCGCGACGGCGTCGCGGTGCGCATCGTGGATGACGGGCCCGGCATCGCGCCCGAGATCCAGGGCCGCATCTTCGAGCCGTTCTTCACCACCAAGCCCAAGGGCGAGGGCACCGGCCTCGGCCTCGGCATCGTCTCGACCATCATCGCCAAGCACGGCGGCGAGCTGGCCTGTCGCTCGGCGCCGGGCGACACCTGCTTCGAGGTCTGGCTGCCGGTCGTGGCCGCGCCGGCCGCGCCGGTCGTGCGGGCGGCGGCGGCGGGCGGGGAGGCGGCGGGCGGGGAGGTGGTCGGGACCGGCGGGGCCCGGGCATGACCGCGCGCGAGACGATCCTGTGCGTCGACGACGAGGAGGGCGTGCTGCTGGCGCTGCGCCAGCAGCTCGCGGCCCGCTTCGGCCACGAGTGCGACATCGCCACCGCGTCCTCCGGCGCCGACGCCCTCGAGCTGCTCGACGAGCTCGAGCGCGACGGCGAGCGGATCGCGGTGGTCATCGCCGACCAGATCATGCCGGGGATGAAGGGCGTCGACCTGCTCGAGGTCGTCGATCGCCGTTCGCCCACCACCACCAAGATCCTGCTCACCGGCCAGGCCGGCCTCGACGCCGTGGTCTCGGCCATCAACCGCGCCAACCTCAACCACTACCTGGCCAAGCCGTGGGACGAGGCGTCGCTGCGGCTGGCGGTCGAGAACCTGCTCCGCCAGTACCGGCTGACCGAGGAGAACCGCCAGCTCATCAGCACGCTGTCGTCCAAGAACCAGGCCCTGGTCGAGATGAACCGCGAGCTCGAGGCCAAGGTCCACGAGCGCACCCACGAGCTGGCCGAGGCCAACTCGCGCCTGGCCCAGCTCGCCGTCACCGACGGCCTCACCGGCCTCTACAACCACCGCCACCTCCACGAGCGGCTCGCGCTCGAGGTCGAGCGCTCGGCGCGCAACGGCCTGCCGCTGTCGCTGCTCATGATCGACGTCGATCACTTCAAGCACTACAACGATCACCACGGCCATCCCGCCGGCGACGACGTGCTGCGGACCGTGGCCCGCCTCCTCACCGAGGGGCGGCGCGCCAACGACATGGTCGCGCGCTACGGCGGCGAGGAGTTCAGCGTGATCCTGGTCGACACCGCCAAGTTCACCGCCGCCAAGCTGGCCGAGCGCATCCGCGAGCGCGTCGCCACCCACCCCTTCCCGTTCGGCGCCGGCCAGCCCGGCGGCCACCTCTCGATCTCGGTGGGGGTCGCCTCTTTCCCCGACGACGCCGCCGATCCCGACACCCTGCTCCGCGCCGCCGACGACGCCCTCTACGCCGCCAAGCGCGCCGGCCGCGACTGCGTCGTGCTCGCGCCGTCCACCGGCGGCGAGGTCCCGACCGGGACCTGAGCACCTCGGCGGCGCCGCGGCTGAGCGTGTGAAGGGATCACACGCTCGGGTCGATCGGGCGGTCCCGGCGAGGACGCCGGTGCCGACCTGAGTCGGAGGAGATCGCCTCGGCGGGGCCTCGGCCTCAGTCCTGCTCGGCGCGCAGCGATCGTGTCATCAGGCGCTGCATCGCCTCGCGCGCGGGCGCGCCCTCGTGGACGATCGCGTGCATCACCTCGGTGATCGGCGCTGGCACCCCGAGCTTGCGGGCGAGCTCGTGCGCGACCTTGGTGGTCTTCACGCCCTCGGCGACCATGCGCATGTCGCCGAGGATCTCGGCCATGGTCTTGCCGTGGCCGAGGGCCAGGCCGACCTTGCGGTTGCGCGAGGTGTCGCTCGAGCAGGTCAGCACGAGATCGCCCATCCCGGACAGCCCGGCGAAGGTCGTGGCCTGCGCCCCCATCGCGACGCCGACGCGCGTGATCTCGGCCAGGCCCCGGGTGATGAGCGCGGCGCGGGCGTTGGAGCCGAAGCCGAGCCCGTCGGAGACGCCGGCCGCGATCGCGACCACGTTCTTGATGGCGCCGCCGACCAGCACGCCGGTGACGTCGTCCGACGAGTAGGTGCGGAAGCGATCGGTCGAGATCGCGCGCTGCACGAACCCGGTGGTCTCGGGGTCGCGGCCCGCCAGCACGATCGCGCTCGGCATGCCGGCGGCGATCTCGGCGGCGAAGGTCGGGCCCGACAGGAAGGTCGCGCGCGCGGCCAGGCGGGGGGCGAGGATCTGGCGGTAGACCTCGTCGATCGTGAGCAGCGTGCCGTCCTCGAGCCCCTTCGAGG
The DNA here is from genome assembly GCA_900696455.1 of uncultured delta proteobacterium. GTDB lineage: Bacteria > Myxococcota_A > Polyangia > Haliangiales > Haliangiaceae > UBA2376. The sequence goes on from CAADGB010000414.1 coordinate 20,657, forward strand.
CGTTGACCAGGATCGCGTCGGCGTCGAACCAGCTCGCGGCCCGCCCGAACACGTCGCGGATGGCGTGCGAGGGCGTGACGCCCAGGACGATCGCCTTGCCGCGGATCGCGCGCTCGAGCTGCGTCGTGATCTGGACGGACGGCGGCAGCAGGAAGCCGGGCAGGTAGACCCGGTTCTCGCGGGTGCGATCGAGCTCGGCGGCCAGCGCCGGATCGCGCGCCCACAGGGTCACGTCGTGACCGGCGGCGGCGAGCTGGATGGCCAGGCAGGTGCCGTAGCTGCCGGCGCCGATGACGGAGGTGGGCAGGGGGGAGGGGGCCATGGCCCGGCGACTCTACCGCGGCGCGAGGACGGCGACGCGCCGAGCCGCGACCCGGCCGCGCGGCGGGGCCCTCACGGCCGCTGGCCGACCAGGACCTCGAGCTCGGTGCAGGGCAGGGTCGCGGCGCGCGCCTCGGCGTCGTCGGCGTCGCAGGCGCTGTCGGTGACGCCGTCCTGGTGGCGGCGGCGGGTCTCGATGCGGAGGGCGCCGGCGGTGACCACGGCGTCCGAGATCGTCGCCGCCAGGAGGCAGTCGTCGCTCGAGCCCGAGGCGGCGTAGATCGCGGCCCGCATGCCGCCGGCGACCGGCTCGGCGTAGAGCAGCGTGAACAGCCCGGCCGACGGGTCGCAGTCGGCGCCGGCGGCGTCCCGGCAGGCCACGTACTCGTAGTAGTCCTGTCCGAAGAAGCTCCCCTCGGCGAAGCGGATGAACGGCGGGTCGGTCACCGCCGGCCCCTCGGCCTCGCACCCGGCCGGGTTCTCGGTGTGCGCCGTGACCTGCCACATGCCGAGGAGCTCCTCGCCGTCCTTGCCGCAGCCGGCGAGGCCCGCGGCGAGGCCCGCGCCGAGGCCGAGGGCGAGGGCGACGCGGCGCGCGGGGCGCTCGGCGAGGCGGAGGCGGTGGCGGCGGCGCGCGGCCGGGGGCGACGTGGGGAGCATCTCGGTTCCTTCCGGGACGGCCGGTCCACGCTAGCACGGGCCATCTCCTGTCAGGATCTCCGTGCCCGCGCCCACGTGCCGCCGGCCGGGGCGATCATGTAATGTCGCGGCCCCGGCGCCTCCCGCCGCTCCTGCCGTCATGCTCGGGTACGTCCTCGACGAGATCTTCATCCAGCACCGCGCGCCCGCCGGTCACCCCGAGCGCGCGGCCCGCGCCGAGGCGGTGCGCGACGCGCGCCTCGACGCCGGGCTGCGCGACCGCGGTCGCCAGGTGCCGATCCGGGCGGCCCGCGACGAGGAGCTGGCCCGCGTCCACACCGCGGCCTACCTCGACGAGCTGAGCCGCGCGGTGCCGGGGCAGACCGGCTGGCTCGATCCCGACACCTACTTCTCGCCCGGCACCTGGGACGCGGCCCTGGCCGCCGCCGGCTCGGTCGCGGAGCTCGCCACCCAGGTCCTCGCCGGCGCGCTGTCGAGCGGGCTCGCCGTCGTCCGGCCCCCCGGACATCACGCCGAGGCCGGGCGGGCGATGGGCTTCTGCCTGCTCAACAACGTGGCGGTCGCGGCCGCCGCCGCCCGCGCCGCCGGCGCCGCCCGGGTCGCGATCCTCGACTGGGACGTGCACCACGGCAACGGCACGCAGCAGATCTTCTGGGACGACCCGAGCGTGATGTACCTGTCGGTGCACCAGTTCCCGTTCTACCCCGGCACCGGCGCGCCCGACGAGATCGGCGGGCCGGGCGCCCGCGGCGCCACCGTCAACGTCGGCCTGCCGGCCGGCTCGGGCGATCGCGAGTACCTGGCCGCCTTCGATCACGTCCTCGTGCCCGCGCTGCGGCGCTTCCGCCCCGACCTGGTGCTGGTGTCGGCGGGCTTCGACGCCCACCACGCCGACCCGCTGGCGGCGATGCGGGTGACGCGCATGGGCTTCACCGGCATGGCCCGCCGCATGCGGGCCGTCGCCGACGAGGTCGCCGGCGGGCGCTGGGTGGTCACGCTCGAGGGCGGCTACGATCTGGCGGGGCTCGGCGAGGGCGCCACGGCGGTGCTGCAGGCGCTGGTCGCCGACTCGGTGCCGGCCGTCGACGAGATCGAGCTCGCCGACGTCGCGCCCACCGGGCAGGCGGCGATCGTCACCACCCAGCGCGCCCTGGCCGAGGACGCGCCATGAACCTGCCGTCGGCGGCCTTCGATGGCCCGGTGCCGTTCGGGCAGCGCTACGGCCTCCTCCGCCCGCTGGCCACCGGCGGCATGGCCGAGATCTACCTGGCGCGTCAGAACGCGATGGCGGGGTTCGAGAAGGACATCGTCATCAAGCGGCTCAAGCCCGAGCTCGCCGCCGACCCGCGCATCGTCGAGATGTTCCTGGACGAGGCCCGCATCGGCGCCCAGCTCAACCACCCCAACATCGTCCACGTCTACGACGTCGACGAGGAGGGCGGCGTCCCCTACATCGCGATGGAGTACATCGTCGGCGAGGAGCTCAACGAGCTGTGCCGCCGCGGCCTCGCCCACGAGCGCTTCCTGCCGCTGCCGCATGCGGTCGAGCTGATCCGCCAGGCCGCCGCGGGCATGGGCTACTTCCACGCCAAGCGCGGCCCCGGGCCCGCCGACCATCCCCACGCCGGCCCGCCGCTGGCGATCGTCCACTGCGACATCTCGCCGACCAACCTCCTGGTCACCGAGGACGGCTTCCTCAAGATCATCGACTTCGGCATCGCCCGCGCCGCCGACCAGCGGGCGCGGGAGGAGGGGACGATCCCCGGCAAGCTGTCGTACATGTCGCCCGAGCAGGCCGGGCGCGGCGTCGTCGATCACCGCTCGGACATCTTCTCGCTCGGCGTCGTCCTCTACGAGATCACCGTCGGCAAGCGGCTGTTCAAGGGGCCGGCGCAGGAGGTCGTGCGGCGGCTGATCGCCGCCGAGATCGAGCCGCCGACCTTCGCCAAGCGCGACTTCCCGGGCGCCCTCGAGGGCATCATCATGCGCGCCCTCGAGCGTCACCCCGAGAACCGCTACCAGAGCGCCTACGACCTGGCCGACGATCTCGAGGGCTTCCTGCGCGACGCCCGCCTGACCTCGGGCCCGGTGCGCATCGCCCGCTACCTCGACGAGCTGGCCGAGGCCGCCGGCGGGTTCCGGCGCCCCGAGCTCATCAGCGAGCGCGAGCAGGCCCGGGCCGACGAGGAGCTGGACTTCGACGACCAGATGTTCGACGGCTACCGCGCCGCCGACGAGGAGCCGCCCAGCGACTGGGACGAGTTCCAGCAGCCCGACGCCGAGGTCGCCGCCGCCCTCGGCCTCGAGCTCGAGCAGCTCCGGCTGATGCGCACGCCGGTGCCGCACCGGGACGGCGACGTCATCCGCCTGCCGCTGCAGGCGCCGGTCGAGGCGTCACCGACCGCGTCCGCCAGCGAGGAGTCGGTGCCGATCATCGTCGCCCCGCCGCTCGCGCCCGAGGTCGCACCGGCGACGTCCCTCGCGTCCTCGTCCTCGTCCGCCACGGCGCCGCCGCCCACCACCCTCGGGCCGGCGCCGCCGGCGGCCGCGGCGCGCGCCCAGTTCCTGCCGTGGCTCATCCTCGGCACCTGCGCCGGCATCGCCATCGGCATCCTGGTCAGCCTGCTGCTGTGACCGGCTCGGGGCGCGGCCCGGTGCTACCTTCGACGGCGGTGCGTCGCCGCCCACCGCCCTTCCTCCCTGGCGCCGTCGTGGTCGCCGCCGGGCTCGCCGTGGCCGCCGTCGCCGGCGCGGCGTGCTCGCGCCGGGACACCTCCGCGTCGACCCGCTTCGACGCCGGGCCGCCGCCACGCCGGGTGATCGGCGCCCCGCCGCGACAGGTGCGCGCGCTGCCGCCCTACGCCATCAGCGTCGACGGCGTCGGGCCCTACCGGCTGGGGGTCCCGCTCACGCAGGTGCTGTCGGCGCTGCCCTCGGGGCCGCGCATGACGCTCCTGCAGATCCCCGGCATGCTCGACTACAGCGTGGTCCGCGACGAGGGCCTGCTGGTCGGTGGCGAGCGGCAGGGGGCCGCCAGCTTCATCGCCGTGGTCGCGCCCGAGATCGCCCGCACCGAGGCCGGGCTCGGCGTCGGCGCCAGCCAGGACGCGGTCGTCCGCGACCTCGGGCCGGCCCTGGCCGCGCCGGCGGTGGCGGCGGATCCGGCGCTGTGGCGCGGCGCGCGCCTGCCCGGGGCGACCTTCCTCGTCGAGGCCGGTCGCGTGAGCGGCGTCCTGATCACGGACCCGCGCGGCCGGGCGGCGCCGCCGCCGACCGCGGCGGACGCCGACGGCGGCGTCGCGCCCGCGCCGCGCTGCGATCGGGCGGCGCTCGGCGAGCTGGGCGCGCCGGGGGAGGTCTTCGCGCCGGCCTGCCTGGGGGGCGCCGACGGGGTCGCGACCAGCGGCGACACGATCGTGGTCGCCGCCCGCGGCGCCGGCGGGGCTCGCCGGGTCGCCACCCTCGAGCTGCGCGGGCTGCGCTGGGTGGCGCCGCTCGAGGTCGAGCGCGGCCGCGACGAGCTCGTGGCCGTGACCGAGACCGTCGACGCCGACGCCCGGGTCTACGCCGTCGTCGCCCTGCGCCTCGACGGCAACCGGCTGGTGCGCGCCGCCGACAGCGAGGTCTACCGCATCGACACCCAGCGCGCCGCCTGGATCGGCGCCGCGCTCGAGGACGTGGCCTTGCACCTCGAGGTCCGGCTGGACGGGGACGCCCTCGCCGCCTCGGGCATGCTGGTGCGGCGGAGCCGGGGCGAGGTGCGGGACCTCGCGCCGCTCCTGCCGGTCACCGTCCGCCGGCGCCCGCGCGGCGAGGGCGACCGTCCCCGTGACCCCACCGCGACCGGCTCGACCGCCGGGAGCGCCGTCGGCGTCGACGCGGCCGTGGACGACGAGGCCGACGCGGGATCGCCGGTGCCGTGACCGCCGCTCGCCGTCGGCCGGTCGCGACTTGGGTCGCGGGGCTTTGCCAACGCCCCGCGACTCCTGCAAAATGACGGTGTTGCACCTCCCTCGCTCGTCCCCACGGGTGCGCGGTCCCTGCCTTCCATGAAATTCCTCTGCGACCGCTGCAAGACCCGCTACTCCATCGCCGACGAGCGCGTCCGCGGCAAGATCCTCAAGATCCGCTGCAAGAACTGCTCGGCGGTGATCACGGTGCGCGAGGGCATGAGCAGCCCGGAGGAGGTCGCGACCCCGGCGCCGGCGGCCGCGGCGGCCGCGACCCCGACCCGCCCGCCGCCGTCGCTCCACGACGAGTGGTACGTCTCCCAGGACGGCAACCAGGAGGGACCGTTCCTCCTGCCCGAGGCCCAGGCCTGGGTCGCCGCGCGCTCGCCCGACGACGAGCTGCACTGCTGGTGCGAGGGCTTCGACGACTGGCTGCCGGTCGAGAAGGTCAGCCACTTTCGAGGGCTGCGCGGCAAGGTCACGCGGGCCCGGACGCCGACCCGCCCGGGGCTCGACGCGCAGGCCGCCCGGAGCGAGCCGGCGCGCCCGGTCGCGCCGCCGCCGCGACCGGAGCCCGAGCCGGAGCCCCGGCCGCTGTTCGCCGCGACGATGGCGGCGCTCGAGGCCGAGGCCGCGCGCGACGCCGCCGCGCCGGCGCCGGAGCCCGCGCGTGCACCCGCTCCGCTCGCGGCGCGCCCGCCGAC
>CAADGB010000415.1 GCA_900696455.1 uncultured delta proteobacterium
ACCGCGGTCGGTGAAGGGCTCCTAACGAACGGCGCCGGCAAGCCCCCCGGACAGCGCTCACGCGACGGCCGCGGCTTGTCGGCCTTCGACACGCCCTCGCTCGCGCTCGGGCGGCTCAGGCCGACCGGAGCGATGGGCTCGCCGTTCGTTTCCCGCCATCTCCGACCGCGGTCGGTGAAGGGCTCCTAACGAACGGCGCCGGCAAGCGATGGGCTCGCCGTTCGTTTCCCGCCATCTCCGACCGCGGTCGGTGAAGCGCTCAGGCCGACCGGAGCGATGGGCTCGCCGTTCGTTTCCCGCGATCTCCGACCGCGGTCGGTGAAGGGCTCAGGGTGAGCGGGGAGAAGGATCCGAGCCCGAATCCGAACGCGAGCCCGAATCCGAGCCCGAGCCCGAACCCGAATCCGAGCCCCCGGCTGTCAGTTGATCGGCTCGTCCAGCGGCCGCGGCGGCACCAGGAAGAACACGTCGCGGGTGTCGAGCACCGTGACGCCGTCGCCGAGCACGTTGACCGTGGCCCGGAAGAGCTGGGGCTCGGTGGTGGCCGGGACCGTGGTGTTGGTCTTGGCGATGAGCTTCCAGCACACGGGCGTGCCGGCGCGGACGTCGAGGAAGGCGTCGTCGAACGTGTCGCCGTCGGTGTCGACGTCGTTGAGGCCGCTGGCGCACTGCGGGGTGCCGAGCTGCAGCGTCTCCAGCCGCGACACGAACGCCTGCACGGCGTTGACCGCGTCGCTGGGGTCGTCGCTGGCCACCGCCGCCATGTCGAGGGCGATGTTGTTGGCCAGGGTGCGGATGCCGTTCTCGATCGCGGTGGCCGCGGTCGAGCCCGAGCCGTTGAAGACCAGCGGCGGGTTGTTGGTGGAGGCGACGGCGCCGGTGTCGGTCGCCATCTGACGCAGGTCGGTGGTGACCGCGGCCGCCGCGCCGTCGCCCAGGATGCCGACCAGCTTGGCGCTGCGCGCGGTCATCTGCGGCAGCACCACCGAGCTCCAGTTGGGGCACTTGTTGGTGTCGCCGGCGCTGAGCGGCACCTCGTCGGTGGCGAGCAGGATGACCGGCAGCGAGTTGCTGCGGAAGCACGGGTAGCCGAACGGCGAGAAGCCGGCGTTGGCGGCGGGCGAACCGTTGCAGGTCGACCGCGGGGCGACGGTCTGGATGCCACAGCTCGAGACCGACGCCGTGCCGAGGCCGGTGATCGCGGCGTAGACGCCGAAGGTGAGCGGCTCGGCGCAGCAGCCGTTGGGCTCGGTCGCCGGCAGGCCCGAGACGTTGGGGTTGGGCTGGAGGTTGACCGCGTGCAGGTAGGCGTTGCCGCCGGTCGAGCCCGAGTAGCCGATCGTGCCGGCGCCGGCCCACAGGTCGGGGATGCAGGTGTTGGGGTCGCCGGTGCCCAGCGGCGGGCAGGTGAGGTTGCGGATGACCGTGCCCAGGTTGTTGCGGATGGCGGTGAACTCGGTCGACATCGAGCCCGAGCGGTCGATCAGCACGTACATGTCGAGCTGCTGCAGCCGGGTCGCGAAGTCGAGGTCGTCGTCCATGGGCGACGGCGGCTCCTGGTAGGGCACGATGAAGACGAAGTCGCCGTTGGCCTGCGGGTTGTCGGCCGGGTTGTTGGGATCGGTGCCGGCCGCCTCCTCGATCAGATCGCTGACGCCGTCGCCGTCGGTGTCGGCGTTGCCGGCGTCGGTCTCGTTGCCGTCGCGGATGCCGTTGCAGTTGGTGTCCTCGACCGCGTCGGCGATGCCGTCGTCGTCGCTGTCGCGATCGATGAAGTCGGGGCGGCCGTCGCCGTCGGTGTCGCGCGGCGGGTTGGTGCCACCGGACTCGATCTGATCGCTGCGGCAGTCGTCGTCGCTGTCGAGGTCGCGCCAGTTGCCGACGCCGTCCTGGTCGAAGTCGGTCGTGCCCTCGTACAGGTCCTGGATGGTGTCGCCGTCGCTGTCGGTGTCCCGGAAGTCGGGGATGCCGTCACCGTCGGTGTCGATGGGGTTCTGCGGATCGGGGCCGATCTCGTGGGTGTCGCCGATGAAGTCGCCGTCGTCGTCGAGGTCCTGCCAGTTGCCGAGGCCGTCGCCGTCGGGGTCGCCGGTGCCCTCGAGCTCGTCGGGGATGCCGTTGCCGTCGGCGTCGAGATCGCGGAAGTCCGGGACCCCGTCGTTGTCGGTGTCGACCGGCCGCGTCCCGGGATCGGTGTCGCCGGCCTCCCGGTAGTCGGGGATGCCGTCGTTGTCCGAGTCCTCGTCCTGCCAGTCGGGGATGCCGTCGCCGTCGGTGTCGACGTTGGTGGCGCGGCCCTCGTCGTCGTCGGAGATGCCGTCGCCGTCGGCGTCGCCCACCGGCGGGTTGTTGCCGTCGTCGTCATCGGATCCGCCGCACGCGAACGCGGAGACGGCGATGGCTGCACACAGGATCAAGCGAAGGCGCATGGGTACCCCTGGGAGAGAAGGTTCAACTGTCCCCATTCAAGTATCGTGCGCGACGACGACGATGTCCAACCCATTGGAACTCCTACGTTGTCTCCGATGTGAGTCGATCTCGGTGAGGCCACGCGACCTGAGCCAACCTGGCACAGTCCGCCAACCCCGGTGTGTGCAGACCCCGCACAGCCGCACGGCCGACGTCGGCCGGCCGGCGCGGCCCGGCCCCCGCGCGATCAGGCTAGAGTGCCGCCCGTGGGAACCCTGACCCTGGTGCGCCACGGCCAGGCCTCGTACGGCGCCGCCGACTACGACCGCCTGAGCGAGCGCGGCGTCGAGCAGGCCCGCACCCTGGGCCGGCGCTGGGCGGAGACCGGCCTCGCCGCCGACGCGATCTACACCGGCCCGCTCCGCCGCCAGCGCGACCCCGCGCACCTCGCGGTCGAGGCCGCCGCCGCCGCCGGCCACGCCCTGCCCGCCCCCACCGTCCTCGACGAGCTGGCCGAGTACCCGGCCTTCGAGCTGCTCGGCAGGTTCATGCCCCGGTTCGTCCAGGAGCACCCGGAGCTGCGCGGCCTCCTCGACGGCACCGCCACCGCCGCCGACCGCAAGGCGCTCATGGATCGCGGCTTCTGGCTGGTCGTCGACGCCTGGTGCCACGATCGCCTCGACACCGAGGGCATCGAGACCTTCGGCGCGTTCGTCGAGCGGGTGCGGACCGCGGTCGCCCGCATCACGACCGTCCACGCCGGCGGCGGCGCCCACGTCGTCGCCGTGACCTCGGGCGGCCCCATCGGCGTCGCCCTCAAGCTGGCGCTCGGCCTCGACGCCCTGGCCACCGTCACCCACTGGCGCCTGGTCCGCAACGCGTCGATCACCCAGCTCCTGTGGCGCTCGCGCGCGCCCGGCGAGCTGTCGGTGCTCGGGTTCAACCACATCGATCACCTGCCGCCGGCCCTGCACACCTTCCGCTAGGCGCCGCGCCTCCTCCACGCCCGGGAGCCCGTCATGGACTTCGCCATCCCCGCCCACCTCGCGCCCACCCTCGAGCAGGTCGATCGCCTGCTCGCCGACCGCATCATCCCCGCCGCGCGCGAGGTGATGGAGCAGGGCTGGGTCGGCGCCGCCGCGCTGCTCGAGGAGCTGCGCGGCGCGGTCAAGGCCGCCGGGCTGTGGGGCCCGCAGATCCCGAAGGAGCTGGGCGGCCTGGGCCTGGGCCTGGTCGATCACGGCCTGGTCAGCGAGCGCCTCGGCCGGTCGCCGCTCGGCCACTACTGCTTCGGCGCCCAGGCCCCCGACGCCGGCAACCTCGAGATCCTGCACCGCTGGGGCACGCCGGCGCAGCAGGCGCGCTGGCTCGAGCCGCTGGCCCGCGGCGAGCTCCGCTCCTGCTTCTCGATGACCGAGCCCGACAGCCCGGGATCCAACCCGGTCATCCTCACCTGCACCGCGGTCAAGGACGGCGACGACTACGTCCTCGACGGCGTCAAGTGGTTCACCAGCAGCGCCGACGGCGCGGCCTTCGCCATCGTCATGGCGGTGACCGATCCGACGGCGGCGCCCCACGGCCGGGCGTCGATGATCATCGTGCCCACCGACACCCCCGGCTTCGAGCTCATCCGCAACATCCCGATCATGGGCGACCCCGGCGCCGGCTGGGCCAGCCACGCCGAGATCCGGTACCGCGCCTGCCGGGTGCCGCGCACCAACCTGCTCGGCGCCGAGGGCGCCGGCTTCCTCATCGCCCAGGAGCGCCTGGGCCCGGGCCGCATCCACCACTGCATGCGCTGGGTCGGCATCTGCGAGCGCGTCTTCGACCTGATGTGCGCGCGGGCGGCCAGCCGCAAGATCGACGCCGACAAGACCCTGGCCTCGCGCCAGATCATCCAGGCCTGGGTCGCCGAGGCCCGGGCCGAGATCGACGCGGCGCGCATGCTGGTCCTGCGCGCGGCGTGGACGATCGAGCACCAGGGCTTCCACGCCGCCCGCGATCAGGTCTCGATCATCAAGTTCTACGTCTCCGACGTCATGATGCGCCTCATCGATCGCGCCATCCAGGTCCACGGCGCCCTCGGCATCACCAGCGACACCCTGCTCGCCCACTACTACGTCCACGAGCGCGGCGCCCGCATCTACGACGGCCCCGACGAGGTCCACAAGATGGTGGTGTCGCGCCGCATCCTCGAGCGCTACGGAGCCAAGCGGTGAGCGGTGGCGGCGAGCCACGCCCGCCCCGCGCCGGCGAGGAGCTGCCGATCGGCCCGCTGACCGCCTGGCTCGACGCCACCCTGGGCGGCCACGCGCCGCTCGAGATCCTGCAGTTCCCCGGCGGTCACTCCAACCTCACCTACCTGGTGCGGCGCGGCGGCGACGAGCTCGTGCTGCGGCGCCCGCCCTTCGGCAGCAAGGTCAAGAGCGCCCACGACATGGGGCGCGAGCACACCGTCCTGTCGGCGCTGGCGCCGGTCTACGCCCAGGCGCCGCGGCCGATCGCGCTGTGCCGGGACGACGCGGTGATGGGCTGCACCTTCTACCTGATGGAGCGGCGCACCGGCGTCATCCTGCGCAAGGACGTGCCGGCCGGGGTCAGCCTCGACGCCGCGACCGCGCGCCGGCTGTGCGAGCTCCTGATCGACGCCCTGGCCGAGCTCCACGCCGTCGACTTCCGCGCGGCCGGCCTCGGCGACCTCGGTCGCCCCCACGGCTACGTCCGCCGCCAGGTCGAGGGCTGGACCGAGCGCTACCACGGCTCGCGCACCGACGACCTGCCGGGGGTGCTCGAGGTCGCGGCCTGGCTCGCCGCGCACCAGCCGGCCGACGGCGCGCCGGCCCTCATCCACAACGACTGGAAGTTCGACAACGTGATCTTCGACGACGGCCTGACCCGGGTGGTCGGCGTCCTCGACTGGGAGATGGCGACGGTCGGCGACCCGCTGATGGACCTCGGCACCTCGGTCAGCTACTGGGTCGAGGCCGGCGATCCGCAGCCCATGCACATGCTGCGCTTCGGGCTCACCCACCTGCCGGCGATGATGTCGCGGCGCGAGGTCGTCGCCCGCTACGCCGCCGCCGCCGGCCGTCCCGTCGACGACGCGGTCTTCTACTACGCCTACGGGCTGTTCAAGACCGCCGTGGTGGCCCAGCAGATCTACTACCGCTTCGCCACCGGCCTGACCCGGGACCCGCGCTTCGCCGCCTTCATCCACGGGGTGCGCGCCCTGTGCGAGCAGGCCCAGCGCGCGATCGCCGCCGGCACGCTCTGATCGAACCTGATCACCGCCGCCACCGCCGCCACCACCGCCGCCGCCGCCGCCGCCGCCGGGTCTGCCACGCCGCGTCACGACGCCGCGGCGTCACACCAGGTCAGCCGCAGGTCGCGCCCGGTGGTTCCCGGGTCGGAGGGCGCGTGATACACCCTGAGCACATGTCGGCTGCGCGGTCGTTCTCGCTCACCCCCGGCAAGCGGGTCCTCTACCTCACCAAGGACCCGGAGACGATCCGGCGCCAGCTCGCCGGCGAGCTGACCCTGCGCATGGCCGACCTCCGGCCCGAGGATCTGCTCGACGACATCAACACCGACGCCATGACCCCGGCCTGGGTGTGCTTCGACTTCGATCCGGCCGAGATCGCCCGCAACGCCTACGCCGGCCTCATCGTCGACGGCCAGCGCCTGTTCCCGCCCGAGGCCCTGGCCCGCGGCGGCTTCGAGGTCGTGGTCTCGGGCGCGCAGAAGGGCGTGGGCTCGTCGCGCGAGACCGCCGCCCAGTGCGAGGTGTTCAGCGGCAGCCGCATGGCGGTGGCGTCGTCGTTCGCGCCCATCCACGCCCGCAACAACATCAACATCGGCCAACTCATGGCCGACCACGCCACGCTGCGCCGCCTCGAGGCCGGCGAGCGCATCCCGCTGGCCGAGCTCACCCGCGGCCACGACGCGGTCACCGCGCTCATCATCGAGTCGGGCGGGCTCCTGCCGTTCTGCGCCCGGCTGGCCCGAGGCGAGCTCGTGGTGCCGCCGACCGGCACCGGGCCGCGGCCGATGACGCTGGCCGAGAAGGTCCTGGCCCGCAAGCTGCTCCCCGGCCAGGGCACCCACGTCAAGCCCGGCGACGCGGTCCTGGTCCGGGTCGACGCCGGCTACTCCCACGAGTTCACCACCGCCCAGGTCGACTGGTTCCTCCGCCAGGAGTACGGCGCCGACTACCGCCTCAAGGATCCGTCCAAGTTCGCCGTCTTCGAGGACCACCTCATCTACGCCACCGGCGTGCCGGCGATGGCGAAGTACGCCGACAAGATCGAGCGCCTGCGCCAGCTCCAGCGCGCGTTCGCCGCCCACACCGGCGTCCGCAACTACTCCGCCGAGGACGGGGTCTCGCCCGGCATCTGCCACCAGGTCGCGCGCGAGCAGTTCATCGACCCCGGCGACTTCGTGCAGGCCACCGACCGCCACACCTGCATGGGCGGCGCCTCGGGCGCGCTGGCGTGGGGCGTCGGCGCCACCGAGTACGCCGCGCTCGCCTACTGGGGCTTCACGCCCATCGCCGTGCCGCAGTCGATCCGCTTCGAGCTGCGCGGCCGCCTGCGCCCCGGCGTCACCGCCAAGGACGTGATGCTGCACATCCTCGCCACCCACGCCCGCCGCGAGGAGACCCTCGACCGGGTCATGGAGTTCGGCGGCGACGGCCTGTTCGGGCTCTCGCCCGACGAGCGCGCCACCCTGGCCAACATGGCCACCGAGTGCTCGGCGCGCGGCGCGATCATGGAGGTCGACGACCTCATGCTGGCGTGGATCGCCAGCCGCCGCCCCGGCACGTCGATCGACGACCTGCGGGCCAAGGCGGTCACGCCCGACCCCGACGCCCACCACGACGGCGGGGTCCACGTCATCGACCTGGCCACGATCCGGCCCATGCTGGCGACCCCCGGCGATCCCGACCGCGGCGTGCCGTCGGATCCCAAGAACGGCGCGCGGGTGCCCGAGGTCGGCCGGGTCGCGATCGACATCGCGTACGGCGGCTCCTGCACCGCCGGCAAGCGCGACGACGTCGACTACTACGCCCAGGTCATGGCCGAGGCCGACCGCGCCGGCAAGCGGGTCGCCGACGGGGTCCGCTTCTTCATCCAGTTCGGCAGCAAGGAGGTCGAGGATCACGCCCGCGCGCGCGGCTACCTCGACCTGTTCGCGCGCACCGGGGTCGAGGTCATCCAGCCCGGCTGCGGCGCCTGCATCGGCTGCGGCCCCGGGGTGTCGGAGCGCGGCGACCAGGTGACGGTGTCGGCGATCAACCGCAACTACAAGGGCCGCAGCGGCCCCGGCCGCCTCTACCTGGCGTCGCCCTTGACGGTCGCCGCGTCGGCGGTGGCCGGCGAGATCGTCGAGTACCGCGACGGCATGTTCGACGGCGGCGGCGGCGACGGCGGCGGGGACGGCGCGCCGCGCTAGCGGTCGCGGCGCGGCGACGACCGGCGCGGCGGGGCGATCGCGGTCAGGGCCTCGATCAGGCGGGCGGAGTCGGCGCCCTTGGCGAACACCGGCCGGCCCTGCACCACGCGCTCGGCCCCGTCGCCGGGGCGCTCGGCCAGGAAGACGACGCGATCGAGCAGCCAGGGCCGGAAGGTCACGACCCAGTTGAAGACGTGGCCGCCCGAGCCGTTGGCCATGTGCCAGTCGCACAGGATGATGTCGAAGTCGGTGGCGTCGAGGGCGGCGGTGGCGGCGTTACCGCTGTCCACCGGCGTCACCAGCCAGCCGGCCGCGGTGAGCAGCTCGGCCATGACCGCCAGGAGCGCCGGATCGTCGTCGGCCAGGAGCAGCGTCGGCCGCCCCTCGTCGCCCCACACCGCCTCCGGATCGGCGGTGCGGGCGCGCACGACCCGGGTCGCGGTGGCCTCGGCGACCCGGATGATCTCGGCGGTGTCGGCGCTGCGCACCACCAGGCAGCGACCGGCGACGATCCGATCGAAGTCGGGCGAGACCTCGTCGCCGACGAAGACGAAGCGGTCGCGCAGCTCGAAGCGGTGCTCGAGCACCCAGCGGTAGACGTCGCCCCCCAGGTTGTGGGTGCTGTCCCAGGCCGCCACCACGACGTCGAGATCGCGCTCGGCCGACAGGAAGGTGCGCGCCTGCATCGGCGTGGCGGCCAGGGTCACCGCGAAGCCGCGCGCCTCGAACACCCGGGTCAGGAGATCGAGCAGCACGGCGTCGTGGTGCAGCAAGAGGATGGTCCGGCGCGGCCCCACCGGCGGGAGTATACGTCGGCTCGCCCGGGGCGCGGCTCGATCACTCCCGGCCCGCGGGCCTGGCACCCGGCGCCGCCCGCGGCCCGGCCACCCGGCGCCGCCCGCGCCCGGCCACCCGGCGGCGCCCGCGGCCGGGACGAAGCGCCGATTTCGCGATAGGCTGGAGGACCCGCCCGCCGGGGCTCCTCGATCGTCGATGACCGACCGCCCCGACCGCCCCCGCGCCGACCGCCCCGCCGTGCCCACGATCGTCGGGATCGATCTGGGCACCTCCAACACCGCGGTGGCGGTCGTGCGCAACGGCAAGGTCAGCGTGCTGGCCGGCGCCGACGGCGCCCGCGCCATCCCGTCGGTGGTCTCGATCCCGCGCACGGGTGAGCTCGTGGTCGGCGCCGAGGCCCGCCGCCGCATCGCCACCGACCCGTCGCGCACGATCGCCTCGCCCAAGCGCCTGCTCGGCCGGCGGCTGGCCGATCGCGAGGTCCAGACCTTCGTCGCCCAGGCCGCCTACCGCACCCTGCCCGCCGACGACGGCACCGTCCTGATCGAGGTCGATGGCGAGGCCTACGCCGTGCCCCAGCTCTGCGGCTTCATCCTCGACCAGGCGCGCGCGCTGGCCGAGCGCCAGCTCGGCGACGTCCGGCTGGCGGTGCTGGCGGTGCCGGTCAGCTTCGACGAGACCCGCTGCCGGGCGGTCGAGGTCGCCGCCCGCCTGGCCGGGCTCGAGGTGGTGGGCCTCATCGCCGAGCCCAACGCCGCCGCCCTCGCCAACCGCTACGTGCCCGGCTTCGGCGGCCTGGTCGGCATCTACGATTTCGGCGGCGGCACCTTCGACTTCTCGATCGTCGACGTGTCGCGCTCGCGCTTCCAGGTGATGGCCTCGGCCGGCGACCCGTGGCTGGGCGGCGACGACATCGACGCCGTCCTGTCCGACGCCGCCGCCAACCAGTTCTGGCGCCAGCACAAGGTCGACCTGCGCAAGCACGCCGCCGAGCTGCAGCGCCTGCGCTTCGCCTGCGAGGAGGCCAAGCGCACGCTGTCGACCGCCGACACCACCCGCATCGAGGTCAAGGACGTCCTGCGCACCGCCGAGGGCATGGTCGGCCTCAAGCTGTCGCTCGATCGCGCCACGCTGTCGCGCGCCGCCGGCGCCATCGTCCGCCGCAGCCTCGACGTCGCCGATCGCGCCCTGGCCCAGGCCGGCCTCCAGCCCGGCGACCTGTCGGCGGTCTACCTGTGCGGCGGCTCGTCGCAGATGCCGGCCGTGCGCGAGGCGGTGCAGCGCCACTTCGGCGTGCCGCTGCAGGCCGGGGTGCCGCCCGATCAGGCGGTCGCCATCGGCGCGGCCATCCACGGCTCGCTCATCGCGCTCCGGCGGTCGTCGCCGATCGTCGCCGCCCGCGGCTGATCTTCGCCGTCGCCGCCGTCGGCGGGTTGTCTCGGGGTCGGCGGCCTCGTACGCTTGCGCCATGACATCTGCCACCAGCCGCCTCGGCCGTCGTCTGCGACGGTCCGGGGCGATGACGCCGCTCGTCGCGGGCGTCGCGATCGCGTGCGGCCCGGGCGGCCGCGGCGGCGCCACCGTCAAGCCCGGCCCCGACCTGCCCCTCGCCGACCGCCCCACCGAGCTGCCGGCGGTGCCCGCCCGCATCGAGACCACGACGATCGCGCCCGACGACGGCCACACCCCGGCGGCGCGCTCGGCGGTGCTCGACGTCATGGTCGCCGAGAACCAGCGCTGGATGGCGACCCTCGGCAAGCTGCCCGATCCGGCGTACTACCTCGCCTACCAGATCGTCGAGCAGCGGATCGTCGCCCTCGACGCCGAGGGCGGCGCGCTCATCGGCGACAGCGACGAGACCGACCGCATCCTCGACGTCGAGCTCCGCGTCGGCGCGCCCGAGCTCGACAACACCCGCAGCCTGTCCGACGACCCCAACGGCTTCAACGAGCCGCTGCCGCGGCGCGCGGTCGTGCCCTTCGGCACCGACGGCCCGGCCATCGCCAACCACCTGTGGCTGGAGACCGATCGCCGCTACCGCGAGGCGGTGCAGGCCCTGACCTACGTCCGCCAGGACCAGCGCACCCTGGGCCGCAAGACCGGGGTCCCCGACTTCGCCGCCGGCAAGCGCGAGGTCTACATCGGCAAGCCCGCCACCCTCGCCTTCGACAAGGCGGCGTGGGAGGGCCGGCTCAAGCGCTGCTCGGGCCGCGCCCTGCGCGGCGCCGCCACCCGCGGGAGCTGCGGCGTGGTCTTCGTGCTCAACACCGCGTGGTTCGTCAACAGCGAGGGCACCGAGCTGCAGCTCTCGTGGACCACGGCCCAGCTCTCGATCTCGGTCGGGGTCAAGGCCGACGACGGCCAGGGCCTGAGCCGCCTCGAGCAGGCGTTCGCCCAGACCCCGGACGGCCTCCCCGACGACGTCGCCGTCGACAAGCTGATCGACACCGTCACCCGCGACCTGGACGCGCTGCACAAGGCGCCGCTGGCGGAGCCCTACGTCGGCCCCGCCATCCTCGAGGGCCGGGCCGCCGGCGTGTTCTTCCACGAGGTCTTCGGCCACCGCATCGAGGGCCACCGCCAGAAGGACGACACCAGCGGCCAGACCTTCTCGTCGTACGTGGGCCGCGACATCATGCCGTCGTGGCTGTCGGTCTTCGACGACCCGACCCTGGCCACCCTCAACGGCCAGCCGCTCAACGGCTTCTACCGCTTCGACGACGAGGGCGTGCGGGCGCGCCGCGTCGACCTGGTCAAGGACGGCAAGCTGGTCGACTTCCTGATGAGCCGCAACCCGATCGGCGCCTCGCCGGCGTCGAACGGCCACGGCCGCAAGCAGCCGGGGCTCGATCCGGTGGCGCGCCAGGGCAACCTGGTGGTGGCGGCCGCGCGCTCGGTCGAG
The DNA here is from genome assembly GCA_900696455.1 of uncultured delta proteobacterium. GTDB lineage: Bacteria > Myxococcota_A > Polyangia > Haliangiales > Haliangiaceae > UBA2376. The sequence goes on from CAADGB010000415.1 coordinate 11,561, forward strand.
CGCGCCGATCTCGAGAAGCTCCTGCTCGAGGAGGTCAAGCGCCAGGGCCGCCCCTACGGCATGGTCTTCACCGACATCTCGGGCGGCTTCACCAACACCAGCGCGTTCGCCCCCCAGGCCTTCAAGGTCAACCCGGTCCTGGCCTACCGCCTCTACCCCGACGGCCGGCGCGAGCTGGTGCGCGGCATCGACATCAGCGGCACGCCGCTGGTGGCGCTGCAGTCGATCCGGGCCGCCAGCCGCGAGGTCGAGACCTTCAACGGCATGTGCGGCGCCGAGAGCGGCTGGGTGCCGGTGTCGGCGTCGGCGCCGAGCCTCCTGGTCGAGAAGCTGGAGATCGAGCGCTCGTTCATCCCGCCCGACCGCCCGCCGGTGCTCGGCCCACCCAGCCTGGAGAAGGGGGGCCCGCGATGAGCCGCTCCGCCCACCACCGCCTCCGCCCGCGCCCGGCGCGCCACCTCGGCCTGCTCGCCGCCGCCGCCCTGCTCGCGCTGTCGTCCCCGGCCGCCGCCAAGAAGGCGGCGCCCCTGGCCCCGCCGTCGCAGGCGGTCACCGAGGCCATCGTCGACGCCATCGCCGAGGAGATGGATCGCGCGCTGGCCCAGCTCGAGCTGCCCGGCGCGCCCCGCCCGTACCACATCTCGTACAAGGTGACCGAGGTCGTGGTCAACGACGCCGTCGCCAGCCTCGGCCACGCCACCAGCAAGAAGCACCGCCACTTCGTCAACCTGGAGTGCCGGGTGCGGGTCAAGATCGACGGCCTCGACAGCGGCAACTTCGTGGTCGCCGGCGCCGAGGCCATCGACGGCGTCGCCGGCACCAGCCTGCCGCTCGAGGCCACGCCGCGCATCGCCCGCCGCGCCGCCTGGCAGGTCACCGACCAGGCCTACAAGGAGGCGCTCATCCAGCTCCGCAACAAGCTCGACGCCCGCACCGCCAGCGGCGCCGGCAAGAGCGCCCCCCCGAGCTGGACCGAGGTCAAGGGCATGGTCGGCGAGGAGGAGGTGCGGGTGCCGCGCCTCGAGTCGCTGGAGGACATCGTCGGCCGCGCCGAGCGGGTCTCGGCCGAGCTGCGCGGCGTCCCCGGCCTCCGCGACTCGCGGGTGGCGCTGACCTCCTTCCTGGAGCGCCGCTGGTACCTGACCAGCGACGGGACCAGCATCACCGACACCCGCCGCGTCAGCGGCGTGATGCTGGTCGTCCACGGCCAGGCCGCCGACGGCCAGGAGCTGGCCCAGTACTTCACCCGCTACGGCCAGACCGCCGCCGATCTGCCCACCGACGCCGAGCTGAGCCGGGAGGCCCGGAACCTGGCCGCCACCATCGACGCGCTCGGCCGCGCGCCGCTGATCGGCCGCTACGCCGGCCCGGTGCTGTTCGAGGGCGAGGGCGCCGCCGGCATCGTCCGCTACACCCTGGCCCCCCACCTCGGCGGCACCCCGCTGCCCGAGGGGCTGCGGCCGCAGGAGGCCAAGCTGTTCGGCGGCGCGCTCGCCGACAAGCTCGGGCTGCGGGTGATGACCCCGTTCCTGTCGATCGTCGACGATCCCACGACCGCCACCTCGCACGGCAAGGCCATCATCGGCGGCTACCGCATCGACGACGAGGGCGTGTCGGGACAGCGGGTCGAGGTGGTGAAGGACGGCGTCCTGCGCTCGCTGCTCACCACCCGCACCCCCGCCAGCCCGACCGACACCTCCAACGGCCACGCCCGCCGCACCGCCAAGGGCGGCGCGTTCCACGGCACCGCCACCAACCTGTTCGTGACCGCGCGCGGCGGCCTGCCGCCGGCGGCGCTCAAGAAGCGGCTCCTGGCCGAGGTCCGCGCCGCCGGCCTGCCCCACGGCATCATCATCCGCCGCTTCGACGACGCCGCGGTGACGGCGGCCAGCGAGATGAGCCGGCGCGAGCTCCTGCAGATGCTGTCGAACGCCGACCAGTCGCTGCCGCCGCCGGCGCTCCTCGCCTACCGGGTCACCCCCGACGGCAAGGAGGAGCGGGTGCGCGGCGCCCAGCTCGGCGAGGTCCCGATCAAGGCGTGGCGGGACGTGATCGCCGCCGGCAAGACACCGACGGTCTTCAACTTCCTGGCCTCGACCGACGGCTACCTCGAGCACAAGCTGGGCGGCGTGGACGACGGCTTCGTGCCGTCGAGCGGGATCGAGAGCTCGGTGACCACCCCCGACCTCCTGTTCAAGGAGCTCGACCTGCGGCCGTCCACCACCGGCCTGCGCGCCCGACCGGCGGTGCCCCCGCCCGGCGGCCGCTGACCGGGCGCCGTGGCGGTCGTCGCGCGCGTCCACGCCCGCGAGCCGCGCAGCCGCGCCAACGGCCCCGGCACGCGCTTCGTGATCTGGCTGCAGGGCTGCACCCTGGGCTGCGCCGGCTGCTTCAACCCGGCGACCCACGCCACCGGCGGCGCGGCGCTCACCACCGACGCGCTGCTGGCCGAGGTCACCGCCACCCGCGGCGTCGACGGCCTGACGCTGTCCGGCGGCGAGCCCATGCAGCAGGCCGCCGCCGCGCTCGAGCTGGTGCTCGGCGCCCGCCGCCTCGGCCTGTCGACGCTCATGTTCTCGGGCTACACCCGCGCCGAGCTCGCGGCCCAGGCGCTGGGGCCGGCGGTGCTCGCCCACCTCGACGTCCTCGTCGACGGCCGCTACCAGGCCGGCGCCCGCACCGGCCACGGCCTGCGCGGCTCGGCCAACCAGGTCGTCCACCTGCTCACCGGCCGCCACCGCCGCGACGAGGTCGAGGCCACGCCCACCACCGAGATCCGGATCGCCCGCGACGGCTCGGTGGTGCTCACCGGCGTCGACCCCTTGAAGCGCGTCTGACCTCGCCGTCGCCGTCGCCGGTGGTCGCGCCGGTGGTCGCGATCGGCGCGCGCACGTCGAGGACGCGCAGGAGGAGCTGGACCGGCTCGCCGTCGCGCGCCGGCAGGCGGGCGAGCCCGCTGTCGAGCACGTACGCGCGCATGCGGTAGGGGTAGGTCGGCTCGCGGGCGGCCAGCGCGATCCGGGCCACGCCGTCGCGCCGGGCGTCGGCGAGGACGTAGCGCAGGCGCTCGACCCGCTCCTCGGGGCCGAGGTGGACGTGGCGGAGGCCCGGCGCCGCCGGCGGCGGCGGCACGGCGGCGGCGCCCGCGACCGGCCAGCGCGCGGGATCGTAGGTGCGCCGCGCCGCCGCGATCGTCGTCACCCGCACCGCGTTCATCGCCTCCCACCCGGCGACGACCCGCCGCCACGACGCCTCGACGCAGGCCGGGCAGTTGATCACGGCGCGCCGCGCCCGGCTGGTCAGGCGCTCGATCGCGACCGCGGCCACGACCTCGGCCTGGCCCTCGGGCACGACGTGCTTGCACTCGAGCGCGAGCAGCCCGCCGCACAGCCGCTCGAGGTAGGCCGGCGCGCCCTCACCCGCCCGCGGCAGCCACGGCGACCACACGTCGGGGTCGGGCACGCCCGGCACCGGGGCCTTGAGCGGCGGCGCCAGGGCCAGCGGCCACACCTCCAGCGCCAGCGCCTGGGCGTTGCCCCCCGGCGCCAGCCGACGCTCGACCGCCGCCAGCGCCTCGGTGACCGCGAACAGCTCGGCGTCCTCGCCCGCGGCCTCGTCCATGATCGGCCGCAGCGCCAGCAGGCGCTGGTGGAAGGCGTGGAACGCCGGGCCATCGTGCCCCGCCGCGCGCAGCTCGTTGACCGCGGCCTGCACCGAGCGCCGCTGGCCGTCGGCGCCGGTGGGCCGATCGACGTCGATGCGATCGGGCTCGCACGCCGCGAGCGCGAGCGCGAGACCGAGACCCAGCGCGACCGCGCTGGCTGGCGGGGCATGACGGGGCACCTCCCCGCACCTTGACCTCAGCTCGCGATCCGCGCCAGCTTTCGCAGCGTGGGGGGGTCGATGAACACGAAGACCGCGTCCCCGAAGGCGACCTGGGCCCCGGCGTAGACCGGCGCCGCCACCCCGGGCGAGAGCTGCTGGCCGTTGACCCGGGTGCCGTTGCGGGAGTTCTCGTCCACCAGCAGGTAGGCGGCGCGGCCCTGGTCGAAGGTGACCGAGGCGTGGACCTTGCTCACCGAGTCGTTGTCGACGCGGACGTCGCAGCGGCGGCTGCGCCCGATCGTGACCGGGGTCTCGAGCCCGGCGGACAGGGTGTTGGGCCCGACCAGCATGAACGAGCATCCGGCCAGCTCGCTCGACAGGTCGTCACCGCCCGCCGCCGGGAGCTGGATGGTCAGGGTGCGCTCGATCGTGGCCTCGGGGCCGTCCCGCGTGCCCGGGGTCACGTCGACCACGACCGGACGATGCAAGACGTACCCCCCTCGCATCTCCAGCAGCAGCTCGCGCAGCGTGCGCGCTTGTGGTCGCTCGTCGACGGCCATCGCCTTTTACGTGCCAGGTTCGGACGATAGCACGGCGCGCGCCAGACCGGCGCGCAGGACGGCGTCCGTCACTCCCGGGCCCAGCGCGACCACGCGGCCGCCACCGGCGGGCGGCGGCACCGGCTCGCTCGACACCCGGGTGCCGACGCGATGGATCGCGACCCAGCGCGGCGGCGCGTCGTGACCGTCGCGCGGATCGACCGCGCGCACGAGGCCCTTGACCCGGACGAACACCGGCGGCAGCTCGCCCAGCGCGTCCTCGAGCTCCTCGAGGTCGTAGAGCGCGTCGACGGCGACGGCGACGGCGTCGATGCCGTGGCGGGCCGGGGTCGCGGCGGGGCCGGGGCCGGCGTGGTCGGGGTGGCCGGCGTGGTCGGCGTGGTCGGCGTGGTCGGCGTGGTCGGCGTGGTCGTGATCGTGATCGGCCTGGCGGTCGTGCTCGTCGCGGCCAGGGGGCGCGGCGGGGCGCGCCGCGCGTCCGCCCGGCGCCACCTCGGGCGGGTCGCGGAGGAGGTCGAGCAGCCACGCCGCGCGCTCGTCGAGCGTCCCCTCCACGCACGGCGCCGCCGGGGCCAGGGTCGCGACCGCGGCCCGGGTCGCGCCCAGCGTCTCCGGATCGGCGACGTCGGCCTTGGACAGGAGGATGACGTCGGCGTGCTCGACCTGGATCTCGGCGGTGGGGCTGGCCTGGCGCGCGCCGGCGAAGCTGGTGGGATCGACCACCGCCACCACCGCCGCCACCCGCAGCCGCTCCCCGAGCGGTGGCTCCTCCAGCGCCCACACGATGGGCAGCGGTTCGGCGACGCCGGTGGTCTCGATGACGAGGGTGTCGATGTCGGGCGCGCCGTCGAGCATCTCGCGCACGGTGCGATCGAGATCCTCGTTGAGCACGCAGCACACGCAGCCGCCCGGGAGCTCGACCTGGCGGGCGGCGCCGCGCGGCAGCAGATCGCCGTCGACGCCGATCGCCCCCAGCTCGTTGACGATGATGCCGAGCTTGCCGCCGCCGCCGCCGCCGCCGGCCGCGCGCCGGGCGATCGCGCGGTTGAGCAGCGTGGTCTTGCCGGCGCCGAGGAAGCCGGTGAGGACGATCGCCGCGACCTTCATCGCGCCGCCCACCGCAGATCGCCGCCGGCGGCGACGAAGTCGAGCGCGCGCGGCAGCTCGCCGGCGTCGAACCAGCAGCCGTGCAGCGCGCACCAGTCGATCACGACCGCGCCGCCCCGCGCCGACTGCCGCCGGTGCATGAGCGTGCCGCACACCGGGCAGTTGATGTAGAGGCGATCGGGCGAGGGGCGTCCCGCGCCGCGCCGCGGCAGGAGCGCGCGCAGCTCGTCGACGGTGCCGGGCTGGTCGAGGATCGCCACCATGGCCTCGCGCGCCACGAACCGACCGTCGCAGCCGTCGCAGCTCTCGAGCGCGACCCCGGCGACCTCGGCCGCGACCAGGCGGCCGGCGCAGCGCGGGCACGGCTGGCCCCGGCGCCGGGGCGCGCGCGGCGGCGGGGCGGGCGGGCTGCGGTACGGATCTGCCACCACCGCGGAAGATAGCGCGTCGCCCCCGGAGTATGCTGCCGGCCGTGCGACTGGGCGTCATCGACATCGGCACCAACACCCTGCTCCTGCTCGTCGCCGAGCGCTGCGCCGACGGCAAGGTCCGCGCCCTGGCCGACGTGTGTCGCTTCGGCCGGCTCGGGCAGGGCCTCGACGCCAGCGGCCGGCTCCACCCCGACGCCATCGCCCGCTGCCTCGTCATCTGCCGCGAGCTGCGGAGCCTGCTCGACCTCCACGGCGTGGCCCGCACCCGGGTGATCGCGACCCAGGCCGTGCGCGAGGCCGAGAACGCCGCCGAGCTGACCGGCCCGGCCGCCGCCCTCCTCGGCGCGCCGGTCGAGGTCATCGACGGCCCGCGCGAGGCCGAGCTCGCGTACCAGGCGCAGGTGCGGAGCCTGCCCGCGGTCGCCGGCGCGCCGTTCGTGGTCGCCGACGTCGGCGGCGGCTCCACCGAGATCGTGGTCAGCGACGGCGCCCGCGTGCAGTCCGCGGTGAGCGTGCCCATCGGCGCGGTGCGCCTGGCCGAGCGCCACCTGAAGAGCGACCCGCCCACCGCCGCCGAGCGCGCGGCCCTCGACCGCGACGTCGACGCCCACCTCGCGCCGCTCACCCTGCCCACCCGCGTGCCGCTGGTGGCCTCGGCCGGCACCGCCACCAACCTGGCCGCCGCCGACCTCGGGCTCGACCGCTACGATCCGGACCGCGTCCACGGCCACGTCATGACCCCGGCCGCGCTCGCCGGCCTCACCGACCGCCTGTGGGCGGCGACCGCCGCCGCCCGCCGCGACCTGCCCGGCATCGAGCCGCAGCGCGCCGACGTCATCCCCGCCGGCGCCGCCATCTTCGCCCGCCTCGCCGCGCGCCTCGAGACGCCGCGGGTGATCGCCAGCGACCGCGGCATCCGCTGGGGGCTGGCCTACGAGGAGCTGGAGCGCTGACGCCGCGCCACCGCGCCGCGTTCGCGCGGCGCGCGCTCACATCGAGATGTAGGGCCCCGACGCGGCGGGGTCGTCGTCGCCCTCGTCGTCGATGACCGCGCTGGCGCCGACCGCGGCGCCGGGCAGCGCGAAGACGCGGATCCCCGACGCCGACACCCGGGCGCCGGGGGCCACCCGCCGCATGATCGACACGATGTTGCGCTGGATGTCGTCGACCTCGGTGACCACCGGCCCCGGCTTGATCACCTTGCCGATCCACTTCTCGTCGGGCAGCTCGATGATGCGCAGGAACTCCTCGGACGACCCGTCGAAGTACTTGCGGTCGCCGGGCTTGGCCTGGCTGAGCGCCTCCCGCAGCTTGGAGTCGATCTTCGTGCCGAAGAACAGGGAACAGGTCTTGTCGAGCTTCATGGAGGTGGGACCGGCCCGTCTACTCTACGGGAGGGCGGGGCTTCGCCGGAGTTCGGGGACAAGGATTCGAACCTTGATGGCCAGCTCCAAAGGCTGGTGTCCTACCATTAGACGATCCCCGAAGGTCTCGAAGAGGATAGCGCAGCGCCCCGTGAAGGGCGCGGTCGAGGCGCGTGCGTGCGTGGCGGGGGGCGGGATTGAACCGCCGACCAAGGGCTTATGAGACCCCTGCTCTACCACTGAGCTACCCCGCCGGACGGGCGCGAAAACTAGTCGGATCGAGGTCCGCTCGCAAGGCCCAGCGCGCGCGAACCGCCCGGGGCTATTGACCGATGTTCAAGAAAGGAGAGTAAGGCGAAGTGCGCTTCACCGACCGGGGCCGCGAGGCCATGCTCGCGCCATGGACTTCGCACTCGACGACGAGCAGGCGCTCATCGCCCAGACGGTCCGGCGCTTCGTCGACAAGGACGTGCGCGCCTGGGCCGCCGACGCCGACCGGGCCGGCGCCGCCCCACCCCGGCTGACCGCGGTCGCCGGCGACCTCGGCTTCTTCCTCGACGCGGTGCCGGAGGCGGCGGGCGGCCTGCTCGACGGCCCCTACTCGCACCTGCGGCGCGCCCTGCGCGGGGTCGAGCTCGGCCGCGGCTGCGCCGGCATGGCGGCCCTGCTCGAGACCAACGTCGAGCCGGCGCTCGCGGTCGGGCGCTGGGGCTCGGCGGCGGCGCAGGCGGCGCTGTTCGCCAGCCTGGCCGCCGGCGGCCTCGCCACCACCGCCCGCGACGCCCGCGGGACGCTGGAGCTCTCGGCCAGCGCCGACGGCCTGCGGATCTCGGGCAAGCTCGGCCCGCTGCCGGCGCTGGGCGTGGCCAGCCACGTCCTGCTCCTGGCCCGCGCCGACGACGAACCGGTGGTGGCGCTGGTCGACGTCGCCGCCGGCCGGCGCGAGGCGCTGGTGCCGTCGGGGTGGCGGGCCGGCGCCTGGGGCACGCTCGCCCTCGAGGCGGCGGCGGTGCCGGCGGCGATGGTGCTGGCGCGCGGCGACGCCGCGGCGGCGGCCAGCGCCGAGATCCTCACCTGGTACAAGACCAGCCTGGCCGCGCGCGCCGCCGGCGTGGCGGTGGCGGCGATGGCGCACGCCCGCACCTACGCCACCGAGCGCGTGCAGTTCGGGCAGCCCATCGGCCGCTTCGAGTCGCTCCTCCGCCTGCGCGACGACGCCGACACCGGCGCCGCCGCGGTCCGGCTGATGGCGCTCCACGCCGGCTGGCTGGCCGACCGGATCAAGGACGGCGACGGCGCGAGCCGGGCCGCCGCCCACGACGCCGCCAGCCGGGCCCGGGTGCTGGCCGGCGACGTCGTCGACCGCGCCACCGTCGACGCCGTCCAGATCCTCGGCGGCTACGGCTTCGTCAACGACTACCCGGTCGAGAAGCTGATGCGCGACGCCCGCGCCTTCGCCCAGTTGCTCGGCGACGAGCGCTTCGACCGCATCCTCGACCTGCGCGCGCAGGAGGCCTGAGATGGACATCTTCCACGACAACCCGATGCTCGCCGGCGTCCGCCAGATGCTGGGCGCCTTCGCCCGCCAGCAGATCCGCCCGATCGCCGCCCACCACGACCGCGAGGAGTCGATGCCGTGGGCGCTGATGAAGATGGCCCAGGGCTTCGGCATGACCCAGACCGCGGTGGTCGACGGCCGCAAGGCGCTGACCGGCAAGGACGAGGACGAGGGCGACGCGAAGAAGCCCAAGAGCCAGGCCCGCCTCGGCGTCGCCGGCTCCGAGGAGCTGGCCTACGGCTGCGCCGGCATCTGCCTGGCGATCGGCGGCAGCGGCCTGGCGGCGTCGCCGGTGGCGCGCATGGGCACCGAGGAGCAGAAGCAGGAGTTCCGGCGGCTGCTCAAGGGCGAGGACGAGCACGGCCACATCAAGGTCGCGGCCATGGCGCTGTCCGAGCCGGCGACCGGCTCCGACATCTCCGGCCTGGCGACGACGGCGCGCCCCGACGGCGACCACTTCGTGATCGACGGCCACAAGCAGTGGATCACCAACGGCGCGTCGGCGGCGGTCTACGTGGTGTGGGCCAACACCGACCCGTCGGCGGGCCGCGCCGGCGTGCGCGGCTTCCTCGTCGCCCGCGGCACGCCCGGCCTGGTGCCCGGCCGCAAGGAGACCAAGCTCGGCATCCGCGCCTCGGAGACCGCACAGGTCCACTTCGAGGGCTGCCGCGTGCACAAGGACATGATGCTGGGCATCGGCCAGTCGAGCGAGGGCCTGGGCGACACCAAGAAGATGCTCGACTCGACCCGGCCCATGGTCGGCGCGCAGGCGGTGGGCATCGCCCGCGCCGCCTTCGACTACCTGGTCGAGCGGGTGCAGGGCGGCACGATGCACGGCACGCCGCTCGCCCACCACCAGCGGGTGGCGTTCGAGCTGGCCGAGATGGAGATGGAGATCCAGGCCGCGCGCGCGCTGGTGCACAAGGCGGCGTGGATGGCCGATCACCACCTGGACAACGTGCGCATGGCGTCGATCGCCAAGGCCTACGGCGCCAAGGTGGCCCAGGACGTCACCTCGCGGGCGCTGACCCTGCTCGGCGAGGAGGCGCTCGAGCCCGGCCACCCGGTCGAGAAGTGGTACCGCGACGCCAAGATCTACGACATCTTCGAGGGCACCGGCCAGATCCAGCGCCGCATCATCGCCCGCAGCATCTTCGGCGTGAACCCGACCTGAGCGCGGCGAGCCGAGGCGCAGCCGCGGCGAGCGACCTGCGCCGGTTCAGGCGACCAGGTTCTTGAACCGGCGCAGGTACTCGACGAAGCGCGGCGAGACGTCGAGCGCGGCGAGCTCGGCGGGGGTGAGCGGCGGGCGGCGCGGCTCCCAGGCCAGGCCGTGGGCCCGCACCGCGCGCGGCCAGTCGGGGTTGACGATGGCGGCGCGGCCGAGGGCGACGGCGGCGGCGCCGCGCTCGAGGGTGGCGACGGCGTCGGCCGCGGTCCAGATCGCGCCGGCGGCGACCAGCGGCACGGCCGCCGGCAGCGCGGCGCGGAAGATCGGCAGGGCGTGCTCGCCCGGGCGCTTGGCGGTGTCGCGCTCGACCCGCCACAGCGACAGGTGGACGAAGTCGACGCCGTCGTCGCACAGCCAGCGCGCGACCTCGACGGTCTCGTCGAGATCGAGGCCGCGGGCGTAGCCGAAGTCCTCGGGCGACAGCCGGACGCCGACGACGAACCCGGCCGGCACCGCCGCCCGCACCGCGGTCACGAGCGCGCGCACCAGGCGCGCCCGGTTGGCGAGCGCGCCGCCCCAGCGGTCGTCGCGCTGGTTGAAGACCCGCGACAGGAACTGCGACGGCAGGTAGCCGTGAGCGCCGTGCAGCTCGACGCCGCCGAGCCCGGCGGCCGCGCACCGCGCCGCCGCCGCCGCGAACTGTGCGATCACCCGCGCCAGGTCGTCCTCGGTGGCCGGCCGCGGCGGCTCGAAGTCGGCGCCGTCCTCGGTCCAGGTCGACGCGCTCCACGGCTGGGCGCCGGTGACCGCCCGCGGCGCGCGCACCCCGCCGTGGAAGAGCTGCACCAGGCCCAGCGCGCCCCGCGCCCGCAGCGCCTCGGCGAGGCGGCGCAGCCCGGGCAGGTCGCGATCGTCGTCGACGCCGAGCTCGCCCGCCCAGCCCTTGCCGTCGGCGCCGACGTACGCGGCGCAGGTGGTGATCACCGGGAAGCCGCCGTCGGCGCGCCGCGCGAGCCAGCGCAGCTCGTCGTCGCCGAGCGTGCCGTCGTCGTGGCTCTGGCCGTTGGTGAGCGCCGCCAGCCACACCCGGCCGGGCGCGACCGCGCCGCACGGGAAGGGGAGCGGCTCGAACAGGGACTCGACCTTGGTCATGGTCCGGCAGTGTGCCGGGTCGCGGCGCCGGGGGCGCGCGGCGGCCGCGGTTCTTACTCGAACCGGCACGATCGTCACCGGGATCACGTCACACCAAGGGGGTGAAATCCCCCGGATGTTCGGGGAATTGCACGCAAATCCTCGACACCTCTTGGATCTGGTGCGTCCGCGGGGCAAGATTCCCTCCGATGTCTTTCGCTGTAGGCATCGATCTGGGGACGACGAACTCGGTCGTGGCCGTGGCCACGCCGACCGGCGTCGAGTTCGCGCTCGGCCCCCAGGGCGAGCGCGTGCATCCCTCGGTCGTCGCGTTCCCGCCCGGCGGCGGCGTGGTGTGTGGCACCGAGGCCAAGGCGCGCCGCGTGCGCGAACCCGACACCACGGTGTACTCGGCCAAGCGGCTCATCGGGCAGAACATCAAGTCGCCGCTGGTCCAGCTCGCGCTCACTGGCCTGCCCTTCGCCGTCGAGGAGGGGCCCAACCAGCAGCCGATCGTCGTCACCCGCGATCGGCGGCTCACCGTGCCCGAGGTCTCGGGCCAGGTGCTGGCGTACCTCAAGCGCTGCGCCGAGCGTCAGCTCGGGCAGCGGGTGAGCCAGGCCGTGGTCACGGTCCCGGCCAACTTCTCCGACGGCCAGCGCCAGGCCACCAAGGAGGCCGGCCGCCTGGCCGGGCTCGAGGTGCTGCGGCTGCTCAACGAGCCGACCGCGGCCGCCCTCGCCTACGGCTTCGGCCAGCACAAGGACGAGGTCGTGTGCGTCTTCGACTTCGGCGGCGGCACCTTCGACGTGTCGCTCCTCGCGATCAAGGACGAGGTCTTCGAGGTGCTGGCCACCGACGGCGACTTCTTCCTCGGCGGCGACGACCTCGATCGCGCCATCGCCGAGTTCCTGGCCGCCGAGATGAACCGCCAGCTCCACGTCGATCCGCGCCCCGACCCCGCGCTCATGACCCGGCTGGTGCTCGCCGGCGAGGAGATCAAGGTCCACCTCTCGGCCCACGCCAGCGCCGAGGGCGTGATCGACGGCCTCCACCACCAGGGCCGCGAGCTCCAGCTCCCGTTCCGCCTGACCCGGGCCCAGCTCGAGAACATGGTGCGGGGCTTCGTCGACCGCGCCATCGACCTCACCCGCAACGTCCTGACCGCCGCCCACATCGATCCGAAGATGGTCACCGAGGTCGTGTGCGTCGGCGGCACCACGCGGGTGCCGATGGTGCGGCAGCGGCTGGCCGAGCTGTTCGGCCGCGAGCCGGCGCTGCGCATCAACCCCGACGAGGTCGTCGCCCAGGGCGCGGCGATCCAGGCCGGGAGCCTGGCCGGGAGCCTGTTCCACGGCCCGGCGCGGTCGGCGCGCGACGCGGTGCCGACGGCGGCGCTGTCGCCGCTGGCCCACGGCGGCGTGCCGTGGGCGGCCCCGGTCGCGCCGGCGCGCCCCATCCTCCTCGACGTCACCCCGGCGGCCCTGCGCATCGCGACCGCCGGTGGCTTCACCGAGGAGATCCTCGAGCGCAACCTGCCCACGCCGATCGAGCGCACCCGCACCTTCACCACGGCCCGCGATCACCAGACCCAGGTCGTGATCGAGTGCTGCCGCGGCGACGCCCGGAAGGCCGACGGCAACGAGGCCCTGGGCCGGCTGCTGCTCGAGGGGCTGCCGCCGCGGCGGCGGGGCGAGGTCCGCATCGACGTCACCTTCCGGGTCGACCAGGACGGCATCCTGCACGTGCGAGCGCGGGACGCCGACACCGGCATCGCTCAGGAGGCGGAGCTCGAGGTGCTGGGCGCGCCGGCGGCGGCGTGACGCGAGACGACGTGGACCGAGCGAGGGAGGAGCGCGTGCCATGGATCCCATCCTGGACAAGATCAACCAGGCGCGACGGTCGAGGCGCGCGATGAGCTGGTCGGTCCCGCAGCTCATGGCGTGGCTGCACGAGGTCGAGCCCATCGCCGACCGGCGCAGCAAGTTCGACTGGCTCGAGATCCCGCCGACCGCGTCGGCGAGCGCGATCCAGGAGGCCTACCACCAGGTCGCGCGCAGCCGGCACCCCGATCTGTTCCGCGCCCGGCTCACGCCCGAGGTGATGGACCGCCTGGTCCGCATGTACGCGCGGGTGACGGCGGCGTACGCCGACCTCAAGGAGCCCGAGCGCTGCGCCGCCTACCTGCGCGAGCTGCGGAGCCCCGGCGGCAAGACCGCGCCGCCGCCGGCGCCGCCGGGGCGCGGCCGGCCCTCGACCATCCCGGTGAGCCCGACCAGCCCGCCGCCGCTCGGCGCGCGCACCCCGACCATCCCGCCGGTGTCGGCGCCGCAGCCCATCCCCGAGTCCTCCGCCCACCTCGATCCGGCGCGGTCCATGAACCCGCGCGCGCTCGAGCTCTACCGCCAGGTCGAGGAGGCGCGGCGGCGGGGCGACAAGGGCACGGCGGTGCTCCACCTGAAGATGGCGATCGTCGCCGATCCGCGCTCGACGTTCCTGCGCGCGGCGCTGCTCGAGCTGATGCGATCTTGATCGCCGCTGATCGCCGCACCCGCGCGGTTGGTCCGACCACGCGGCGTGGCGGCGCCGGGCGGTTGACGGCGATCCTCGCCTGCGTATCCTGCCGCGCATGAGCACGGCAGGGTCGACGACCGGGACCGCGATCACGGGCTCGGGGGTGTGGCATCCCGAGACGGTGATCTCCAACGCGGAGCTGTGCGAGGCGTTCAACGTCTGGGTGCGGCGCGAGAACGCCGCCCACGCCGCCGAGATCGCGGCCGGGACCCGCGAGCCGCTGCGCGAGTCGACGCCGGAGTTCATCGAGAAGGCGTCGGGCATCAAGCAGCGCTACGTCGCCGACCGGTCCGGGATCCTCGATCCCGAGCGGATGATCCCCAACATCCCCGATCGCCCCGACGACCAGCTCGCGATCCAGGCCGAGTGGGCGGTGCACGCGGCGCGGCGGGCGCTGACCCAGGCCGGCCGCGAGGGCAAGGACGTCGACTACGTCGTGCTGGCGGCGTCGAACCTGCAGCGGCTGTACCCGGCGCTGGCGATCGAGGTCCTCGACGCCCTGGGCGGCGCCGGCTCGGCGCTCGACATGGCGCTCGGGTGCTCGTCGGCGACCATGGCCATCACCCTGGCCAGCGAGGCGGTGCAGCTCGGCAAGGCGCGCTGCGCGGTGGCGGTCACGCCCGAGCTGACCACCGGCTTCATCAACTGGCGCGACCGCGACAGCCACTTCATCTTCGGCGACGCCGCGGTCGCCCTGGTGGTCGAGCCGGTGGCGAGCGCCCGCCCCGGCAGCTACGAGGTCCTGTCGACGCGCTCGATGGCGCGGTTCTCGTCGAACATCCGCAACAACGGCGGCTTCCTCAACCGCTGCGATCCCGCCCGCCAGTTCGACGCCGACAAGCTCTTCTACCAGCAGGGCCGCCGCGTCTTCAAGGACGTGGTCCCCCTGGCCGCCCGCTTCATCGGCGAGCACCTGGCGGCCGCCGGCGTCGCCGCCACCGACGTCGCCCGCTTCTGGCTCCACCAGGCCAACAGCAACATGAACGATCTGATCGCGCAGCGCCTGCTGGGCCGCCGGCCGACCGCGCTCGAGGCCCCGCTCATCCTCGAGGAGTTCGCCAACACCGCGTCGGCGGGGTCGGCCATCGCGTTCTCGAAGTACAGCGACGACCTGCCCGCCGGCGCCCTCGGCCTCATGGCCTCCTTCGGCGCCGGCTGCTCGCTCGGCAGCCTGCTGCTGCGCCGGCGCTGAGGCGGGGGGGGGCGACGGCGGCCGCGGCGGCGGCGGGCGGGGGAATGGCGCCTCAGGGTTCCCCTGGGCGGGGCGGCGGCAGGATCGGCGCCATGAGGTCGGCAAGCGCGCGCCGTTTCGCTTCGCCCTCGGCGGTGAGCGCGGTCGTGGGGCTCGCGGTGAGCTGGATGAACACCAGGTCTCCGAGGTCGACGACCGCGGCGGGTTTGACCTCCGCGCGGACACGATCGAGCCCGCCGAGCTTCTGGAGGTGAGCTCGCCGCAGGTACGTGCCCCATCGCGGGTGGCGCACGTAGGTGCCGCCCAGCTCGATGCGCCAGTACTTCGCGCGCCCGTTCTCGAGTGCGAAGTCGGTCGGAGGTCCCAGGTCGACCTCCGGCATCCAGCGACTGTCGACGACGATTCGCATGAGCGAGGTGTCGGAGAGACAGGTCGACGCTCTAGCCCAGACCGGCATCACCGCATGCCCGACCTCGCAGGCGACCATCAGCTCGTGCACCAGCTCGATCCACGCCTCGAGGCTCGCCCCTTCGGGGAGCTCGTGCCCGCGGGTCTGCCCGGTCATGTGGAAGGGGTACTCGGCCTCCGCCGGCAGAGGGCGCCGGCTGGTGATGGCGTGGACGTGCGCGTGGTTGTCGACCTCCTGGCTGCTCCGGTTCATCTCGAGCATGCAATTGGTCGGGTCGGTGAGTCCTGCGAGCAGGTGATCTCGCCCCTTGGGGCCGGTGACCTTGCGCGCCCGTGTGCGCTTCGAGAGCTCCTCCTTGACGAAGGAGGCCCACGAAGGGGGCCATGGCCAACGGGGGTCGACAAGCAGCTCGGCCACCCGCTGCGCCCGAGTCGCCGGCAGCGCGAGTGGCTGCGCGAAGTAGCCCGCAAAGCCGAGGTGGAGGTCCATGTCCCTATTGGATCACGAAGTCGTTGAACAGCTGCCCTTCTGGCGGACAGTAGTCATAAACGCGGAGCTCGGTGTCGAGGGTGATCGTCCCGTTGGCGATGCACCGCTTGAAGATCTGCAGCTTATCCCGAAATGCGTCGTCGACCTTGTTCTTGTTGTCGCCGAAGTAGTCCTGCATTGCTCGCTCGTACTTCTCGAGCTGGCCTCGGCCCCGAGTCTGGGCATCGGAGTTATTGGGCTTGATCTCGACGATGTAGCAGGTGCCGCTAGAGACGCGGACGCAGTCGATACGGAGGCTCTTCCCGGGGATGGTGATCTCGCTGGTCTCACACTTGCTGGAGTCCGCCTGGATCCGCTTGTGCTCCGCCTTGCCGAACTCCATCTTGGCGCGGACCTCCGGGTCGTTGGAGCCGTTGAGCTCGTTGTTCATGAGGTTCTGAAGTCCCTGCATGCGTCCCGTGATCGCCCTGGCAACGCTCGTCGCGCCAGGACGGACGGTCTTGTCCTTGTCGCCCATCAGGACCCCGGCCCGGCTGATGAGTCGCTCGGCGTCACTGCTGATCTGCGACCACTTCGGGCGCAGCCGATCGCGCATGCGATCTGCGACCTGGGCGAGCTGCGCCGCGTAGGCATCACCTTCGGCGGAGTCGCCAGGCGACTCGGGCAGCTTGCAGAACATCTCGCGCACGTTCCTGGTGTCCTGCTTGTACCACTCGCGTAGCTCCCTGATGCTCTCCTCCCACTTGCGGTGGTCCGCCTCGAGCACCTTGAGCCGGTTCGCGGCATCTCCGCGGGTCGAGGCGAGGTCGGCGAGCGCGGCGAGCACCTCCTTGTGCTCCTGTCCCTTGGCGAGCTCGTCGCACGCAGCGTGGGCCGCTTCGCGCGCCTTCTTCCAGTAGTCGAAGATCGCGGTCGCGGACGCGCGGTGCTTCTCCGTCACGGTGCGCCAGCGGCCTTCGGAAGGATCGAAGCGCTGCGCGTCGGAGAGCGCGCGCTCCATGATCGGGTGCTGCTCGTCGGTCTTGGCGAGGCCTGCCTTCACGGGCTCGGCCAGCGCGCGCGCATCCTGTTGCAGGCTCTTCGGCGTCTCCTCCTCGCGCGTCTCGAGCGCACGGCGGATGTGCTCGCGCAGCTTCTCCGTGGTCTCCCGGCAGCGCTCCGGTGCCTTGTCGGCGCGGAACTGGGCCTCCTTGAGCGAGCGCAGGTGCTTCAGCCCCTCGCGTCCGGAGCGGACGATGTTGCGCCAGGTCTCGACCCGTCGCCTGGCCTCGCCGTCGTTGCCCTTGATCCGATCGAGTTGCTCGAGCGAGCGCTCGATCTCGTCGAGCTTGCGCTCGGCGTTCTGGATGTCGGACTCGTTGCTGTCGCCGACAAGGCCGTCGAGGTTGCCGGCCATCTCGGCGAGCTGCCGGTCCATCGACTCGTAGAGCATCTCGATGCCCTTCTTGCCCTCGAACAGCTTCCGCATCGCCTCCTCGACGATCGGGTTGCGCTCTTCCTTGGCGAGGTTCCCGCACACGTCGTCACGCTTCATCTGCTCCTGCTGTCGCTGCACATGCTCCAGGATCGAGCGACCCGCGCCGTGGAGGTTCGAGCGCACGTCGCTCCACTTTCCATCGCTGTCGGAGAAGTCATCGACGCGGTCGTAGAACGTGGCCTGCTCGTATCGGGTCCGCTCGGCATGTTCAAGCGCGTCCTTGCCGACCTTGCCGAGCTCGCGCGCAAGCCTGGGAACCTGCTCGACGCCGCGCGGGTCGTGGCTGTCGGTGAAGGCCCGCAGCCTCGACGCGAGCTCCTTCATCGTGTCCTCACACTTGCGTGGGAGCTCGTCGAGCTTGCGGTGGCTGCCCTTCATCTCCTTCAGGTAGCGCGCCGCCTCCCGGTAGCGGCGCGCGTAGTCCGGGTAGTAGTCGGCCATCCGGCGCGCGTCCGAGTCGCCCTCGGCGTGGTCCTTCAGCTCGCGCGCCTTGTCGTAGATCAGGTCGGCGTACCCGAACGTGCGCTCGAGGTCCGATGCGCTCGAGTCGCCGGGTACGTCCCGGAGTTCACTGGCGATGTTCGAGAGCAGGCTCTCGATGTCCCGCTTGAGCTCGTTCTTCTTGTTCTCGTCGGCGCGCGTGGGACGCGCACGGGCCGCCTGGACGATGATGAACGCGGCAAGCGCCGCGAGGGGCAGGAGGGGCAGGAGTCGGCGAGCAGGTCGCATGGTTGCACCTTGGGGAGCGGATCAGAAGTCGGTGTCGGGCCTGTCGGCGGGAGGCTGTGCCGGTTGCGTCGGCTCGGCTGGGTCGGTCGGCTTCGTGGGGGCGGCGGCCTGGGCGGCGCCTTCATCCCCACCTCGGTGGTGCCGCGGACGCGAGGACGAGCAGGATGGGGTCAAGGCGGCGCACGGTGAACGTCCGACGAAGGGCGAGCATCGTAGCTGGCAGGAGTGACGGACGCGGCGGCAATTTCTGGTCGGTGGAATCGCGACCACTTGGGGGCCGTCGTTCACACTCCTGGGGTGATCGGTGGGTCGCTGTTCACACTCCTTGGGTGATCGGTGGGCCGCCGCGCACGCGCACGCGCACGCGCACGCGCCCGCGCCCGCTCGGATCTGTGCGGGGGGCGGCCCGAGTCGACGGACGAAGGGCCGTCCCTACCGCGACTGCTCAAGATCCTCACGTGATCGAAACTGCTCCCGTCGACGACCGTCGCGAAAGAGCCGCAACCTACTCGTATACGTGCCGACGCTCGGTAAGCGTGACTGACGCAGCGATACGGCAGAGCAACGACTGCCCGCCAGCGCGCTCGTACGCCGCCTTGCGTACGGACCGCTTGTTCACGAGCCGCACGACCGCGACGGTGACCGCTCGCGGATCCGTAGGCACCGCGCACGCCGCGAAGACCCAGTCGGGGTCGACGTCGGCACTGCCGTAGAGGGCCCCGTCCGGTTGCTCGCTCAAGAGAATGGACGGCGGTGCACCAATGCCTCGCACCAGTCGAACGACCGCTTCGCGCTCGGGGGGCGCGTCCTCCGTCGCATACACGATGACGACGTATGCGGCCAGGTCGGCGTCCGGAGCGTGAAGATCGAAGCGGGGCCCGGGCGTGATCAGGACGTTCCAGCCGGGTGGAACCGAGACGCTTCCCAGCCGATAGACCTCGATCTGACTCCAACGGGTCGCCAGCTGGGCGCTGGCGGGAGTTCGGCACCCGACCGAGCAGGCGACGGCGAACGCACAGAGCCACGCCACCTTCATAGAACCTCTCGGAGCTTGCGTGACTTGTCACGACCGTAGCGGACGTTGGAGTCGAGTGGGCTCGCCCCGTCTCGCGGCTTGGCATCGAGCTACAAGACGGTCGGCTCGGCGGCATCGACGGCCACCTCGAGGCGGAGGTTCCAGACGATTCCGGGCGCGTCCCCACCCTGGCCGGGGGCCGCGTACCTCATCTCGCAGCGTCTCACCTCCACAAGGAAGCGACCGTCCGGGCTTTTCGAAGTGGTGTAGACATTGCTGCACTTGCCGGTCTCGTTCGGGTCACACGCAACGGCAGCGGACATGCAGGCGCTCACGACAAATGCCGCGATGATCGACGTCGGATTCAAAGCACCTGGATAGCTCGGTGTCGCCGTAAGGACGCGAAAAGGTGCGTATCGCGAGCCGGACCGCAACCGCTGCTCCCGTCGAGCGCAGCGCTGTCGCGATGGAGCCGCACCCATGGTACTCTCACACGAGGTATACGATCGTCGCTCGAAGCTGCCTCCGAGAGGAGGAGGAGGATGCTGCCAGTGCGCCCCTGACGGATCCCCTCATCCTGGCCGCGTAGGCGCGTGAAAGGACTCCGGAAGTTTTCTCGACGACGAAGGAATTTCGGGCGGCAGGTGTCGGTTCGAGCGGCATGATGAGCCGTCGAGCCATGTCGAGTTTCGAGCAAGACCCGCTGCGCATCGCCGAGCGCGTCGACCAGATCTTCGGGGATGACCTGCACGCG
>CAADGB010000416.1 GCA_900696455.1 uncultured delta proteobacterium
CGGCGAGCTGCTGGCGCGGGCGGCGGCGGCGCCGGGAGCGATGGCGGCGAGCGCGCTGGCCGCCGCCGCGTTCGAGCTCGACTCGCTGGCGGCGCCGGCCGCGACCGCGGCGCGCCCGCCGCCCGCCGCGCCCGACGTGCCGCTGACCTCGCTGCGCCGCCGGACCTGATCCCCTCACCCGCGCCGGGTCGCCTCGCGCCGGCGCGCTCCGAGTCGTGCTAGACGGTGGCTCCCATGTCCACGCTCGACAACCGTAGCTACTATGACGAGTTCGCCGGCTGGTACGAGCGCGAGCGCGGCAAGGGCTACCACCGCATGCTCGACGATCTCGAGGTCGGGCTGGTCGAGCGCTACGGCGCCGGCCAGGACGTGCTCGAGGTCGGCTGCGGCACCGGGCTCATCCTCGAGCGGGTGGCGGGGTTCGCCCGCCGCGCGGTCGGCGTCGACCTGTCGGCGGGGATGCTGGCCCGGGCCCAGGCCCGCGGCCTCGACGTCGTGCAGGGCTCGGCCACCCACCTGCCGGTGCGCGACGGCGCGTTCGACGTCGCCTGCTCGTTCAAGGTGCTGGCCCACGTCGCCGACATCGAGCGCGCGATGCGCGAGCTGGCGCGCGCGGTCAAGCCGGGGGGCTGGGTCCTGGCCGAGTTCTACAACGCGCGCTCGCTGCGCCGCCTGGTCAAGTGGCTCAAGCCGCCGACCGCGGTGTCGGCGCAGACCAACGACGAGGCGGTCTACACCCGCTACGACACCAAGGCCGAGATCGCGAGCTACCTGCCGCCCGAGCTGGAGTGGGTGACCTCGCGCGGCATCCGCATCGTCACGCCGGTGTCGAGGGTCCACGACCTGCCGGTGGTGGGCTCGCTGGTGCGGCGGGCCGAGGACCTGCTCGCCGACCGCCCGCTCGCCCGCGACCTCGGCGGCTTCCTGGTCGTGGTCGCCCGCCGGCGCTAGGCTCCCTGGCGCCGTGGCGTCCCTGCGCGAGCTGATCCGGCACGCCGCCCGCGGCCCGGTGGTGGTCCACGGCGCGACGCCGCCGTGGGTGGCGCTGGCCGCGGCGCGCCTGGCCGCGGCCGACCCGTCGCGGCCGGTGATCGTGGTCACCGCCGACGACGCCGTCGCCGCCCGCCTCGCCGACGATCTGGCCGGCTTCCACCCGGGCGCCGCGCTCCTGCCGGCGCCCGACGGCTCGCCGTACGCCGAGCTGGCGGCGGATCGGGTGGTGGCGGCGGCGCGCCTGGGCGTGCTCTACCGCCTGGCGTCCGGCGAGCCGCCGCCGCTGATCGTCACCTCGGTGGCGGCGCTCCTCCGCCGCACGCTCGATCGCGAGGAGCTCCTGGCCCGGTCGCTGACCGTCCGCGCCGGCCAGGCCGTGGACCGCGATCAGCTCGCCGCCCGCCTGGTCGCCGCCGGCTTCGCCCGGGTGCCGGTGGTGGAGGACGCCGGCACCTTCGCCGTCCGCGGCGCGGTGGTCGACCTCGCCACCCCGCTCCTGCCCTACCCGGTGCGCCTCGAGCTCGACGGCGACCTGGTGGAGTCGGTGCGCCTGTTCGACCCGTCGACCCAGCGCACGCTGCGCACGATCGAGCGCGTCGATCTCCACCCGGTGCGCGAGACCATCGTCACCGGCGACGTCGACTGGCGCGGCGCCCTGCGCGAGGCCGCCGATCAGGTCCACCACCCGTCGCGCGCCACCCGCGCCCTCATCGAGCAGGTCGCCGCCGGCGACTTCATCGGCATCGACGTGCTCATGCCGGCCTTCCACGCCCGCACCGCCGCGGTGTGGGCGCTGACGCCGCCCGCCACCACCTGGTTGTGGTGGGACCCCGACGCCGCCCTGGCCACCGCCGACGCCGAGCTGGCCGACGCCGCCGCCCGCCACGCCGAGCGCGTGGCCCACCGCCAGGTGTCGTTCCCGCCGGCGGCCCACTACCTCGATCGCGGCGAGCTGATCGCGCGCCTGACCGCCGATCCCCGCCGGGTGGTGGCGCCCACCCTCGAGCTGGCCGACGATCCGCGGGCGGCCGGCGCCGCCGTGCTGCGGGTCGCGCTCGACGACCTGCGGCCGCTGCGCGCCGAGCTCGAGCGCCTGCGCGCCCAGCACGACGATCACCTGGCGGCGCCCCTGGCCCGCGCCGTCGCCGCCTGGCGCGCCGACGGCCTGACCGTGACCTTCGCCGCCGACAGCGCGCAGCGCGCCGACCGCCTCGCCGGCCTGCTCGACGGCTACGGCCTCGCCGCCGATCGGATCGCCGAGCTGGGGCCCGGCGCGCTCGCCGCGCCGGCGGGCGCGCCGATCGATCCCGGCGCGCCGGTGCGGATCGCGGTCGCGCCGCTGTCGGCCAGCGTCGTCAGCCGCGCCGACGGCCTGGCCGTGATCTCGACCGCCGACGTCCTCGGCGCCCGCAAGGCCGCGCCCCGTCGCGCCGCCGCCCGCAAGGCCCGCGACGCGCTGCTCGGCGGCGTCGGCGACTTCTCGCAGCTCGCGGTCGGCGACTTCCTCGTCCACCAGCTCCACGGCGTCGGCCGCTACCGCGGCCTGGTCAAGCTCCCCGGCACCGGCCCCGTCGACTTCCTCCACCTCGAGTACGACGGCGGCACGCTCTACCTGCCGGTCTACCGGCTGGGCGAGGTCCAGCGCTACGTCGGCGCCGAGGGCCACGCCCCGCGCCTCGACAAGCTCGGCGGCGTCACCTGGGAGAAGGCGCGGACCAAGGTCTCGCGCCAGGTGGCGGCGCTGGCCGAGCAGCTCCTCCAGCTCTACGCCCAGCGCGCCGCCCTGCCCGGCCACCGCTTCCCGCCCGCCGACGACTACTACCGCGAGTTCGAGGCCGCGTTCGCGTTCGAGGAGACGCCCGATCAGGCCGCCGCCATCGACGCCGTGCTCGCCGACATGGAGAGCCCGCGCGCCATGGATCGCCTGGTGTGCGGCGACGTCGGCTACGGCAAGACCGAGGTCGCGCTGCGCGCGATCTTCCGCGCCGCCCTCGCCGGCAAGCAGGCGGTGCTGCTGGCCCCCACCACCCTCCTGGTCGAGCAGCACGCCCGCACCATGACCGAGCGCTTCGCCTCGTGGCCGATCTCGGTCGGCCGCCTGTCGCGCTTCCAGAGCAAGGCCGAGCAGCTCGCCACCGTGCGCGCGCTGGCCGACGGCAGGCTCGACGTCGTCGTCGGCACCCACCGCGTGCTGTCGCCCGACGTCCGCTTCCGCGAGCTGGGCCTGGTGGTCATCGACGAGGAGCAGCGCTTCGGCGTCACCCACAAGGAGCGGCTCAAGCAGCTCCGCACCCAGGTCGACGTCCTGACCCTCACCGCCCCCCCGATCCCGCGCACCCTGCACCTGGCCATGGCCGGGATGCGCGACCTGTCGATCATCGCCACCCCGCCCGCCGATCGCCGCGCCGTGCGCACCTTCGTCGCCACCGTCGACGAGACCCTGATCAAGGGCGCGCTCGAGGCCGAGCTGGCGCGCGGCGGCCAGGTCTACTTCGTCACCCGCACGATCGGCGAGCCCGCGCGCCGGCGGCCGGGCGCGACCGCCGCGGCGTCGCGCCCGGGCGAGGCCGGCATCCACGACTGGGCCGAGCTGGTGCGCCGGCTGGTGCCGCGGGCCCGGGTCGGCGTCGCCCACGGCGCCCTGCCCGCCGACGAGCTCGAGGACGTCATGGTGCAGTTCGTGCGCGGCGACCTCGACGTGCTGGTCGCCACCACGATCGTCGAGAGCGGCCTCGACATCCCGCGCGCCAACACCATGTTCGTCGCCCGCGCCGACGCCTTCGGCCTGTCGCAGCTCTACCAGCTCCGCGGCCGCATCGGCCGGGCCCGCGAGCGCGCGTACTGCTACCTGCTGGTGCCGCCGCCCGACCAGCTCACCGACGAGGCGCGGCGCCGGCTCGAGGCCCTGCAGCGCTTCACCGAGCTCGGCGCCGGCTTCCAGATCGCCTCGGCCGACCTCGAGATCCGCGGCGGCGGCGAGCTGCTGGGCCCCCGCCAGTCGGGCTCGATCGCCGCGGTCGGCTTCGAGCAGTACACCCGCATGCTCGAGAGCGCCGTCGCCGAGCTGCGCGGCCAGCCCATCCACCACCCGGTCGATCCCGAGCTGACGATCGAGGTCCCGGGGTTCATCCCCGACGACTACGTGCCCGACACCGGCCAGCGCCTCGACCTCTACAAGCGGCTGTCGGCGATCGAGGACGAGGACGAGGTGCGCGAGGTCCTCGACGAGCTCCACGATCGCTACGGCCCGCTGCCGGGCGAGGTGCTCCTGCTCGCCGATCTGATGGTGGTGAAGGCCCTGGCCCGCCGCCTGGGCGCGGTCGCGATCGAGCTCACCCGCAGCCGGCTGGCGCTGGCGCTGGCGCCGGACGCCGCCCTCGCCGCCGGCGCGCCTCCAGACCCGGCGGCCCCCGCCGACCGCTTGCCGCCGCCGTGGCGGCGCGAGCGCGACGGCCGCCTCCACGCCCCCATCGGCAAGGACGAGACCGCCCCGGCCGCCGCCGCCCGACGCCGCTTGCAGTCGCTCCTCGAGCGTGCTACCTGACTGGCGGAAAAGCCTGTCAAGTGAGGCGGTTATGCGTACGACCCGGTTGAACCTCCCGTCCCTCGCGCCGGCCCTGGCGTCGCTGCTGGTGGTCGCCCTCGCCGCGGGCGCCGCGGGCTGCCAGGAGAAGAAGCAGGACGGCCCACGGGCGAAGCAGGCGCTGCCCGGCGCCGCCGGCGGCCAGGCCGCCGGCGACCTCGCCCTGCCGCTGGCCCAGGTCGACGACGTCACGATCACCGTCGGCGAGCTGCAGGAGCGCCTCAACCGGCAGTCGCCGTACATCCGCGCCCGCTACACCTCGCTCGAGCAGAAGAAGGAGTTCCTCGACAGCCTCGTCCGCTTCGAGGTCCTGGCCAAGGAGGCCGAGCGCCGCGGCTTCGACAAGGATCCGGAAGTCATCCGCACGATGAAGCAGGTGATGATCCAGAAGCTGATGAAGGACGAGTTCGAGGTCCGGGTCACGCCCGAGTCGATCACCGACGCCGAGATCAAGACCTACTACGACGCCAACCTCGCCGAGTTCGTCAAGCCCGAGGAGGTGCGCGCCTCGGCCATCGTGGTCAAGAGCCGCGCCCAGGGCGAGCGGGTCGCCGCCGAGGCCGCGGGCGACGCCGGCAAGACCAACAAGGGCTTCCGCGACCTGGTGGCGAAGTACACCAGCCACGAGGAGACCAAGCTGCGCGGCGGCGACCTGCGCTACATGACCGCCGACAGCAAGGAGTGGCCGGCGCCGGTGGTGGCGGGGGTGTTCGCGCTGATCAACACCGGCGACGTGTCGGGCGCGATCGACGCCGGCGACGGCACCTGGTGGATCCTCAAGCAGACCGGGCGGCGCAAGGCCATGACCCGGACGCTGGCCGACGCCACCCAGCAGATCCGCAACAAGCTCTACCGCGAGAAGCGGGTCGAGGCGCAGAAGCAGTTCATCGACGGCCTGCGGGCCAAGGCCCGCATCACGATCGACGAGGGCAACCTGGGCAAGGTCAAGATCGACACCTCGACCACCGGCGCCGGCCCCCACGATCACCAGCCCCTGCCCGACCTCACCCGGCCGCCGGGCGAGCTGCCGCCGGGCGTCGGCGCGATGCCGACGCCGCCGCCGGTGGCGCCGGGCGCGCCGTGATCCGCTCCACCCTGGCCGCGCGCGGCCCCGCCCGCGTCGGCCGCCGGCCATCGCCGGACAACCCCCCACGCCCCCGCCAGGTCCAACCGGGAGCCCTCATGCGCCGCCTCGCCCGCCTGCCCCTGGTCGCCGCGATCGTCCCCGTCCTCGTCGGCCTGGTCGCCGGGCTCGCCGCGCCGGCCGCCGCCCAGCCTCGCGCCGGCGCCACCAAGAAGCCGCGCAAGGCCTACGTCGTCGACCGCGTGGTCGCCATCGTCGACAACTCGATCATCCTCGAGTCCGAGCTCGCGATCCGCATGACCCCGTACGAGGCCGACGTCGAGGGCATCGACGATCCCAAGGAGCGGGCGCGCCGGCTCGAGAAGCTGCGCGGCCAGGTGCTCGAGGAGCTGGTCAACGAGGAGCTGATCTACCAGGCCGCCGGCGACGCCCGGATCGAGGTCACGGCCAAGGAGATCGACGCCGCCATCACCGACATCCGCAACCAGAACAAGCTCGACGAGCAGCAGTTCCAGCAGGCGCTGGTGGCGCAGGGGTACACCCTGAGCGCGTACCGCCAGGACATCCAGCGCCAGCTCACGCGGGTCAAGGCCATGAACCAGCTCGTCGCGCCCCGGGTCAACGTCACCGACGACGAGGTCCGCGCCCGCTACGACCAGATGGTCCGCCGGTCCGAGGCGGTGAGCGCCGTCCAGCTCTCGCACATCCTGTTCACCTTGCCCGAGCGCCCCACCGAGGCCGAGGTCACGGCCGCCAAGGCCACGGCCGCCGACGCCATGGGCCGGGTCAAGCGCGGCGAGGCCTTCGCCGAGGTCGCCGCCCAGGTCAGCGAGGACCCGGGCACGCGGGCCGGCGGCGGCGAGCTGGGCTGGATCGAACGCGGCTCGCTCGACCCGCAGTGGGAGGGCGTGGTGTTCTCCATGGACAAGGGCGAGCTCCGCGGGCCCATCAGCGGTCCGACCGGGCTGCACGTCTTCTTCGTCAGCGAGGGCAAGCGCAACGAGATGAAGGGCTTCGACGAGCTCAAGGAGCAGATCCGGGGCGACCTGCGGCGGCGGGAGATGGACAAGCAGACCCAGACCTGGATCGCGGACCTGCGCAAGAAGGCGTTCATCGACGTCAAGCTGTGACCGCCGGCCCCGGGCGGGCTCGGGCGGGTCGCGGACTGGACGGGCGTCAAGCGGGGCGCCGCTCCCGGGGGCCGGGCGCGCGCGGCCTACCTCATCTTCCAGGCGGCTTGGCGGTGGCGGGCGCGCCGCGCCGCCTTCCAATCGGTGCTGGCATGGCCGACAACCGACGAACCGCCACCCGACACGATGTGGATCTCGCCTGCGCGTTCGACGCCAGCGCGGGCGCCGGCGCCGCTGACGCGCGGCGGGTCGTCAACCTCTCGGTCGGCGGCGCGCTCGTGCGCACGCCGCGCCTGCCCATGGGCCAGCGCGTCCACATCAGCTTCCGCGTGCCGACCGCCGAGTCGGCGATCTCCATCGGCGCGGTCGTGCGCTGGTCGACCGACGCCAGCGTCGGCCTCCAGTTCGACGGCCTGCGCCCCAAGGACGTATGGGCGCTCTCCAAGTACCTCGAGTCGCTGTCGCGCTAGCGTCCGCGCTCGCCGCGCTCGCCGGCGGTCTGGACGCCGCGCGCGCCGACGACGCCGGTCGCGAGGCCGGCGCGGTGACCGCCACGGTGGCGATCGTCGATGCCCGCCTGCCGGCGCCGACCCGCGACGGCAGCCGCGCCCGCTTCGCCGCCGCCCTGGCCGAGGTCAACGGCCTCACCCTCGTCGACGGCGAGCGCGCCCTGGCCCTGGCCGGGGAGGTGGCCGACGCCGACGCGCACCTGGCCGCCACCGCCCTGGCCGAGGCCCGCGACGGCTTCGGCGCGCTCGACTGCGGGCGGGCGCGGCCGGCGGCCGAGGACGCGGTGCGCCTCCTGGCGGCGCGCCACGCCGGCGGCCTCGACGAGGCGGTGCGGCTGCGCGCGGCCTGGACCTACGTCTTCCTGTGCGCCGATCGCGACGGCGATCGCTCGATGGCCGTCGCCGCCGCCGATCGCCTGCGCGCGCTGGGCGGCAACCCGGCGGTGCCCGCCGACGCCTGGGCGCGCTACCCCGAGATCGACGCCGCCACCGACCGCGACATCGTCGAGCTGACGGTGAGCGGCCCGGTCGGCGCCGCGGTCACGATCGATCACGTCGCGGTCGGGATCGCGCCGCTGACCCGCTTCGTCGTCGCCGGCAAGCGCGTGGTCGCGGTCGCCAGCGGGACCCGGCGCGGCGCGGTGCTGGCCACGGTCCACGGCCGGCCGCTGGCGCTCGAGGTCGCGGCGGTCGAGCGCGCCGCGGCGTGGCGCGACGTCGCCGGCCGGGTCGCGGCGTGGCAGGGCGCGGCGCCGCCGAGCGCGTCCGAGGTCACCGAGCTGATGGCGCGGGTCGACGTGCGCTTCGCGATCGTCCTCGGCGAGCGCGACGCCGCCGCGCTGTGGGCGCGGCGCCCCGGCGAGCGCACCGCCACCCTCGTCGTCGACGGCGCGCTGGCCGAGCCCCTGGCCCTGGCCGCCGGCGTGATGGCCCGGGTCGAGGCCTGGACCGGTGGCGGCCCCGACCCCGATCGGCCGCTCTCGGGCGCGGACGACCGGCTGGTGCGCGAGGCCGCGCGCCCGCGCGAGCCGGCGCGGTGGTGGGTCTACGCCGTCATCGGCGGCGCCCTCGCCGCCGGCGCGGTCACCCTCTACGCCCTCGAGGCCGGTCAGGATCGCCAGATCATCGACCTCACCTTCCCGTGATGCCCGTGTCCCACCGCCCCCCTCGCCTCGCCGCGATGATCGCCGCCCTGGCGATGGCGCTCGCCCTCGGGCTGGGCGCGGCCGCCGCCACCCCGCTGCCGGTCGTCGTCGATCGCGGCGACGTGGTCGTGCGCGCCGCGGCCGGGCTCGACGACGAGGCGCGGCGCCTCGCCGATCGCGCCGCCCTGGCGCTGCCGCGCATCGCCGACGATCTGCCCGACCTGCCCCGCCCTCGTCGGATCGAGATCCGGGTGGTCCACGACACCGCCGAGCTGTCCTCGGTGTCGCCGCCCGGGCGCGGCGCGCCGCGGTGGGCCGCCGGCGTCGCCTTCCCGTCCGAGGGCATCCTGGCCCTCGCGATGCGGCGCGGCGCCCAGCCCCACGACACCGCCCGCACCCTCGACCACGAGCTCGCCCACCTCCTGCTCGGCGCCGCCGTCCCGCACGCGCCGCGCTGGCTGCACGAGGGCTTCGCCTGGCAGCACGCCCGGGACGCGGACGTCGCCCGCTTCGAGACCCTCGCCGGCATGGCCTGGTTCGGGAACGTCGCGCCGCTCGACGCCCTCGAGGCCGGCTTCCCGGCCGAGGAGGCGCCGGCGTCGCGGGCCTACGCCCAGAGCTACGACTTCGTGCGCTACCTGGCCGGGCGCGGGCGGTGGAGCGACGGCGAGGACGACGGCGATCGCTGGCCCTTCCGCTACTTCCTGCGGGCGCTCAGCGAGGGCGCGTCGGTCGACGCCGCCGCCCGCCAGGCCTACGGCGCCGGCATCGACGAGCTGTTCGAGGAGTGGCGCAGCGACCTGGTGCGGCGCTACCTGCTGGTCCCGGCCAGCGTCTTCGCCACCGCGCTGTGGGTGGTCGCCGCGATCTTGCTGGTGCTGGCGTGGCGCCGCCGCCGTCGCCTGGCCCGCGCCCGCCTGTCCGAGATGGACGCCGAGGAGGCCGCGCGCCACCAGCCACCGCCGCACGTGGTGTGGCCGGGCGCGGTCGATCCCCTGGGCGCCGCGGGCGACGGCGACGACGCCCCCGATCGCGACGACGGCGAGGGCCGCGCCGACCCCGACGACGACGCCCCGCGGCGCCCGCCGCGCTGGATCAACTGACCTCGATCACGTCGCTACCCGTCCGCTGCCCGACGTGGCCCGGGTTGTGGTGGACCCGGATCCTCGCCGGCGCGATCCTCGTGGCTCCAACCATCTGGGGGAGACCGATGACGCTCCGTGCCCGCGCCCTGACGACCGGCGGCCTCGCGCTCGTGCTCGCGCTCGCCGCGTGCGGCGACGACGAACAGACCTTCACCGACGCGCCGGCCGGCGACGCTCCCGGCGCCGACGCCGCGGTCGACGCCGCCACCACCGGCAACGTCACCCTGACCGTGCGCGGCGACGGCGCCCCGGTCGCAGGCGTCGACGTGGTCTGGAACGATCCCGCTGGCGCGGTCCAGACCCACGAGACCACCGACCAGAACGGCCAGGCCAGCGAGGTCATCCTGACCGGCAGCTCGGTCACGATCTTCGTCACGATCAACGGTGGCATCAGCACCCGCTACATCACGATCACCTACCTCGACATCGAGCCCGGCGACGACCTGGTGTGGGACTTCGGCCGGCCGTCGGCGGCGATCGTCACCACCGTCACCGTCACCCTGCCCGGGGCGCCGAGCGGCGCCACCTCGTACCGGGTGGACGCCGGTTGCGTCGACACCACGGTCGGCGACCCCGGCACGCCGGTGACCTTCGAGATCCCGGCGACCTGCCTGGGCAGCGACCAGAACCTCGACGTCGTGGCCACCGCGTTCGACGACAACGCCCTTCCGGTCGGCTACGACCACGCCCGGGTCGCGGTGACCGGCGCCACCACCGCGGTCACCCTGGACGCGTGGCAGACCACCTACCAGCCGCTGTCGTTCACGCTCACCAACCCGCCGGCCGACGCCACCGGGGTCGGGGTCGAGACCCACTTCCGCATCGACGGCGTCGGCTTCCGGGGGCCCCAGGGCGGCGGCGGCTTCAGCGGCGGCACGGCGACCATCGCCAGCGGCTACTGGAGCGGCGGCATCGTCGACCGCCTGCAGTACGTCATCTTCATCGGCCGCACCAGCGGCTCGGACCCGGCCGGCGCCTCGGTGATCATGGCCGGCCGCACCGACACGCCGGCGACCGTCAGCCACGACCTGACCACGCTCCTGCCCCGGATCCTCGACGCCAGCGCGGCGGCGGCGTCCGGACACCTCCAGGTGAGCTGGACCCCCGACGGCGCGCTCACCGCCACCGACGGTGCGCTCCTGCTGTCGTCGTGGACCGAGGGCTCGGGGCTGCACGAGGCGTACGTCATGGCGCCGCCCGGCGCGACCTCCCCGCTCACCCTGCCGACCATCCCGGCCGACCTCGTGGCCTACCGGCCCGGCGGCGCGGCGTCGTTCATGACGCCGACGGTCATCTTCATCGAGGCCGACTTCATGTCGGGCTACGCCGACTTCCGGGAGCAGGGCTGGCGCATCTTCGGCGACACCGGCACCGAGATCCTGCCGGCCGGCGGCGGGCTCCTGCGCGCGACCCTGGGCGGGCAACTGCCGGGCCAGGGCCGGTAGCGCCGACGGCGACGCGGGCGGCGGCGCTCAGGCGGGGTGGACGTAGATGAAGTCGCCGGGCGGCTCGAAGCGGTAGCCGTCCTCGGTGACGCGGATGATCTCGGCGCCGTCCTCGCCGAGCAGGCGGCGGATGCGCATGCTGTTGGTGAACAGCGCGGCGTCGTGGCGCAGCGGGTGGTAGGCGACGTTCCACACCGTCTGCACGATCTCCTCCTTGGAGAACGTGCGGTGGGGCGCGGCCGCGAACAGGAAGAGCAGCTTCTTGAGCAGGCTGCGGCGGCGCAGGTCCGCCAGCTCGGTGCCCTTGCGCCAGATCGTCTCGCGCACCGCGTCGACGGCGAGGGTGCGCGCGGCCAGGCGCAGGACCTCGGGATCGGCGTCGGCGACCTCGCTCACGGAGCCCGCGGCGTCGACCACGCGGAACGGCCGCACCGCGGTCAGCCCGAGGTCGGTGAGCAGGCGGCCGGCGGCCTCGATCGCGGCCTGCGACATCGCCGCGGCGGCGCCGCTGCCGCCGGCGGCGTAGGGGTCGCCGCCGGTGATGGCGTCGAGGGCGGCGGTGGCGGCGAGGCGCTCGACCGGCAGGCCCGCGCCCTGCGCCAGCTCGGCGGCGTCGCGGGCGTAGGTGGCGGCGGCCGCGAGCTCGCCGTCGTCGCGGGCCAGCGACGCCAGCGCCAGCAGCGCGTGGGCGCGCGAGCGGATGAGGCCGGCGGCCGCGGCCTCGCGGGCGGCGCGGCTGGCCTGGGCCCGGGCGCCGGCGCGATCGCCCTTGGCCAGCTCGAGCCGGCAGCCGATCACCAGGGCCTCGGCGAGATCCGCGGCGCGGCCCGAGCGCTCGGCGGCGGCGGCGACGCGGCGGGCGGCGGCCAGGGCGCGACCGATGTCGCCGGCGGCGGTGGCGACCCGGGCCTCGGCCAGGTCGCGCTCGAGCTCGCCCTGCAGCTCGTCGGAGCCGGCGGTGCGGGCGGCGTCGACGGCGCCGGCGCGCTGGCCGCCGACGGCGCGCACCTCGGCGGCGAGCTGGACGGCGCGGCAGGCGGCGAGCGCCGGCAAGGCCGGCGACACGGCCAGGCGATCGAGGGCGTCGCGGGCGCGGTCGATGCGCATCTCGCCGAGATCGACCGCGGCCAGCACCACCGCCGCACGATCGGCGAGCGCGGCGAAGCCGAGGCGGTTGGCCTGGGCGCGACCGGCGGTCGCCAGCTCGGCGGCGCGCGCCAGATCGCCGCGCCGGATCTCGACCTCGGCCAGCGCGATCTCGGCGACCAGCGCGCCGAGCTCGTCGCCGCGGCCGCGGCGCGCGGCCACCGTGGCGCCGAGCCGCCGCACCGCGGTCTCGCACTCGCCGCGCACCAGATCGAGGGCGGCGCGGCTGTCGTCGACCTGCTCGACCACCGGCACCGCGTCGAGCCCGCGGGTGCGGGCCAGGGCGTCGTCGAGGGCGGTCCGGGCCTCGCCCAGCCGCCCCTCGCGCGCCAGCCCGCAGGCGCGGCGCGCCTCGATCACCGCCGACAGCTCCTCGCTGCCGGCGTCGCTCGAGGCCAGCGCGCCGAGCGCGCGGGTCAGCGCCGCCCGCACGGCGGTGGGGTGGCCCTCGTGCTCGTCGATGGCCGCCTGCGCGACCAGCAGCCGGGCGCGGCCCTCGGCCGGCGTCGGCCCGGCGAGCGCCGCCTCGACGCGCAGGCGGGCGTCGCCGGGGCGGCCGCGCAGGAGCTCGATCTCGGCGTGGAGCGCCGCTCCCCGCGCCTGCAGGAGCGCCACCGCCGGGCTGCCGGTCGCCGCGAGCTGGGCGATGCGCGCGAGGTGGCGGAGCGCGTCGTCGACGTCGCCGGACGCCAGCGCCAGCTCGGCGGCGAGCAGCGGCGACACCCCGGTGACGCCGGCGGCCAGGCGCTCGGAGGCCTCGGCCACCCGGCCGGCGCGGGCCGCCAGCTCGACCTGCATCACGCCCAGCTCGGGCGCGGCGTCGGGGCCGATGGCGGCGATGAGGGTCTCGACCTCGCCGCCGGCGCCCCGCCGGGCGAGGACGTCGGCGCGCTCGATGAGGAGGCGCACCGCCTGATCGATCTGCCCGGCCGCCAGGTGGTGCAGCACCGCCTCGCGCAGGCGGTCGACGATGTCGAGCGCCGCCAGGGCGCCGTCGTCGCGGGCGCCCGGCGCCATCAGGGCGGCCGCCGCGCGCTCGAGCGGGAAGCGGCGCTCGAGCGACAGCTCGGCGATCACCAGCTCCTGCACCAGATCGTGGACCCGCAGCCGATCGCCGTCGTCGCCGTCGACGAGCTGGCGTGCGACCAGGGTGGCCAGCGCCGGCTCGAGCTCGAGCTCGGGCGCCAGCGCCGCCACCGCGGCCGGCAGGACCGGCAGCCGCAGGATCGTCAACACCTCGAGGGCGCGGCGGGCGGGCGCGGGCAGCGCCGGGATCGACCAGGCGTCGTCGCCGAAGCGCGCCCGCGCGAACTCGCGGCGCAGGAGCAGCGGCAGGCCGCGGGTGCGCAGGAGCGCGGAGCCCAGGTCCGGCGCCGGGCCGTGGCTCGTCGCCATCGCCGCCCACAGTGCCCGCGCCGCCTCGTCGTCGAGCCCGCCCAGCTCGAGCTCGTTGCGATCGAGATCGGCGGGGAGCAGCAGCGGCTCGCGCGCGATCGCGATGACGCGGCCGAGCGCGCCGGCCTCGGGCGCCAGCGCCGCCACCAGCCGCGCCGCCTCGTCGGGCGTGAGGTGATGGAGGTCGTCGATGACGAGGAGCTGGGACTCCTGGGCCAGGGCCTCGGCCAGGCCGCCGGGCGGACAGCGCAGGCGGCGCTCGGCGCGGCTCCGCACCGAGCCGCCGCGCTCGCCCGGGAAGCACGGCACGATCGTGGACGTGACCTCGAGCGCCCGCGCCAGCTCGCTGACCAGCGAGGTCTTGCCGGCGCCCACCGGACCGAAGAGCACGACCAGGGGCGCGGCGGCGAGGTGCTCGCGCAGCGCCACCAGCTCGCGCTCCCGGCCGAGGAACGACGGCGGAGCCGAGACGCGCCGCGGAGGCGGCTGACTGGATGCCCGACGTCGACTCATGAGGGCCACGGCTCGCAGGCGTTACGCAAGGGCCATGCCGCTGCCACGTGGGGGACCGAAGCGCGCAGACCCCGATGGTACCAGGAGTTTCGTCGGAGCCGGCGGCGAACCCTGAGACGCCCACGTCTCGATCGCGTCCCGAGGTGGGGAGTTTCGCCACGGGAGATCCCCCACGATCCCGAGGTCTTACTCCATCTTACCCTGTCGCCTCTTGGGGTGGGACGGCCGGCCTCAGCGGGCCAGCGCGGCGAGGGCGCCGCGGGTGTCGTCCTCGGCGCTGACCTCGTCGGCGCGCTGGCGCAAGAAGGCCTCGATGGCGGGCTGGCGCGCGATCGCCTCGTCGAGCCGCCGGTCGGTGCCGGCCTTGTAGGCGCCGAGGTGGATGAGATCGCGCTGCTCCTCGTAGCGCGCCAGCCAGCCGCGGAGCCGGGCCGCGGCCTCGCGCTGGGGCGCGGGCGCCAGGCGCTCGAACAGCCGGGACACGCTGGCCAGCACGTCGACCGGCGGGAAGTGACCGCGCTGGGCCAGGCGGCGGTCGAGCACGACGTGGCCGTCGACGATGCCGCGGACCTCGTCGGCGATGGGCTCGTCGAGGTCGTCGCCGGCGACCAGCACCGCGTAGATCGCGGTGATCGAGCCGGTGGCCGCGGTGCCGGTGCGCTCGACCAGCCGGGGCAGGAGCGCGAACACGCTCGGCGGGTAGCCGTGGCGGGCCGGCGGCTCGCCCGCCGACAGCCCGACCTCGCGCTGGGCGCGGGCCACCCGGGTCAGCGAGTCGACGACGAGCAGCACCCGCGCGCCGCGATCGCGGAAGTGCTCGGCGACCGCGGTGGCGGTCGACGCCGCGCGCACCCGTACCAGGCTGGGCGCGTCGCTGGTGGCGCACACCACCACCGTCCGCGCGCGCGCCGGCCCCAGCGCCGCCAGCCAGTCGCCGAGCTCGCGGCCGCGCTCGCCGACCAGGCCGAGCACGATCACGTCGGCGGCGGCGGTGCGGGCGAGCTGCGACAGGAGCGTGGACTTGCCGACGCCGGCGGCCGCGAACACGCCGACCCGCTGGCCCTCGCCGAGGGTGAGCAGGCCGTCGATCACGCGCAGGCCCGTGACCAGCGGGCGCACGATGGGCGGCCGGCTGGCCGGCGACGGCGCCGCCCGCTCGACCGGCCACGGCGGCGCGGCGACCGGCTCGCCGTCGAGGGGGCGGCCCAGCCCGTCGAGGACCCGGCCCAGCACCTCGGGGCCGCACGGGAAGGCGAGGGGCGCGCCGGTGGCGGTGATCGCGGCGCCGGGGGCGATGCCCGCCAGCTCGCCGAGCGGCAGCAGCACGACCTCGCCGTCGCGGAAGCCCACGACCTCGGCCAGCAGATCGTCGACCGCGGCGCCGCCGCGGGCGACGCGCACGATCTCGCCGACGGTGACGCCGGCGCAGCGGCCGCGGCACAGGAGGCCGACCACGGCGGTCACCACGCCGTCGCCGGGGCCGAGCCCGGCCTCGGCCCGGATCCGCGCCGCCTCGGCCCGCGCTGCCTCGGCCCGCGCCGCCTCGCGCTCGGCGGTGGCGCGCGCCGCGGCGGCCTCGGCCCGGGCCGCCGCCACCTCCTCGGCGGCCGCCGCTCGCAGGGCCCGCGCCTCCGCCTCGGCGTCGTAGACCCGACCGTCGATGATCCGGGCGCTCACGGCGCGACGGTAGCACGGCCGATCGCGGCCGCGATCTCGTGGGCGCTGGCGCCGTCGCCGGGCTCGACGAACGCGGCCAGCTCGACCCGGGCCACCACGCCGACCGGTCGGGTCAGGCGCTGCGCGAGCTGGGCGTCGAGATCGGGGTGGCGCGCCACCGCCGGCGCGATCGCGCGCAGCCCGGCGCGGGTCGGGGCCAGGGGCTCGGTCCAGCGCAGACCAGCGGTGCGGGCGAGCGCGCTCTTGCGGCTGCCGAGGTGGGCGTCGGCGCCGGCCAGCGCGGCCACCGCCGCGCGCTCGGCGAGCAGCTCCGCGCCCCACGGCACCGAGGCGACGAGCCCCCCCAGCGCGCGCCCCCCGCCGTCGCCGAGGGCGTGGACGAGCTGGCGGCGGCCGAGCACCGCCAGGGCCGCGACCAGGTGCGCGGCGTCGAGGGCGAGCAGCCCGGGCGCGCCGGCGCTCGGCGGCGACGGCGGCGGCATCGGCACCAGGCCGCCGAGGAAGGCGCGGGCGCAGTAGCGCGCCAGCGGCGTGTCGAGCGGGCCGGTGGCGGCCGCCCGCACCGCCGGCGGCTCGGGCGCGAGCGCGGCGTCGATCCAGCTCGGGTGGATGTCGCGCCAGCGCGCCGGTCGCGGCGCGGCGAGCTCGGCGCGGGTGGCCGCGAGCAGCGCGGCGCCGGTCGGCCCGCGGAGGAGCGCCAGCCA
>CAADGB010000417.1 GCA_900696455.1 uncultured delta proteobacterium
CGCCGGGCTCCGGGAGCTCCTCGCGCGTCGTCGGCGCATACGGATGGCGCCGGCAGGCGGCGTACCAGAGGACGGCCGCCACCGAGAAGGCGTCGGTGTCGGGCGGCAGGGTGTGGCCGTAGCGCTCGTCCCAGGCATCCGGAGCGATCCACGAGTTGTCGAGGTCGAACCCCATCCCTTCCGATAGGTATCCCCAGTTGAGGAGAATCCAGCTCCGCGGAGTCAGCCCCTGGAAGCTCCAGCCTCCGGCGCCAGTCGGATGTACCCAGACCGTCTCCGGCCGGATCGCGCAGAGGTGGCGACCCGCGCGAGGTGCCTCGCTCGCGATCCGTGCGAGGGTCAGGCCGATCCCGATGATGTCGCCCAGGCGCGCCGGCTCACCCGCCAGGTCGAGCGGTTGGCCGCCAGGGGCCGCCTCGATGCAGACGTAGTCGCCCGGTGGGGTGGAGTCGCCTTCTTCCCAGTAGTCGGCGTCCTCGTCCGTTTGTCCAGGGCCCGGCCGCCAGCTCCGGATGTC
Source organism: uncultured delta proteobacterium (assembly GCA_900696455.1). GTDB lineage: Bacteria > Myxococcota_A > Polyangia > Haliangiales > Haliangiaceae > UBA2376. The sequence continues at coordinate 518 of CAADGB010000417.1, forward strand.
GATGGTTCCGAATCCGAGGAAACGCGCCACGCCCTCGAGCTGGAAGTCGACGGAACGACGCGCGTCGTCAGCGCGCTTGATCTCGGTAGCGTGAGTGACCACGACGGAGGCGCCGTCGGAGACGCGAGTCCCGCGATGCACGCCGCCGCGCACGGGTTCGCCGATCAAGAACTGACCGTCGACGCACAGGTAACCGACGGGGAAGGTCATGGCTCGACCCATCCACGCCCCGGCGGAGCCTTGAGCTCGGACGGCTCACGGAGCGTCGTGGTCTTCTCCACGAACGTCTGCAACGAAGGGGGGTGGCCGGGCGCTGCCAGGTCGGAGGTCCGGTTCCCTGCCTTGGTGAAGATCTCGCCCTTCCACAGCGACGTGCCGGCAGCACGGAGCTCGATCTGGCTGACGTAGTAGTACACGTTCTGCTCGGGATTGTAGCGGCGGACGCGGGTGCCGCTGAGGTGAACCTTCACGCGCGGGCGCGACTCGAGGCCCAGCTCGTCGGCCGGGTTGGCGATCTTGCCGTCGTGGGTCAGCACGAACCGGGTGTGCAAGACGTGGTCGGTGCCGTCGGCGATGTTGACGATGTCCTCGGGCGAGGGGAGGAGCCCCGCGTCCCGTACCATGCGCTCCTGCCCGACCAGGTCGGCGACGTCGATGCCCGGGTGGTCGTCGGGTAGATCGAGCTTGGCCTCGCGACCGCCCTCGTCGGGACGGAACCGGGGATGGGTGTGACCGACGACGCGGACGTGGTCCGGAACGCTCACCTTGCCCGGCGCGCCGGCGTACACGACGAACCCGTCGCGGGTCTGGACCAACGCCCACTCGCGACGCATGACGTCGAGCTTGCGGGGAACGTCGTCCATGCCGAGCATGTGCAGCGCGGTCGTGTCACCCCGCGCGAGGAGGTCGAGGACGCGGTGGCCCTCGTCGGCGGTCTTCAGCGGGCGGCCGATCGGGAACGAACCGTCCTTGCGGAGTGCCTTGCCGCTCGTGGTCGGGCGCAGGTCCGCGCTCTCCAGCAGCTCGTGGTCCTCCAGGCGCCGGACCGGCTGGTTCCAGTCCCGGGCCTCGCCCGGCTCGCGGTACGGACCGCGCGGACGGTCGCCCGGAGCACCACCGCCGTGCGCGGCGTCGGCGCGCGCGCCGTCGGGCCCGCGCCCTGGCTCGCCGGAGCCGGCTGGCGTCCCCGTGCCGCCCGCACCAGCGCCGCCGGCGCCGTCGCCGCCGCCGATGGCCACCGTCTTGCCGCTACCGGCGCCCGCGCCGCCGCGCGCGTCGCGGGCGCGCTCGACGAGCTTGCGGGGCAGGCTCAGGCCGCGGCCGGCGGCGCCGGCCCAGGCGAGGATGTCGCCGGCGGCGTCGAGGCCCTGGATGACCCGGACGACCTTGCCCCAGCGGCTGAGCGCGGCGAAGGCCACGCCCTCGGCGGCGGCGCCGCCGCTGATGATGATGATCGCGATCTGGGTCGCGACGTAGCCCAGGACCTCGCCGCGGAAGTTGCCGCGCGCGTACGAGCCCGGCTGCTCCCACCGGGTCTGGAAGTCCTTGCCCAGCGCCATCAGCGCCGCCGGCGCCTTGGCGAAGAACGCGCTCAGCTTGCCGGCCGCGTCCATGGTGGCCTGGATGAGGCCGCCCGTGACCAGGGCGTGCGCGATCTCGTACGCCAGCTCCAGCACCTCGACCGCGCCCCGCGCCAGGTCGACGACCGCGCCGACCGCGCCCTCGAGCGCGCCGACGACGAAGCCGCCCGCGAACGCCGCGTCGGTGAAGAGCTGGACCGCGGTCGCGCCCAGCTCGACGGCCCCCTTGCCGGCGAGCACCGCCGGGCTGGCGTCGTGCAGCGCCTGCAGCGTCGGCGCGTGGTCGATCTCGCCGAGCGCGAGCTGCAGCGGCTCGCGCGCCACCAGGAACGCCGCGAGCACGTCGTCCATCCGCACCGGCGGCCGCGTCCGGGCGTGCAGGCGGAAGCTCGCGCCCTTCAGCTCGTCGCGCGCGCCCCCGACCACCGTGATCGCCGTGGTCGTGCCCAGGCCGTGCTGGCGCGCCGCCTCGAGCACGCGCGGGTACGGCGCCTCCTGGTTCATGTGGGCGAGGACGTCGTCGACCAGCGCGCCGGCCTCCTCGCGCTCGCCGGTCTCCACCAGCTCGCGCGCCGCCATCAGGTGCAGGCGCATGGCGTCGTACGTGCGCGGCGGCGGCCGCCGCTCGCCGGCCCGGCGCGCCGAGCCCTTGAGGCCGGTCACGGCCTCGGCCTCGACCGTCTCCGCGCGCGGCGGCCGCGCCCGCCCCTCGAGCCGGAGCACGCCCGCGCGCGCGCCCTCGTCGTCGACGACGTCGAGCTGCCCCCGGCGCCGGCTCGGCTTGCGCGCCGACGCGTCCGCCGGGTGGCTCGCCCGCGGCGCGAACTCCACCGTCACCGGCGTCGACGCGCCCGGCGCCAGCCCGACGCCGTCGGTGGCGCCGCCGACCACGGCGAAGTCCGCCTCCGGCCCCGACGGCCGCGGCCGACCGTCGCCGTCGGGCAAGATCGTGGTCAGGAAGTCGAAGATGTCGACGAAGTCCGGCGACCGGTTGGTCAGCGACACCGTCTGCTGCGCCCGGGCGCCGAGCTCGGTGAGCGGGAACACGGCCCTCGCCGGCGTCGGCTGCAGCCGCTCCACCGACGGCCCCGTCGCGCCGCCGCCCGCGCCCGTCGCGCCCGCGCTCGTCGCGCTCGCCGCCGCGTTCGTCCCACCGGCCGCGACCACGCCCGCGACCACGCCCGCGCCCGGCGCGCCGGCCGGCAGCCCCTGCGTGCGCGGCCGCTTCCCCGGCGACGACGCGCCGCCGCGCGGCCCGCCGGCGCTGGCCACCCCCGCGCCCTGCCCGGCCGGTCGCTGCCCGCGCTCGCTGCTCATGATCGCGGGCCTGCCGGCTCGTCCATGCCCGCCTGTATCGAGGGGCCCTCCCGCGTGTTGCGTCCCCCTCCGGCGATTCCTCTAACCTGCGGACATCCCGGCCGTTCCCGGGGCCGCAGGTCGCCCTGACCAAGGAGGGCTCAGCTCGCGACCGCCGCCTCCGGGGCCTGCTCGGCCGCGGTGGCGAGCTGCCACCGGAGCTCGCCGAGGAGCGCGGCGGCGGCCGAGATGAGCGCGAGCGCCGTGGCGCGGTCGGCGGTGTGGATCTCGAAGGGCGCGCCGGCGCCGAAGCGCTGCGACGCGGGGACGCGCACGCGGGCGCGGCCGCCCTGGAAGTGCGCCACGTCGAGCGCGTCGCCCTGCGGCTCGACGACGAAGCCGGCGGCGCGCCAGGCCTCGACCATCGCCGCGAGCTCGACGGAGGGGACGGGCGCGCCGCCGCGGTAGGCGTCGCCGGCCACGGTCGGGAGCCGGGTCTGGACGACGGCGTAGCGAGCGACGGCGTGGCGCGCGACCAGCCACAGGCCCGCCGCGAGCGCCAGGTACCACACCAGCAGGTAGAGGGCGACCATCCACCCGCCGTGCAGGCGCGTGGCGTGCTCCAGCAGCGTCGAGAACCAGGCCCAGCCGAGGAGCGCGTGGGGCGCGAGCAGGACGAGCCAGGCCGCGCTCGGCGCGCGGCCGCGACGCCGGTACCAGCGCGAGCACCCGACCAGGAACGCGACCACCGCGACCCACGTGGCCAGCGCGAGCCCGGCCTTGCCGACGCGGCGGAGGACGCTCGCCGTCTTGCTGTGGATCGGTACGTCGAGGCGGAAGCGTTCGGCATGCCACCGGTCCGTGAACTGGTCGTAGCCGTGGTGCTCGGCAGCGACGTACTCGACGGAGATCTCGAGCCGGAGCACCTCGCCCGGGCGCGCCTCGGCCGGCACGCGCACCTGGAAGTCGAACTGGTCGCGACCCTCCTCGGGGGCGAGCCACCTCGTCTCGATGCGGTCGCCCCAGCCGGGCTGGCGACCGCCGATGAGCTGCTCGGCGCCGGCCCCGTTCACGACGACCCCCGCGATCGCGACCTTCAGCCCGGCCCGGAGCTCGACGTGGCCGTCGAGGACGTCGCCCGGCGCGACGTCGGAGGCGGGGAGCCAGAGCGCGCCCCTGTCCGTGGTCGCGTCGGCGGTCAGGCGCTCGAGCGACGACCAGCGGTACCAGCCGAGCGCGAGCCCGAGCAGGGTCACGCAGAGGAGCAGCGTCACGACGGTGTCGCCGGGGGAATCATGGTTTCGGGGCATGTCGATCCTCGGGGCAGTGCGCCGGTCGGCGGCGCGCGGCCGCGCGCTGGCTACCTTCCGGCTCGTTCATGCGCCTCCCTATCGAGCGCCCCCGTCAGCGGTTGCGTGTCGGCCGGACGATTTCGGCTGCCCCGGCTCGACGCCAGGGAAGTCCGCGAGTCTGCGGCGCCGCCGGCGGCGCTCAGGCGCGTGCCGGTTCACGTACGGGCACGTCCAGCCCGCGGGAGCGCAGAGCGTGGACGCGGACTCACGGCCGCGTTCGTCACATCGGCCGCACCCGCTCCTCACGGGTCTACGACGTGGCCGAGGCGCCCGACTCTCCCCCTCCGCCATACCTGACACCGTGCGGTCAGCTTCGGCGGCGGGGGCCCCGCTCCGGAGCGGCTTTTCGGGCCCCGCAGGTCGCCAGCACCGACCGTTCGTGCTCAAACCGACTCGTGAGGGAGGCCAGCGAGCTCGCGTCGGCGTTTCGCGCGGTCCGCGCCCGGACGACGGCGCTGTGCGCGCCGCTGTCGGTCGAGGATCACCAGGTGCAGCCGATGGCGGACGCCAGTCCGGCCAGGTGGCACCTCGCCCACACCACGTGGTTCTTCGAGGCCTTCGTGCTCGACGGGCCGCGCTTCGACGACGCGTTCGAGTTCCTGTTCAACAGCTACTACGACGCGGTCGGGCCACGGGTGGAGCGGTCGCGGCGCGGGCTGGTGACGCGGCCCGGGCTCGACCGCGTCCACGCCTACCGCGAGGCGGTCGAGCGGCGAGTGCTGGCGGCCCTGGCCGAGGACCGGCTCGACGGCGCCGCCCGCGCCCGGCTCGAGCTGGGGCTCCACCACGAGCAGCAGCACCAGGAGCTCATCCTCACCGACGCCAAGTACCTGCTCGGGACCCAGCCGTTCTGGCCGGCGTACCGGACCGACCTCGCGGCGCCCGTGGATGGACGTGATGGCCGTGACGGCCGTGACGGCGGCGCCGGGGCCGCGCCCGCGGCGACGGCCACCACCTGGCGCGCGCTCGACGGCGGGGTGGTTCGCGTCGGCGCCGCCGACGACGGCGGCTTCGCCTTCGACAACGAGCGGCCGGCGCACGACGTCATCGTCCGGTCGTTCGCGCTCGCCACCGCGCCGCTGCGCAACCGCGAGGTCCAGGGCTTCCTCGCCGACGGCGGCTACCGCGAGCCGCGGCTGTGGCTCGCCGACGGCTGGCACGCGGTGACCGCCGGCGGCTGGACGGCGCCGCTCTACTGGCTCGACGGCGAGCGCCAGTACACCCTGGGCGGCGTCCGCGCCGTCGACCCCGACGCCACCGCCGCCCACCTCTCGTACTACGAGGCCGACGCGATCGCCCGCTGGCTCGGGGCGCGGCTGCCGACCGAGGTCGAGTGGGGGCTCGCCGCCCGCGCCGCCGCGCCCGACGACGGCGACTTCGCCGACGACGACCGCCTCCACCCCGGGCGCGACCCGCGGCCGTTCGGCGGGGTGTGGGAGTGGACGGCGAGCAGCTACGCGCCCTACCCGGGCTTCCGCCCGCTCGCCGGCGCCCTCGGCGAGCACAACGGCAAGTTCATGTCCGGGCAGCAGGTGCTGCGCGGGGGCTCGTGCCTGACCCCGCGCGGCCACGTGCGTGCCACCTACCGCAACTTCTTTCCGCCCGGGGCGCGCTGGCAGATGTCCGGGGCCCGGCTCGCGAGGGACGCATGACCGCCACCGCCGCCGCTCACCTCACCCCGACCGACGACGACGTCCTCGCCGGGCTGCTCGCGCCGCGCAAGCACCTGCCCTGCCGGCTGCTGTACGACGCCCGCGGCGCCGCCCTGTTCGAGCAGATCTGCACCCTCGACGAGTACTACCCGACGCGCAACGAGCTGGCGCTGCTCGAGCGCCACCTGCCGGCGATCGCCGACGCGGTCGGGCCGGAGGCCCGCGTGATCGAGCCCGGCAGCGGCGCCGGCGTCAAGACGCGCATGCTCCTGCGCGCGCTCGCCGACGTCCGCGAGTACGTGCCCATCGACATCAGTCGCGAGCAGCTCGAGGTCAACGCCCGGGCGCTGCGCGCCGAGTTCCCGGGGCTGGTGGTCCAGCCGCTGTGCGCCGACTACACCGCGGACCTCGCGCTGCCCGCGCCGGCGCGCCCGCCCCGCCGCACCCTCGCCTTCTTCCCGGGCTCGACGATCGGCAACTTCGAGCCCGACGCCGCGCGCGCCTTCCTGACCCGCCTCGCCGTCGCCGCCGGCGCGGACGGGCGGCTGCTGCTCGGCGCCGACGCCAACGGCGACGCCGCGTCGCTGCTGCGCGCCTACGACGACCGGCGTGGGGTCACCGCCGCCTTCGACAAGAACGTGCTGGCGCACCTCAACCGCACGCACCAGGCCGGGTTCGAGCTCGACGCCTTCACCCACCGCGCGGTGTGGGACCCCGCGCGCTGCCGCGTCGAGATGCACCTGGTCAGCGTCCGCGCCCAGCGGGTCCGCGTCGGCGGCGCGACGATCGAGCTCGCGGCCGGCGAGCCCATCGTCACCGAGCACTGCTACAAGCATCCGCGGGCGGCGGTGGCCGAGCTGCTGGCCGCCGCCGGCTGGCGCCTGCTGCACGTCGTGGCCGATCCGGACGCGCGCATGCACCTCTGGCTCGCCGCGCGCGCCTGACCCGCGCGCCGACGGCCGCGCGCGCCTGACCCGCGCGCCGGAGGCCGCGCGCGCCTGACCCGCGCGCCGACGGCCG
>CAADGB010000418.1 GCA_900696455.1 uncultured delta proteobacterium
CGGGGCGCGGGCCGGGGCGGCGGCGCCCGGCGCGCGGCGCGGGCGACGGGTCATGTCCGCTCTCCGGACACGAGGCTCGACACGACGACGCTCACCGACGAGCTCGCCATGAGCGCGCTGGCCAGGACCGGCGACACCGTCAGGCCCCAGGGCGCCAGGGCGCCGGCGGCCAGCGGCAGGGTCACGACGTTGTAGCCGGCGGCCCAGTAGAGGTTGCGCCGCATCGTGCGCACGGCGCCGCGGGCGACGCCGATCAGGCCGGCCACCGCGCCCAGCTCCGGGCGCAGGAGCGCGACGTGGGCCGCGGCGCCGGCGACGTCGGCACCGCCGGCCTGCGCCACCCCGACCGAGGCCGCGGCCAGGGCCGGCGCGTCGTTGATGCCGTCGCCGACCATGATCACGCCGCGGCCGGCCAGCCCGCGCACGACCGCCACCTTGCCGGCGGGGTCGACGCCGGCGTGGACCTCGTCGATGCCGACCGCGGTCGCGACCCGGGCCGCCGGCTCGGGCCGGTCGCCGGTGAGCAGCACGACGTCGAGGCCGCGGGCGCGCAGGGCGGTGACCGCGGCCGGCGCGTCGGAGCGGAGCGCGTCGGAGACCGCCAGCGCGCCCAGGAGCGCGCCGTCGGCCACCACCAGGGCCGGGGTGGCGCCGGTGGCGGCGATGCGCGCGGCCAGCGCGTCGGCGACCGCCGGCGCCGCGCCGTGGGCGACGGCCAGCGCCACGTTGCCCACCGCGAGCTCGCGGGCGCCGACCTGTCCGATCACCCCCTGGCCGGGCCGCGCGGTGACGGCGGTGGCCGCCGGCGGCGTCAGGCCGCGGGCGCGGGCGGCGGCGACCACGGCCCGCGCCAGCGGGTGCTCGCTGCCGGCCTCGACCGCGGCCGCCAGGCGCAGGACCTCGTCCTCGCCGGCGGCGGCGCTGACCTCGATCGCGGCGACCTCGGGCTCGCCGCGGGTCAGGGTGCCGGTCTTGTCGAAGACCACCACCCGCGCCGCGGCCAGCCGCTCGAAGACGTCGCTGCCCTTGACCACGGCCCCCAGCCGGGCGGCGCGGCCCGACGCCACCACCACCGCGGTCGGCACCGCCAGGCCGAGGGCGCACGGGCACGCGATCACCACGACCGCGGCGCCGCGCTGCGCGGCCACGATCACGTCGCCGGCGCCCAGCCACCAGCCGGCGAAGACCAGCGCCCCCAGCGCCAGCGCCGCCGGCACGAACACCGCGCTGGCGCGGTCGGCGAGGCGCTGCATCGGCGCCCGGGTGGCCTGGGCGTCGCGCAGGAGCCCGACCAGGCGGGCCAGGGTCGAGCCGGCGCCGATCGCCGTCACCCGCGCCCGCAGGTGCCCGGCGCCGTTGAGGGTGCCGCCGACCACGCGCTCACCCGGGCCGCGGTGCACCGGCGTCGACTCGCCGGTGATCATCGCCTCGTCGAGCTCGCTCTCCCCGCTGACCACGACGGCGTCGGCGGCGACCCGCTCGCCGGGCCGGATCACCAGCACGTCGCCCTTGCGCACCAGGCCGGCGGCCAGCTCGCGCTCGCCCCCGGCGGCCTCGTCGTCGGCGACGCGGGCGGTCGCCGGCGCCAGCGCCGCCAGCCGGGTCAGGGCCGAGGTGGTGCGGCGGCGGGCGTGGGCCTCGAGCGCGTTGCCGAGCAGGACGAAGCCGACGATGCCGAGCACGCCCTCGACGTAGAGGCCGCCGCCGCTGCCGTGGAAGGCGTGGGGCGCCGCCACCCAGCCGATCGACAGCGCCAGCGCCGCCGCCGCGCCCACCACCACCAGCGCGTTCATGTCGGGCGCGCCGCGCGCCAGCGAGCGCACGCCGCGGCCGAGCAGCGGGCGGGCGGCGATCCCGGCGACGACGATCGTCGCCGCGACCAGGGCCGCGCCGATCGCCGGCTGGTGGACGTCGACCGCCAGCATCGCGACCATGACCGCGATCATCCCGCCCAGCGCCAGCGCCGCCCGCCACGCCCGGTCGCGGACCTCGGCGGCGCGCGCGGCGTCGTCGGCGAGCTGGGCGGCGACCACGTCGTCGTCGACCCGCGGCAGCTCCGCCTCGTAGCCCGCGTCCTCGATCGCCGCGACCAGGGCCAGGGCCTCGACCCCATCGTCGAGCGTGACCCGGACGCTGCGCGTGACCAGGTTGACCGTCGCCGCCCGCACGCCGGGCACGTCGGCCAGCGCCTGCTCGACGTGGTGCTGACAGGCGGCGCAGGTCATGCCGCCCACCGGCAGGATCAGGTCGCGGCTCACGCCCCCTCGCGGGCCGGGTAGCCGGCGCGCGCCAGCGCCGCCACGACGTCGGCCGCGGCGACCGCGCCGGGCACGACCTCGGCCCGCCCGATCGCCACCTCGGTCACCGTGACGCCCGGCAGCTTCTCGAGCGCGGCCCGCACCCGGCGGACGCAGGCGCCGCAGTGCATGCCGTCGATGGCGAGGCGGAGGGCGGGCGGGGGCGTGGCGGCGTCGGCAGACATGGCGGCGTTATACCCCATGGGGGTATCGATGGCGAGCGCGGGCGGTCGCGATCGCTGCCCCACCCGTACCCGTGCCACCTCCCCTCCGCTCCGGGGAGCACGACCACGGTCGTGATGTCGGGCAACAGCAGCATCGATCCGAGCTCCGCCGGCGACCTGGTGGCGTGGACGTTCGACCCGGCGACCGGCCAGCTCTCCGATCGCCGCGTCCTCAACGCTGGCTATCGCGTCTACCAGATGTACGGCGGCGCCTTCTCGCCCGGCGGCCGACGCTTCTACTTCTCGGTGCTCGACGACTCGAACGGCGCGAGCGGGCTCGGCCGCTTCCTCCAGTACGACCTCGACAGCGGGAGCTTCACGGCGCTGGAGACGGGCCCCAGCCGCTACTACCACGGCGACGCGCGGCGCGGCCCGGATGGTCGGATCTACGTCGCGAGCACGATGGGCAACCGGCTGCACGTGGTCGACGAGCCCGATCGCGCCGGCACCGCCGCCGCCTTCCAGGTCGACGCCGTCACGCCGCCGCCCGGGTGCTCGGTGCGGCTCGGCCTGCCCCAGACCCCGCTCCCGCTCGCGCTGCTGCCGCCGACGATCGACGCGGATCCGGTGAGCGCCACCGTCTTCGCCACCCAGCCCCTCGCCCTCGCGGTCGCCGCCTCCGGCGAGCAGCTCGCCTACCAGTGGCGCAAGGACGGCGTCGACCTCCCCGGCGCCACCGCCGCCACCTTCGCCACCACCGCCGCCGTCGCCGACGCCGGCAGCTACACCGTCACCGTCTCCAACCCCGCCGGCGCGGTCACCAGCGCCGCCGCCGCCGTCGTCGTC
>CAADGB010000419.1 GCA_900696455.1 uncultured delta proteobacterium
CTGGAGGTCGACTACCGTCCTCCGGCGGGTGGCCCGCCCGTCGGCGTGCTGGAGGTCCCGATGCGACCGGCGACCGGGCCGGCCGGGTCGGCGCCGACGGTGATCGATCTCGGGGCGCTGGTCGGCGTGATCAGCGCGAGACAGGGCAGCCCGGCCGACTCGACGTCGGTCGCGCGGTGCCTGCAGCAGGCGCCGTTCGTCCAGGTGATGGGCAGCGGTCGTCGACCAGCGACGTGGGGGCCGTGATGCCGCGCGAGATCCTCGTTCCGACCCACCTCGACGTGCGCATCATCCCGCCGGGCGAGGTCGGGGCCGTGGCCGCGCTCGACGACGACCCGCGTCCCGCCCCGACGCTGCCGCTCGAGCCCGGCGTCCACCTGCACTGGGCGCTGCCCGACGCCCTGTCCCACGGCGAGCGCGACCCGGACCGGCCCGAGCTCGTCCTCCCCGCCGTCCCCGATCGCTGGCTCGTGATCCGGGTCGCGCCGCCGGCCACCGAGGGCGCGCCGCGGCCGACCGCCGCCTGGGTCATCGACGCGGTCGCCGCCACCGCGACCCCGCTCGCGGCCTGGGCGCCGAGCGCGCCGGCGGCGGGCGACCGCCGGCTCACCGCCCTCGGGCTCCTCGACCGCGGGCGGCTCCCCATCGGGGACGGCGCCGCCGAGCCCCTCGCGCCCGAGGTCGTGTACTACCCGCTCGCCCGTAACCGTTTCGGGTTCCACGATCGCCTGGACGGCGTCTCGCCGGGCACGCTGAGCTACCTCGTCGTCGGCTGGTACGCCCGGCCCGAGGACGATCCGCTCGACGTCTCCCGCCCCGCGCAGGAGGCCTGGCTGGCGGCGCGCCGGCTGGAGGTGATCGACGGCGCGGCCGCGACCTCGGTGCGACCGGTCATCGAGGCGCGCGCGGTCACGCGCAACCCCATGCTCGCTCCGCTGATCGAGGCGTTCCGCCGGGCCGCGCCCCAGCCGACCGAGGCCCCGACGACGCGGGCCGACGCGCCCCCACCGACGCGGGCCGACGCGCCGCCGACGGCGACGGCCGCGGCGGCGCCGGCCGCGACCGGCACGCGCGCGAGCGGGATGATGCGCCCGCTCGCCGAGCTCCTCGATCGCCTCCGCGCCAGCCCGCTGCCCGCGGTCGCCGCGCTCCTCCGCAGCCGCGACCGGATGATCTGCCACGCCGCGATCACGGGCGTGCGATGGCGGACGGCGGCGCCATCGCGACCGCCGCCACCGGTGCCCCAGGCCCACCTCTACGGCTCGCTCCACGAGGCGGCCGAGCGCTTCCTCGCCGACCGCCTCCAGCACCCGTGGCTGCAGGGCGCCATGCGCCTCCACCTCGGGCGCGCCGCCGGCAGCTCCCTCGCCTACCTGCAGGCGACGTGGCGGGCGCACGACGCCGGCTTCGTCGGCCACGTCGCCGGCGACGCGAGCGCGGCCAGGTTCCACGCGGCCGACGCGCCGGTCGTGCTGGTGGACGGCCTCGAGCGCTCGCCGCGCCACGGCGAGGACGCCGACCTCGACCCCGAGCGGCGCGACGGCCGCCCCGGGCGCGTGCGCTGCCGACCGGCGGGCCACACCCTGACCGGGCTCGCGACCCGCGTCGGGCCGCTGGCGCCCGCCGGTCTCGCCGCGCCGGTGAGCGCCACCGGCCTGCCGTCCGCGACCGCCGCCCTCCTCGAGGAGGTCATGCTGCTCGACAGCGCCAACCTCTCCGCGATGGCCGCCCGGCTGGTCGCCAGCGCGCCGGGGACCAGCCCGTCCACCGCCCTCAGCGCGGCGGCGGGCGCGATCGCCGCGTGGGAGCGGCTCCGCGATCCCAAGGTCGCCAGAGCCGACGACGCCGCCGCCCTCGTCGGGGTGGCGCCGGCCTCGTACGCGGTCAAGGGCCACGGGCCGACCGACCTGCCGCTCTACGCCGAGGTGCGCGGCGAGGTCGTCCCCGATCCGGACGCCGCCACCGGCATCCCGCCGGGCTGGCAGCTCGGCGCCGTCGACCTCGAGCGCCCACCGGGGCCGGCGCCCCTGGAGACGATCCCCTCGCCGACGGCGGCGACGCCCATCCGCTTCCAGGTGCGGCGGCCCCTCGTCCCGGTCCTGCCCCGGATGATCGCCAGCGCGACCGACCTCGACGAGCTGCGCGCGATGCGCTTGCTCGCCTGCGCGCTGCCCGAGGTCGACAAGGTCCTGCCGGCCGGCGCCGCGGTCCGCGCCGGACGGGTGCGCGTCGACCACCTCCGGGTCATCGACACCTTCGGGCAGACCTACCCGGTCGTGACCGCGGGCACGCCGCCCGTCGAGCGCGAGCTCGTCCCCCGGCTCGCCGGCTGGGCCCGGCTCCACGCCCGCCTGCTCGCCGCCACCGACCCGGAGGTCGAGGCCGACGACGCTCACCCCCCGGTGTGCGGCTTCCTCTTCGCCGATCGCGTGGACCACGCGCTGGAGGTCTTCGACCATCACGGCGCCCGCGTGGGTCAGCTCCGCCATGTCCCGGGCGACGGCGGCGGCGCCACGCGCTGGGAGCCCGACCACGCCCGCGCCGTCCGCGATCCGGACCTGCCGCCGTCCGATCCGGCGCGCGTGCTGGGCGACGCCGAGCCGGAGGCGGTGCTGCTGGCGATCGCCCGCGGCGTCCTCGCCGCGCCCGCCACGGCGACGGGCAGCGCCACCGCGGTGTCGAGCCTGGTCGACGTCCTCGACAACTTGCAGGCCACCGCGGCGCGCGCCACCCGCGGCGACGAGATCGGCCCGCTGCTGGGGCGACCGCTCGCGGTGGTGCGGATGGCGACCCGGCTGGAGCGCATGGCCAGCGACGTGCTCGACCCCCGGGCGACCGCGCCCCTCGTCGAGACCGGCGACCTCACCGTGCCCCTCGCCTTCGGCGCGAGCGTCCGCGCCGACGACGGCGTCTTCGGCACCTTCGCCGGCGACCTCGCGCGCTTCGTCCCGGTCCACGTCGACGCGCTCGCCGCCCCCGGCGCGGCGCCCGCGTCCCCCGCGGTGACGCCCCACCCGTACCTCGACCCCACGCCGGTGCGCGCGCTCGCCGCCGGCGCGCGCGTCGTGACCACGCTCCTGGTCGATCCTCGCCTCACGATCCACGTCCGCACCGGCGTGCTGCCGGCCAAGGGCATCACCATGCCGGCGACGATGTATCAACCGGCGCTGCGCGACCTCGCGCCCTCGCTGCGGATCGGGCCGGTCCTGATGCCGCCGGCGCGGCCGTGGCTGCCGGCGCCCTACCTGCCGGGCAGCGCGTGGCGCTGGCTCCAGCCCACGGCGCGGGCGGACGACGAGGCCGTGGCGCTGGAGGAGCACGCCCTGACGCCGCCGGGCGCGGGCGCGTCGCTGGCCGAGGCGCCGGCGGTCATCCGCGAGGGCTGGCTGCGGCGCGTGCCGGAGGACTGAGGCATGCGGTGGCGGCCCGCCCGCGGGGGCCGGCCGCCAGCGGTCGCTGGACAGCGGCGGCGCGGTGTGAGAAGCAGCCGCGCATGACGCCGGTCCGGAGCTCCACCGTCCTCCTCGCGCCCGCCCTCGCCGCCGCGCTCGCCCTCGCCGCGGCCTGCGGCGACGACGGCGTCACGGTGAGCGGCGACGCCTTCCTCTTCAACGGCGGCGTCGACGGACGGATCGCCGGCGCCACGGTGACGCTGGTCGAGGAGCCGTCGCGGCAGGTGACCACCGCCGCCGACGGCCACTTCCGGTTCGACGGCTTCGCCGCCGGCGATCGGGTCACGTTCGCCTTGGCCCTCCCCGACCACCACGCGATCCAGACCGGCACGCTCACGGTCGGCAGCGAGCCCATCGAGCGCGTCACCTTCCAGGTCGTGCACGACGCGATCTACGACCTCCTGGCCGACATGCTGGGGGTCGAGCCCGACGAGGCCAACCGCTGCCAGGTGGTCACGACCGTGACCCGCGCCGGCAAGTCGCTCTACGATCCCGGCGCCCACGGCGAGGAAGGCGCGACCGTCACGATCGATCCGCCCACCGGCGAGGAGGGGCCGATCTACTTCAACTCGTCGGTGCTGCCGGACCGCACGCTCACCGAGACCAGCGACGACGGCGGCGTGCTGTTCCTGCAGGTGCCGCCCGGCGTGTACACGCTGACCGCCACCAAGCCCGGCGTGACCTTCCGCCCGGTGACGATCACCTGCCGCGCCGGCTTCCTGGTCAACGCCTCGCCGCCCTGGGGCCTGCAGGTGATCTGAGCCGCGCGGGCGCGGCGCGGTCTGGCGGCGGGTGGCGTGGCGCGGGGGCGCCCTTCGACGGCGGCGTCGGTCGCTGCGCTCCCTCCGCCTGGCTCAGGGCGAGCGGGGCATGGCGCACGCGCCGGACGCTCGGCTCGAATCCGGATCCGAAGCCGGATCCGGATCCGGATCCGGATCCGGATCCGAAGCCGGATCCGAAGCCGAGTCCGAATCCGAATCCGAATCCGAGCCCGAATCCGAGCCCGAGCCCGAGGCCGAATCCGAATCCGAGCCCGAGCCCGAGCCCGGATCCGAATCCGAGCCCGATCCGATCGCCGCGGACCTGAACGTCCGCGCCTCACCGCTCGGGGGTGATGCGCACTTTGCCAGGTAGCCGGCGCGGCGCGGCCCCGGCGCGGGCGTAGCGTGGTCGTGCGCTCGCGGGGGATGCGAGCGGAGGAGGACCCATGTCGCCACGTCGTCTCGCCCTCTCGCTCGGCGCCTGCGCCGCCCTCGCCATCGGCGTGGCCGCGGCCCAGCCCACCCGCTTGCCGTCACCCATCCAGCCGCCGCCGGGGCGGACGGTGCGGCCGGTGCGACCGCCGCCGGTGGTCACGCCGCCGCGCCTGCCGGTCCCCGGCGGCGTGCAGACCCGCAGCTTCGAGCGCGAGAGCGCCGACGGGGGCGTCCGCTTCAAGGTCACGCTCGAGGCGGCGAAGGCGGTGGACGCTCGCGCCCTCGACTACGTCGAGGCGACGCTGCGCATCGTGCCCACGGCGCGCGCCGGCCGCGACCTCGACGACTGGAAGAAGCACGCCGGCCCCGGCAAGCCGGGCCACGACATCACGGTGACGATCACGACGCTCGACGGCAAGCCGGTCACCGACCACATGGCGATGCCGGCGGACGGCGTCGAGGTCCTCCGCCCCGGCACGCTACGGGTCAAGGACGACATGGTCGAGGCGCTCGCCCGCGCCCGGACGTTCCGCTTCCCCGGCCGGGTGCCCGTGATCCCGCGCCCGGCGCCGCCGCCGCCGCCGCCGCCGGGGCCGCCGCCGCCGGTCGACGGCCTGCACGGCACGCTGAAGTGCCGGGCCACCAACGACACCAGCGGCGCGACCACCGACCGGCCGCTGCCCTGGGTCGCCATCAAGGTCGGTGACCAGACCACGACCGCCAACCCCGACGGCACGTTCCGGGTGCCGGGCACCTACGGCCCCGGCAGCTACACCCTCCAGCTCACCTACGACGCGCAGGTCGGGAGCGCGACCCTGCGCTCGCCCCTGCGGGTCATGGCCGAGTTCCACGACGCCCGCGGCCAGAGCGTCGCGCGCCCCGGCACCCTGGCCGGCGATCGCATCAGCGTCGGCGACGTCGTGGTGACCGGCGTCGACTGCGAGATCTGGCGCCTCGGCGCCGAGGCGCTCGAGGACTACCACACGACCGTCGGGCGCCAGCCGCCCGACCGCGAGCTGCGCCTCAAGCGCTGGAGCGGCGTGTGGGACGGCACGCCGTACGCCTACTACGACTACATCGTGCTCACGACCAGCTTCGGCGCCGCCGGTAACTACCGCGATCTCGGCGTCCGTCGCCGCACGATCTTCCACGAGTTCGGCCACACGATCCGCCACGTCGCCGACGGCGACGAGCTCCACTGGGGCTGGGACAACTTCCGCTGGGCCTACGCTCGCAACCACAGCGGCTGCGAGACCTTCAACGTCCAGTACGCCTTCAACGAGGGCTGGGCCGGCTACTGGGCCGCCGAGCGCGCCGGCGGGACGTTCCAGAACTGCGGCAAGGCCGCCGCGTTCCTCGACTGGACCGAGGACATGATCACGGGGCACCTGGTCGAGCTGGCGAACGCGCTCTCCACCAACCCGAGGCTCCGCGCGCAGAAGATGGTCCAGGTCCTCGAGGAGAACCCCGGCAAGATCCACAGCATCCGCGAGTTCGAGGTCGCGTACTGCCGGCTGCACTCGGCCGGCAACGCGCGCTGCCGCAACGCGACCACGCCGGCGCGCGCCGCGCCGGCGTCGTGCCCGCCGGGCTTCATCGACGACGGCGCCACCTGCCGTCTCGACAACATCCAGGCCAAGCCGTCGTACGGCCGCGGTGTCGGCACCGTGCCGACGGTGTGCGGCGGCGGGCGCGAGCTCGACGCCGGGCTGTGCTATCCGCGCTGCGACGCCGGCTACAGCGGCGTCGGGCCGGTGTGCTGGCAGGGCTGCCCGAGCGGCTATCGTGACGACGGCGCCTTCTGCGCCAAGCCCGCGCCCTACGGCCGCGGCGCCGGCTACCCGTGGGAGTTCGGCGATCCCGCCTTCAACCTCGACCGCGCGCGCGATCGCTGCCGCGCCGCCAACCCCGGCGGCTGCGAGCAGCACGGCCTCATCTGGTACCCGAAGTGCCGCGCCGGCTTCCACGCCGCCGGCTGCCGCATCTGCTCGCCGAACTGCCCGGCCGGCATGCCCGACATCGGCGTGTCGTGCGCCAAGAAGTCCTATGGCCGTGGCGTCGGCACCGTGCCCACGTCGTGCGCCGGCGGCAAGGAGTACGACACCGGGCTCTGCTACGACCGCTGCCGCGCCGGCTACAACGGGGTCGGGCCGGTGTGCTGGGGCTCGTGTCCCGCCGGCTTCGACGACCACGGCGCCACCTGTTATCGCGAGCCCGCGATCATCGTGAAGTACTGACGCCGGCCGCGGCACCGGCCGCGGCACCGGCCGCGGCGCCGGCGGCGCTCGGTCGCGGCGTCCGCGCCCGGCCGGCGCCCCTGCGACGGGATGCCTCGGTTGCGCGGCGGCGCCGACCGGGCCAGCATCCCGTCGCGCCATGACCTCCGACGCCCCCGACGAGCCCGACGCGCGCGCGCGCCGCGCCCGCCGCCGCCAGGAGCTGGAGGGCTACGCGGCGCGGAGCCGGCGGGTGCGACGCGTGACGCTGGGCCTCGGCGCCGCCGGCGCCCTCGCCGGCGGGGTCGCCCTGGCCACCGGCGCGCCGACGATGATCGGCCTCGTCGTCCTCCTGGTCGGCGGCGCGGTCGCCGGCGCCGGGGCGTGGATCACCTGGGGCCACCTCCAGGACTTCGACCGCGAGCTGCGCGACCTCGCCCGCCGCGAGCGGCGCGGCCCGGCGCGCCCGGCCCCCGGGCGCGATCACGGGTAGTCGGCGCGCACCACCTGGACCGAGGGATCGCGCGGCGACGTCACGTCCCGCACCGGGTGCCGCTCGTCGGCGCCGGATGGCCGTGGCGTGGGGGCCCGCCGGGCTATGCTCGCCCCGTGACCACCGCGCCCGGCCTCGGCGAGCCGCTCCTCCTCGCCCGCCTGGCCGGCGCGCGCCGCGTCCTGGTGGCCGGCGCCGGCGGCGGCTTCGACGTCTACGCCGGCCTGCCGCTGGCCCTGGCGCTGGCCGCCCGCGGCAAGGAGGTCCACCTCGCCAACCTGTCGTTCACCTACCTGGGCGGCACCGACGCCGCGCTCGCCGCGCCCCACCTCTACCGCGTCACCCCCGACACCGCCGGCGAGGACGGCTACTTCCCGGAGCGGGCGCTGGCCCGGTGGCTGGCCGGGCGCGGCCTGGCCGGCCTGGCGCCGGTGGTGTGGTCGCTCGAGAAGGTCGGCGTGCGCCCGGCGCGCGCCGCCTACGAGGCGCTGGCGACGACGCTCGCCCTCGACGCCATCGTGCTGTGCGACGGCGGCACCGACCTCCTGATGCGAGGCGACGAGGCCGGGCTGGGCACGCCGGCCGAGGACATGATCAGCCTGGGCGCGGTGGCGGCGCTGCCGCCGGCGCTGGCGCCGACGCGGCTGGTCGCCTGCATCGGCTTCGGCATCGACACCTTCCACGGCGTGTGCCACGCCCACTTCCTCGAGAACGTGGCCGCGCTCGAGCGCGCCGGCGCCTACCTCGGCGCGTTCTCGGTGCCGCGCGCCACCGCCGAGGGCGCGGCCTTCCTCGACGCCGTGGCCGCGGCCCAGGCCGCGCACGCGCCCCGCCCCAGCATCGTCAACGGCTCGATCGCGGCCGCGGTCGAGGGCCACTTCGGCGACGTCCGGTTCACCGCCCGCACCGCCGGCAGCGAGCTGTTCATCAACCCGCTCATGGGCCTCTACTTCGGGTTCGAGCTGGACGCGGTCGCTCGCGCCTCGCTCTACCTCGACCAGCTCGCCGCCACCGAGTCGGTGTGGCAGGTGACCGCGTTCATCGAGGCCTTCCGCAAGGGCGTGACCGCCCGGCCGTGGCGCGCGCTGCCGCACTGACGGGCGGCGCCGCGGCGACCACCGGCCATCGGGCGCGCGGGCTCGTCCGCGTCACAGGCCGGTGACGAAGACGTAGGCGACGAGGTCGTCGCCGGCGCCGCCGGCGGGGCCGAGCAGGACGTTCTTGCCGTGGCGCGGCCGCGTCCGCTCCTGGAGCACGTGCCCCGACTCGAACGGCGCGACGTCGTCGGGCCGCCACCACGGCTGGTCGGGGCGCTGCGCGGTGGTCACGTAGCGAACGCGGGCCTGCAGCGGAGCGATGAGCCCGGCGCCGCGCACGAAGTCGTCGCGCTCGCGGGCGGGGAAGACGACGCGCAGCCAGATCGCTGGATCGGCGCCGCGCTCGTGGTGGTAGACGAGATCGCGCGCGCCCGGCGGCAGCGTCAGGTGCGCCCAGTCCGCGACCAGCGCGCGGTCGGCGGCGGAGACCGGAGCGGCGGTCATCTAGCGCCCTCGCGGGGCGCCGTCGCTGGGCCGCCCCGGGGTCAGGCCGCGCTCGCGCGTGGGATCGGCGCGCCCGCCGGCGAGGTCGCGGCCGGTGGGCGCCTGACCCTCGGGCGCCGCGCCGGCGCCGGCGCCGGTGAAGGTCCAGCTCGACTCGTGCGGCGTCGAGCTCCCCTCGACGTCGAACTCCCGGGCCAGGCCGACCCGGTGCAGTCGACCGAGCTGCTCGTCGCGGACGGTGATGCCGGCGATCGTGACCGACTTGCCCTGATCCCAGTTGTAGCGATCGAACATGTGCATCGTGAAGCGCATCGTGACCCGGGGCCGCCCCGGGGCCGCGGGCGCCGGGGCCGCCGGGGTCGGGGCCGCGGGCGCCGGTGCGGGCGCCGAGCCCGAGCCCGAGCCCGAGCCCGAGCCCGAGCCCGAGCCCGAGGACGGTGCGGGCGCA
>CAADGB010000420.1 GCA_900696455.1 uncultured delta proteobacterium
CAAAGCGCTTGCGGAAGGCCGTGCTCACAACGACCGGCCGTCTGCGCCACAGAAGAGCTCGCAGCCCGTGCGGGAGCTTCGCGGCTCTCGCTTCGGTCCTTGCATGCCGGCAGAGCCAGCGCCACGAGCAGACAAGCGATGATCGTCCGCCAGGCGCTCATCGCCTGTCTCCGGCACGAGGTGGACGTTCAATCTGCAGACCCGGGTTGCAGATCCGACACTGCGACTCGGGGAGACCGTGCTCTTCGCACCAGTCACCCGTCGCCTTGAAGGCGGCGGTGAGCGACGGATTGCAGCGGGTGCAGAGCGACTCTGGAACCTGGTGCTCGCCACACCAATCTTCGTGCGATCCGGGTTGTACGCCGCGGCGTGCGTGAGTGGGAGCCTCGGTGGTTACCGCCGCGGGCGCGGCGGTAGCCGAAGGTTGCTCTGCCCGTGGCGTCGAGTCCCCCTTCTTCTCGCAGGCAGCGACGACGAGCGCAATGAAGCCTGCGAGGGCGAGAGTGGAGATAGATGTGTGGCGCATGGTGTTCTTCCTTTCACGACCGTCTGCCGACAGCCTGCGTGTTGTTGAACGGGTCATCGGAGAGCTCCGGTGCTCGCCGCCAGCTCGGCTCGAGCATTCGCTGCCCCGAGAAGGAGGTCGGCGTAGTCCAGCTTCGCTTGTACGAGCTCGCGGCGAACCGCGAGCAGCTCACCGAGCGGGATTGCGCCGGCCTCGTAGGTCGCGGTCGCGAGTCGCTCGGAGCGTTCGAGCGTCGCGAGTCCCTCTTGCTCGAAGCGGCGCGCGGCCGCGCTCAACCGCTCAGTCGTCAGCTGCGACGTACTGGCCTCGACGCCGGCTGTGCTTCGTGTCGCATCGAGCTCGACTCGGAGCCGCTCTCGCCGCGCTTCCGCGACTGCGGTGGTGCCCTGGCCGTGGTCGAACACCGGCAGCGCGATAGTGAGGGTTCCCTGAACGATGTCGTCGAACTCCTCACGGGAGTAGCCGGCGCCCAGAGCGAGATCGGGAACTCGACCAGCTCGCCCCAGGTCCGCTTCCGCCTCGGCTTGACGAATGTCGGATCGAAGTGCCCTCATGTCGGGCCGGTCGCTCACGTCGCCCCCCACCATGTCGTGGATGCCGAGCTGACGAAGGTCGCCCATGCACGTGAGTTCGGTGGGAGCTTCGAGGCCCAGCAGCGCCTTCAGTCGCCCTTCTGCTTGCGTGAGCGAGGCCCGTGCGCGATCGACATCGGTCCGAGCACGCGCCACGGCGAGCTCCGAGACGGACTGCTCCAGCCCGCCTACCTCGCCCACCTCATGCCGTCGCGAAGCAACGCGGGCAACGGCCACGGCGATGCGCAGGTTCTCTTCGGCCAGCGCAATGCGCCTCTCCCAGTACAGCGCCGAGATGAAGGTAAGACTGACGTCACGAAGCAGCAGGCGCTGAGCGTCCTCGCTTCTCGCGACGCCGGCATCCGTGCCCGCACGTGCAGCCGCGATTCGCTCGCCGCGCTGCCCTCCGATTTCGAGCCACTGCTGCGCTGAGACGGACCAGTCGACGGCTGTCCCATCGCTTGGGCCGTCGGAGCGAAAGCGGGGACCCGCTGCTCCAGAAACCTGTGGATTGAAGCGCCAGACCGACGCCGCATCGATTTGACTCGCCGCCTCACGAGCGCGCGCCCGGGCCGCCACCAGCGCCGGGGATTGTTCACGGGCGAGCACCAGCGCTCTCTCGTAGGTGATCTCAACGATCGGCGGGGCCTGCTCCTGCGCGCGCGCGGACTGCGTCCACAGCGAAACGCCGAGCAGAAGGCCGATCAGCCTTCTTCGGAACATCGCAATTCTCCCTTGCAGGGCGAGGCCGCGCCCCCATGCGCAGGGCGCGAGCTCGCCGACCTAAACCAGTGCGTTCGTGTGGTTCAGATCAGGGAGCGCGGAGGTCGAAAGACACCGGTACACGCGCCCGACGCCGGCGCGTCGACGGGTGCGAACATGCGCGCGGACGCAGAGGTGACCGCGCTCGATGTTACCGAGAGAGGAAGAACGGCCATCGCGACGCCCAGACAGCAACCGCAGTTGGGGCAGTCGTCGGGGCAGTCGTCTTGGCAAGGATCACTGCCTTGGTGCTCGGAGTCTGCGCCTGAGTCGTCATCGCAGGGGTCGGCGTCGGCGTGCTCCTCATGATCATCGGCGTGCCGATCGCGGACTTCGTCGTCGCAGGGGCACGAAACGCCACAGGTTCGCGAAGGGGACGCGAATGCGACCGAGCCACCGAGCCCGGCCGGCCCAAGCAACACGGACACCACCAGCAGCCACAAGGCCACCATGCGCAAGGCGCTGGCGATTTCGCGCGCGTGGAACATCAGCGGGTCGTCATCCTACAAGGACATGAGCCGGCGCGCCGCGGGTAGCAGCTCCGGCGTGGGTTGAAAGCATCGACTTCGGCAGCTATTATCGGCGAATGACGATTGATAGCACCCGTGGGCCGTGTGCGTCAAGCCGCCCTGCCACCGCGCTCGACACCGCGGCGGCGCTGTTCCGAAGCCTCTCTGATGTCGCGCGGCTCGCGATCGTGCGCCGGCTCGCCCAGGGGGA
The DNA here is from genome assembly GCA_900696455.1 of uncultured delta proteobacterium. Lineage (GTDB taxonomy): Bacteria > Myxococcota_A > Polyangia > Haliangiales > Haliangiaceae > UBA2376. The sequence goes on from CAADGB010000420.1 coordinate 2,581, forward strand.
GGCTCGCGTCGCCGACCTCGTGGACGAGCTCGGCCTCGCGCAGTCGACCGTGTCGGCGCACGTCGCCTGCTTGCGGGACTGCCAACTGGTCTCCGGCCGTCCAGAAGGCCGCCAGGTGTTCTATTCGCTCGCCCGACCTGAGCTGCTGGAGGTGCTTGCGGCTGCGGAGGTACTCCTCGCGGCGACGGGGAGCGCGGTCGCACTGTGCCCCAACTACGGAACTGACAGCGGGAGCTCGGCGGGGGAACCGGGAGCGACGCCTGTTGCGGTCACGAGGAGCCCGGCGGTGGGCATCCGCCCGAGACAGAGCGCTTGTGGCACGTCTCGGAGCTGCGGGCGGCTGCGGTCGCCGGTGCGCTGCTCGCGGGTGCATTCGTCTCGAGCTGGGCTGATGCCCCACGCTCAGTGGCGCTTGTGCTTCAGGTCTTGGCTCTGGTCGTTGGTGCGTGGACCTTCGTGCCGTCGACGCTGAAGCGCCTGGTCAAGGGCAGGATCGGCGTCGGCACCCTGATGACTATCGCAGCGGTCGGCGCGGTTCTCCTTGGAGAGCTCGGCGAAGCCGCGATGCTGGCGTTCTTGTTCTCCATCAGCGAGGGGCTGGAGGAGTACTCGCTGGCGCGCGCCCGTCGAGGCCTCCGCGCACTCCTCTCCCTGGTTCCGGCGCAAGCCGTTGTCCTACGCGACGGAGCCGAGAGGATCGTTTCCCCCGCGGAGCTGCGGGTGGGCGACCGGATGATCGTCAAGCCGGGTGAGCGTGTGGCGACCGATGGCATCATTCGCAGCGGCCGCAGCGCGCTGGATGTATCGGCGATCACCGGCGAGTCGGTGCCGATAGAAGCCGGGACCGACGACAAGGTGTTCGCAGGCTCCATCAACGGCGTTGGTGCGCTCGAAGTCGAGGTCACGACACCCGCCGAGGACAACTCCCTCGCGCGGATCGTGCGCATCGTCGAGGCCGAACAATCCCGCAAAGGCGCCAGCCAGAGACTTGCCGACCGAATCGCAAGGCCACTGGTTCCCGGCATCATGATCGCGTCCACCGCCATCGCTACCGTGGGCAGCGTGCTTGGCGAGCCGTCCGTCTGGATTCACCGGGCCCTGGTGGTGTTGGTCGCGGCTTCTCCGTGCGCGCTGGCCATCGCTGTTCCGGTGACCGTCGTGGCGGCGGTCGGCGCGGCAAGCCGGTTCGGTGTGCTGATCAAGGGAGGCGCTGCGCTGGAAGCGCTCGGTCGCGTGCGCGGGATTTGCCTCGACAAGACCGGCACCCTCACTCGCAATCGGCCGGTCGTCCTCGAGGTCGCCACGACGAACGGTACGCCTCGCGAGCATGTACTGGCGGTTGCTGCGGCGCTCGAAGCGCGCAGTGAGCACCCGCTCGCGCGAGCAATCCTTGCCGAGGCGAGAGCGCTGGGACCGAAGGCGGCGGTCGACGTCGAGGCTGTACCCGGTGCCGGGCTCACCGGTCGGCTGGACGGGCGTCTCATCCGCCTTGGCCGCCCTGGCTGGCTCGAACCGGGTCCGTTGGACGACGAGCTCAAGAAGATGCAGCGAGCCGGCGCAAGCGTCGTCCTCGTCGAAGACGACGGGGTTCTCATCGGCGCGATCGCCGTTCGTGACGAGCTGAGGCCAGAGGCCGGAGAAGTCGTTTCCTGGCTGCGCAGCCGCGGCTACCACGTCGCGATGCTGACCGGCGACAACCGTGCCACCGCCACGGCGCTGGCGACGGAAGCTGGAATCGACGCCGTCCACGCCGAGCTGCGCCCCGAGGACAAGGTCCGGCTCGTTCAGCAGCTGGGTCGCGAGCGCTCGACCGCGATGGTCGGCGACGGGGTCAACGACGCTCCCGCGCTTGCTGGCGCGGACGTCGGCATCGCGATGGGTGCCATGGGAACGGATGTCGCGATCGAGACGGCGGACGTGGCGCTGATGGGTGACGATCTGCGGCACCTCTCCCAGGTGCTTCATCACGCACGGCAGGTTCGGGAGATCATGCTGCAGAACATCGGGCTGTCTCTGACGATCATCGTCGTGCTGGTGCCGTTGGCTCTGCTTGGTGTCCTCGGCTTGGCGGCTGTCGTGTTCGTCCATGAACTCGCCGAGGTAGTGGTCATCGCCAACGGTGTGCGAGCCGGCCGCGCTCATCCGCTCCACTCCTTGCTCCCCCCTGCAGCACAGGGCCCCGGCGCTTTAGCGACTGCAAGGATCTGAAGCGTCGATGAACCCGAGCGCGTGGAGAGCAACAGTGGATACAGCCGAGAAAGACAAGCAATACTGGGACAAGCACGCAAAGAACTACGACCGTTCGATGTCGCTCCTCGGGAGGCCTATCCCGCGGATGGTCGAGCTGGCCGGCGAGGCGACTCGCGGTTTGGGGCGAGTGCTCGAGGTGGCGGCCGGTACCGGCCTGGTGACTCCCGCGCTCGCCGCTGGCGCAAGAGAGGTAGTCGCCACCGACTACTCGGCTGCCATGGTGGCTGCGCTCGAGCGACGCGTACGAGGTGCCGGCCTGACAAACGTGCTGTGCGCGCAGGCCGACCTCTATGCACTCCAGTTCGACGACGGCACCTTCGACGCGGTCGTGGCTGCGAACGTCATCCACCTCGTGCCCGATCTTTCTCGCGCGCTGGCCGCCCTTCGACGCGTTGTGAAGCCGGGAGGGAAGGTCGTCATGCCGACCTACTGCCACGACGAGACCGCCCTCTCGTGGATGGTCTCGCGGGTACTCGCCATGACCGGCTTCCCGGGGCAACGGCGCTTCACGACGAAGTCCCTTCGGCAGGCAGTTGAAGCGGCGGGCGTCCGCGTGAGCCGGACCGAGAAGCTGCCGGGGCTCATCCCGATCGGCTACGTCGAGGGGACGTTCACGCGCGCCGTCGAATAGCCACTTTACTCCGAAAGCGCGGTTACTCGCGGACGAGCCGCCTCCACGCGACCACGAGCGCCTCGGCGGCGCGCACGACGTCGTCCTCGGTCGTGCCACGACCGAGCGTGAGGCGCACCGACCCGAGTGCCTCTTCGTGCGCGACGCCCATCGCCAGGATGACGGCGGACGCGCTCTCGTGGCCCTCGTGACAGGCAGAGCCCGTCGACGCGGCCACCTCCGGTGCGCCCTCGAGGACGGCGCTGCCGGAGGCGCGCGGAAAGCGCACGTTGAGCGTGTTCGGCAGGCGCAGCTCGCGGTGCCCGTTGAGGGCGAGGCCCGGAACGTCGCTCGCCAGCCGTTCCCACAAGAGGTCCCGCAGCCCCTGCAGGCGAGCCGCCGCCGAGTCGAGGTCCCGCCCGACCGCTTCACACGCCGCGCCAAGTCCGACGATCGATGCGACATTCTCGGTGCCCGGTCGCAAGCCACGCTCGTGGCTCGCACCGAGCGCGAAGGGCACGAGCGGCGTGCCACGCTTCACGAAGAGCGCGCCCACGCCCTTGGGTGCGTAGAGCTTGTGGCCGGCGACCGAGAGCAGGTCCACGTCGAGCTCTCGAACGCGGACCGGCACCTTGCCGAGCGACTGCGCGGCGTCGGTGTGAATGAGCGCTCCCGCGGCGTGCGCGAGCCGCGCGAGTTCTTCGACGGGCTGCAGCACGCCGGTCTCGTTGTTCGAGTGCATTGCCGTGACGAGCGCGGTGTCCCCGTCGATGGCTTCACGCGCAGCGTCAACGCGTGTGCGACCGTCGGCGTCGACGCCGATGCGCGTCACGCTGCGCTCGTGCTTCTCGAGCCACGCGCACGGGCGCGCGGTCGCTGGGTGCTCGATGACGGTGGTGACGACGTGACTCTTCCGCTCGAGCGCCTCGGTCACGCCGCGGATGGCGAGGTTGTTAGCCTCGGTGCCGCCCGATGTGAACACGATCTCGTCGGCGTCACAGCCGAGGAGCGCCGCGACCTGCTCGCGTGCGTGGGCGACCCCTGCGCGGGCGCGCGAGCCGTACACGTGCCCGCTCGAGGGGTTGCCGAAGTGCTCGCGCAGGTACGGCAGCATCGCGTCGACGACCTCGGGCAGGAGCGGCGTCGTCGCGTTGTGGTCGAGGTAGATGGGATCGCTAGGGCTCATGACAGGAACTCGCGCTTGTCCGCTGCGAGCGCGAGAAAGGCCGCGCCCGGGGCATGGAGACGGGTGAGGAGCGGCTCGACGGGAGCCATGAGCCGGGCGGCAACGCCGCTCGGCGGAAAGAAGACGGATCCGTGCACGCTCGCGGCGTGAAGCCCGGCGCTCTGCGCAAGCGCTACGAGCTCGCGGCGGGACCAGAACTGTGCGCGCCGCCACGTGCTTGCCCCGAGCCAACCTCGCACGCGGCGCTCCGCAGCCCACACGCTGAAGCGGCCCAGCTCGCCGAGCACGACACGACCGCCCGGCACCAGCACGCGCGCCATCTCGCCGACGGCGCGCTGCGCATCCGGCACGAAGCAGAGCACTGTCACCGCTATCACGACGTCGAAGGAGGCATCCTCGAACGGCAACTGCTCGGCACGCCCCTGTTGGAGGATCACTTCGACTCCGCGGGAAGCGGCGCGCGCCCGGGCAGCGTCGAGCATCCCCTGCTCGAGGTCCAGCGCCGTGACGATGGCACCGCGCTCAGCGGCCTCGATGGCGTAGGTGCCGTCTCCGGTGCCGACGTCGAGCACGCGCTTGCCCCTGAGCCGCCCCGCGAGGTCGAAGACGACGCTCGTCTCCACGCGCTCGGTGATCTTGCCGAGGGTTGTCGCTCGCCACTGAGCGTAGGTCTGGGCAGCGACGACGGGCTCGGTCACGAGGCCCACTCCTGCATCCAGGGTTTCGCCCGGTAGCGATCCCACGAGTCCGGCAACACCGTCACGACCGGACCGTTCAGCTCGCCGCGCGCAGCGAGCCGCAGTGCCGCGACGACATTCGTCCCGGCAGAGCCGCCGACGAGGAGTCCCTCTTCGCGCACGAGCCGCTTCACCATCGCGAAGCTCTCCTCGTCACTGACCCGCTCCGCGCTGTCGAGGACGTCGCGGTGCAGGTTCTCGGGCACATCGCTGCCACCGATCCCCTCCACGGCGTACGAGCCGTCCGCGCCGAGGTTGCCGGTCTCGACCCAGTCGGCGAGCGCCGACCCCATCGGATCGGCGAGCACCACGCGAACGCCGGGAAGGGCGGCCTTCAGCCGACGTCCGACCCCCGTCAACGTGCCGCCCGTGCCGGCGCCCGCGACGAACGCACCGACGCGGCCGTTGGTCTGCTCGAGGATCTCCGCGCCGGTCGTCTCCTCGTGGACGCGAACGTTCGCCGGGTTGCGGAACTGGTCGGTCAGGAACCAGCCGTTCTCCTCGGCCATGCGGCGCGCGACGCTGCGGAAGTTCTCCGGGCTCGCCGGCGGGGCGTTCGCCGTGATCACGACCTTCGCGCCGAGCGAAGCGAGCGCAATGCGCTTGTCGACCGACATCTTCTCGGGCATCACGCAAACGAGGCCGTAGCCGCGCGCTGCGGCGACGAGGGCGAGGCCCACGCCGGTGTTGCCGGCAGTCGCCTCAACCAGCGTCATGCCAGCGCGAAGCGCTCCGCGGGCCTCTGCATCCTCCACGATGGCGAGCGCGATGCGGTCCTTGATCGACCCGCCCGGATTCCTGTGCTCGCACTTGACCAGCACGCGCAGGGGAAGTCCGCGCGCGATCCGATCCAAGGGAACGAGCGGGGTGCGTCCGATGTGCTGCAGGACTCCTTGACGGTCGGGCTTCACGTTCACCTCTACAGCCTCGTGTACAGCCACGACTTCTCGAACAGCACCTTACCCAGGTGCCAGCGCCAGCTCGGTGCCCGCACCGTCACGATGGGCTTGGGCTCGGCGTAGAAGTCACCGCCGCCGAACCCGGCCTTGCCGTCGCCGATCTCCACGAAGCACTCGCCGTGGCCGTTGAAGCGCGCGGCAGCGTCTTCGCCAGCGATCGTGGCGGCGATGTTCTTGGCGACGACCTCAGCCTCGCCGTGAGCGAAGACGCCGGCCTTCGGAAGCGGCTTGCCGAGCTTGAGCGGGATCGAGACGACGTCGCCGATCGCGTAGACGTTCGGGAAGCGCGTCTCGAGCGTGTGGCGGTCGACTGAGATCCAGCCCGTCTCGCCCGCCAGCGCGGACTCGCGCACCACCCGTGGCGCGCGGTGGGGTGGCACGTATGCGAGCAAGTCGAAGTCTGCCTGCGCCCCATTCGCGAACTCGAGGCGGCGCGCCGCCGCGTCAACCGACTTCACCTGGTGCTCGGGGTGGTAGGGGATGCCCTTGGCCTCGAGCAGCTGCTTCACCGCGCCGGACATCTCCGGTCCAGCCACGCCCATCGGACCGGGCTCTGCGGCGTAGACTTCGACCGTGACCGCGTCGCGCAGACTGTGCTTGCGAAGGTACGCGTCGATGAGCAAGGCGGCCTCGTAAGGGGCCGCCGGGCACTTGTACGCGGGTGCCGCCGTCAGCACCACGATGCGCCCGTTTCGCGTGGACTTGAGCGCCGCGTGCAGCCGTTCCGCGCCGGCCTCCGTGTAGAAGTTGTGCCCGACGTCCTGGAGTCCAGGCACGGTCTCGGGAGCCAACTCCGCGCCCAGCGTGACGATGAGGTAGTCGGCCACGAGCGTCTCACCGGCCACGGTCACCTGGCGTGCTTCGGGATCGATCTTCTCGATCTCGCCCAGACGGACCTCGATGCCCTTGCGCTCTAGGCGCTTGAGCGGGCGCTTGATGCTCGCGGCGTCACGCAGTCCGACCATCAACCACAGGAGCGAGGGAGCGAACAGGTGCTCACGCTCGCGGTCCACGAGCACGACGCGATGCTCGCGTGGCAGTCGCTTCCGCAGCTCTCTCGCCGCGACGAGACCGCCGACCCCGCCGCCGAGGATGACCACCGTCTTGGGCGTGCTCATCAGAACACCAGCGTCTTGTCGGCCCACTGGGTCCAGTTGGTGAGCTCCTCGAGGGTGCTTCGCTTGGTGCCATCCGCGAGCTCGGTGTCCGCGATGCCGCGGGCGTCCATGCACGTGCCGCAGACGCCGATCTCGGCGCCGTGACGCGCAGGCCCCTTCAGCATCACCTCGAGGTTGTAGTAGCCCTGCGGGACCTTTTGGTGCGCCTTCGCGCAAGCGGCCGCGTCGCCGATGAGGAAGATCTTCACCTCTTCGCCTTCACGCTTCGAGAGCGAGCCAGCGAGGCGAGCCGCGTTGTAACTGCGCTCGGTGCCGTAGGGTGCGTCGTTCAGAATGAAGAGGGTCTTTGCCATGGTCATGTTCCTTGCGCGGTCAGTTGCATCCAAGCCTGAGTCCCGCCGCACAGGGACCGAGCCGAGTTCCAGCCGAGGGCGCGCAGCTCCGACGCCGCGCGCTCCGAACGTCCGCCGCCCTTGCCGCACACCGTGACGAGCACCGCCTCCTTTGGCAGCGCCGCCGTCTGCGCAGCGAGCGAGTCGAGCGGGATGTTGATGGCGCCTGCGACGTGCCCCGCCGCGAACTCGTCGGGCGAGCGGACGTCGATGATGACGGCACCTTCGACGCTGCGAAGCTCCGTCGGCTCGACGCAGATGGGCGACGACGCAGGCGCTGCGGGTCGACGAAGGGTCTCGCTCATGCGCACGGCGACCACGACGCCGGACGCGAACGTGAGCGCGGCGACGAGCCACATCGCGGCGGGCAGGCCGAGCGCGTCCGCGGTGAGGCCGGCCAAGAGCGCTCCGATCGCGTAGCCGAGGTCGCGCCATAGACGGTAGACGCCCACGGACGACGCGCGCCACGATGGATGCGCGACGTCGCCGATGGCCGCGAGCAGCGTCGGGTAGACCATGGCCGTGCCGACGCCGAGCAGCGCGGCGCCGGTGGCGAAGGGCGCGAACGCGGACGAGAGTACGATCACCACGATGCCGAGCGCCTGAACCCACATCCCAGTCGCGATGAGCCACTTGCGGCCCACGCGATCAGACCAAGCGCCCGTGAAGATTTGCGCGATGCCCCACGTGGCGGGGTAGATGGCGGCGAGCGTGCCGATCTGCCCGAGTTCCATTTGCGCGGCCGCGAAGAAGAGCGGGAAGAGGCCCCATGCCATGCCGTCATTCAGGTTGTTGACGAGGCCCGCTTGGCTGACGCTCGAGAGGTTCTTGTCGAGGAGCGACGTGCGCCAGAAGACCTCGCGCTGCGTGGGCATGCCCTCGGGCGGCAGCTCGCCGTGCAGCTTCGACTCAGCCGCCACGTGGTGCTTGGTCTCGCGCACCACCACGACCGAGAGGAACAACCCGAGCGCGACGAACACGACGCCGAGGTAGAAAGGCTCGGGCCGGAGGCCGTACTGCGCGGCCACGAAGCCAGTCGCGAGCGCGCTGCCCGCCACGGCGAAGTAGCCCGCGAACTCGTTGAGGCCCATCGCGAGCCCGCGCTTCGCCGGTCCCGCGAGGTCGATCTTCATGATGACCGTCGTCGACCACGTGAGTCCCTGGCTCACGCCGAGCAGCGCGTTCGCGAAGAGCACCCAGGACCAGCTTGGCGCCCACATCAACAGGAACGGCACCGGCACGGCCACAAGCCACCCGCCGACGAGCACGTGCTTGCGCCCGAAGCGGTCGGAGAGCCGCCCGGCCAGGTAGTTCGTGAGCGCCTTGGTGACGCCGAACACGACGATGAACGACAGGACCGCCGTCTTCGCGGCGAGGTGGAAATCCTGCTCTGCGATCGCCGGGAGAATCGTACGCTCCATCCCGACCATCGCGCCGACGAAGGCGTTGACGATGACGAGCAGCGAGAACTGTCCGAGGTTCTCGCGGAGGCCGAGGCGGACGTGACTCATGACCGGACCTCCTCGCGTCCCTGGTTGATGCGCAGGATCTGCTCCATCGCCTCGGGCTTCGGCGGGACGTCACCGAGCGCATCGACGAACTCGTCGCGCGACTTCGTCAGCAGCGTGTTCCAGCGCTTCTCGAACGCGATGGTGCTCGACGGCTTGCCGCTCATCCCAGCGCCGCACACCGACCCGGAGAAGTGGCCCGGGTAGACCTCGAGGTCATCCGGCAGCGTGAGGAGCTTCGCGTGGATGCTGTCGTAGAGCTCGCCGGCGTTCTCTCGCGCGCGGCCCGGCAGGTCGGGACGTCCGACGGCACCGACGAAGAGCGTGTCCCCGGTGAGGACGAACCACGGGTCTGTGCCGCGACGGAGGTCGGTGACGACGAAGCTCGCGCTCTCGGGCGTGTGGCCGGGCGTGTGCAGCACCTTCACTCGGGTGTTGCCGAGCTCGATCTCCTGTCCATCGTGCAGCGGCTCGAACGGCAGCGCGACGTTCGCCGACTCGTGCAGGCAGTAGGCAGCGCCGGCCTTCTTCGCGAGCGCTGGCCCTCCCGAGCGGTGATCAGCGTGGACGTGCGTGTCGAGGACGTGCGTGATGCGCATGTCTTTCGACGCGGCGAAGGCAAGGTACGCGTCGACGTCCTCCTCGTGGGCGTCAACGACCGCGCATTTGCCGAGGCCACCGCAGCCGAACAGGTACGCGGCGCAGCCGGTCTCGAAGTAGTAGTAGGGCTTGAAGATCACTGGGGCGCTCCTTCGCTCTCGACGCGCCAGCCGCGGGCGCGCCAGTCGACGACTCCTTGCTCCATGCGGTGGGCCTTGAAGCCCTTCTTGCGGAGCAACTCCACGGCCTCGACGGCCATCACGCAGTACGGCCCGCGGCAGTACGCGACGACCTCGCGGCCCTTCGGCAGCTCCTTCAGGCGGGCCTTCAGTTCACCGACCGGGATCGAGAGCGCGCCGGGGATGTGGCCGGCGCGGTACTCCTCGGGCGGGCGGACATCGAGCACGGTGACCTCGCCGCTCTTAACGCGCCGCATGAGCTCATCGCCCTCGACCGCCTCCATCGCGCCGCGCGCTTCGAGGTACTCGCGGGTGACTTGATCGACCTCGGCGAGTCGCGCCTCCGCGAGCCCCCGGAGCGCGAAGAAGAACCGGCAGACCTCGTCGTCCGCGAGGCGGTACTCGACGTACAGGCCCTTCTTCTCGGCGTCGACGAGTCGAGCGGCGCGCAGCACCTGGAGGTGCTGCGAAGCGTTGGCGACCGAGATGGCCGCCTGCTCGGCGAGTGCCTCGACGGTGCGAGGACCCTGGCAGAGCAGGTCCAGCAGCTCGAGCCGCTTGGGCGCCGAGATGGCTTTCCCGAGCCGCGCAAACTGTTCGTAGATGGCGTCCTTGAACTGCCGATGGGGCGTCGTCATGCCCTCAAGTATTCAACCGCATGCTTGATTAGTCAAGATCGACTCGAGTTTCGCGGCCTCGTTCTGACCGCCCCTTGACCCGGCCGGCGCTCCGAGAAGGCGTCGCTCTCCAAACACCGATTGACGGTCGGTGTCTCTGCGTGTAGCTTTCGCCAGGTGAATCTCGGCCCAGTGCGACCTCCGTTCCTCGGCGATCTCGAGACCGCCGTGATGACCCACCTCTGGTCGGGAGGTGACGGCGAGGCGAAGGCGGTTCACTCGGCGCTCGGCAAGCGGCGAGGCATCACGCTCAACACCATCCAGTCAACGCTGAAGCGCCTCTTCGAAAAAGGCCTGCTTGAGCGCGACAAGGTCAGCCACGCGCACGTCTACCGAGCGCGAGTCAGCCGAGAGGACTTCCATCGTGGCCTGCTCGGCGAGCTCGTCGGCGACCTGATGCATGGGCAAGCCGAGGCCGTGGTCTCCGCGTTCGTCGACCTCACCGAGCGCGCTGGCCCGGAGCACCTCGAGCGCCTGGAGGCGCTCGTCGCCGAGCGGCGGCGCAAGCTCGAGCGGGGCCCACGATGAGCCTGGCAGCGCAGAGCGCCCAGCTCTTCCTGCTGGCCGGCGTCGTGTTCTTAGCCCTCGGCGCGTTGTTCGCCGCCGTGCTCGTGCGACTCTTCGGTGCGCGCCTCTCTCGATGGGACCCTCGCGCGCGCCATCGCGCGCTCACGCTGCTCGCCGCGCTGCCGGCGGCGTCCGCCGTCGGGCTGTTGTTCGCGGCCAGCCTACCGTCGCTCGTCGCGCTCGCCGTTCCCGGCCTCGACCACTGCCCTGTGCACGACGACGGGCACGCCCACCTCTGCTTCGTCCATCTCCCTCACGTTGGCATCCACGCCGCGCTTCTCGTGAGCCTCGTGTTCCTTGCGAGCTATGGCCTGCTGCGCGCAGTTTTCGCCGCGTCGAGTGTCCTCCGCGCGCTGCGCGTCGTTGCGGCGCTCGCGAGGACGGGCGAGCGCCGTAGCGACCTCGGCATCACGATCGTGGAGACCACGCAGCCGTTGTGCTTCGCGGCGGGCTTGTTCCGGCCGCGCGTGCTGCTCTCCCGCGGGCTGTTCGACGCGCTCAGCGCCGAAGAGCGAGCGGTGATCCTCGCGCACGAGCGCGCCCACGTGCGCCGTCGCGACGCGCTGGTCGCGAGCATCGCCCGCGCCCTCGCCGCCTTCCATCTGCCCTGGGTGGGGTGCTGGCTCGTCCACGAGCTCGAAGTCGCCGCCGAGCAGGCTTGCGACGAGGAGGCCGCTCATTGCGTGACCGATCGCGTGGCCGTGGCGGCGGCGATCCTCGCCGTCGAAAGGGCCGCCCAAGACGTGGTGTCGCGCGAGCTCGGTCCTGTCGCTGTGGCGTTCGGTGCGCGTGCGGTCGAGCGTCGCGTCGAAGCTCTGCTCGGTGACCCACCGCAGCAGCAGTCGTTGCGTCCGCTGATCGTCTCGTTCGGGATCGGTGTGATCAGCTTGCTCGTTCTCGCCGACGAGCTGCACCACCTCACCGAGTCCGTTCTCTCCGTCATCGCGCACTGAGGAGCCATGAGAGCCGCTCGCCACCATGTTCGCCCGTCTCGAAAACCGACCGTCGCTCGGTGTTTTGTCGTAGCGATGGCCACGCTTCTCTTCGCCGCGACCGCGAGCGCGCAGGAGGCTGACGCTCCCGCCGCGCTGACGGAGCGCGACGTGGTGTCCAGCGCGCTCCAGCGCGCTCCCTTGACCGATGCCATCGAGGGCGAGGTAGCGATCGAAGAGGGGCGAGGTCGAGCTGCCAGCGCATATCCGAACCCCCAGCTCTCGTATATGCGGGAGCAGACCTTCGGCACGTTCGGGACCGGCGAGGATTATCTCTCCGTCGCCCAGGTCATCGACCTAGGCAACCGCCGGGGCCTGCATGGTGAGGCCGGCGACGCTCGGGCGCGCGCTGCACGAAGAGAGGGCGATGCGTCACGTCTGGCCATCGTCGCCGAGGCGCGCCTTCGCTTCTACGAAGTTCTGTACCGTCAGGATCGCGTCGCGGCGCTCGAGGGGTGGTTGGCGCGCATCGCCGAGGCGCTCGCCATCGTTACGCGTCGCGAACAGCGCGGTGACGCTGCGACCTATGACCGGCGGCGCCTGGAGCGTGAGCGGGCCGTCGCAACCGGCCGCCTCGAGACCGAACGCGCGGCCCTCGAGCGCGCGAGCGCGCGGCTTCGAGCCCTGCTCGGGGCCGGTGCAGGTGTCGCGAGTGCACGCGTGACGGGGACGCTCTTGCCTGAGGACGAGCCCGTCGCGCTCGCGTCACTGCGCGCTTCGAGCAGCTCTCGTCCGGATCTGCTCGCGCTCGATCTCCGCATCGAGGCGGCGTCACTCGACCGCACCGCTGCCTCGCGATGGTGGGTGCCGGACCTCCGACTTGAAGGCGGATGGAAGGGAGTCGATCTCGGGCGTCAGGGGCGCACGGATGGGTTCCTGCTCGGCGCGTCGCTGTCCATCCCGCTCTGGGATCAATCGTCAGGACTCGCGCGCATCGCCGAAGGAGAAGCGCGAGCTGCGCGCGGACGTCGTGCACTCCTCGAGTCGGAGCTTGATGGTGAGCTCGGCGGCGCGCGCTCCGAGGCCGTCCGGCTCCGGCGTGCAGCCACGGAGTTCCGGGAGCAATCCGGGGCGGCATCGGGCGACCTCGTGCGGATCGCCTCGGCTGGCTACGAGGGCGGCGAGCTCGGTCTCCTCGAGCTGCTCGATGCCTACCGCGGGGCCGCAGACGACTCTCTCAGCGCCCTCGACATGGAGCACGCCGCGCGCCGCGCACGCATCGAGCTCGATCGACTGACAGGAGCAGGCCTCCCATGAAACGCCTCATCACTCTCTTGATTCTTGGCCTCCTCGCGTCGTGCCATTCGCACTCGCACGATGGCGGTGACGATCACGGCCACGCCCGCGATCCTGCGGACGAACGTCCCGCGCTCTCCTTCACGCACTGGACCGACGCGAGCGAGCTGTTCATCGAGTTGCCGGCGCTGGTTCGCGGTCAGGAATCTCCCTGCGCGGCCCACGTGACGAAGCTCGACAGCTTCGCGGCGCTCGCCGAAGGGCGCGTCACCGTGGTGCTGCGCGGCGACTCGGGCGAGGAGCGCTTCGACAGCCAGGCGCCGACCGTCCCTGGCATCTTCCGGCCCGTGGCGAGACCGACGACGACTGGCAAGCGCCGCCTCGTCGTCGAGGTGCGTGCTCCGGGCTTGACGGCGGACCACGACCTCGGCGAGGTCACGGTCTTCGAGAGCGTCGCTGCTGCGCGCGCGGCCAACCCGGAGGAGCCTGAGGCGCCTGGTCGCATCCCGTTCCTCAAAGAGCAGCAGTGGCCGATTGAGTTCGGAACGTCGCTCGTCACCGAGCGCGCCATGCGGCCCACGCTGCGAGCGACGGGCAGCGTGGTCCCGAGGTCTGATGGCGAGGTCGTGATCACCGCGCCTGTTGCCGGCCGCGTCGCCACGAGCGGTCGGGCGTTTCCTCGCCTCGGCGAACGCGTAGCCGCGAACGACTTGCTCGGCGTCCTGGCGCCTCGGCTCGAAGCCGCGGATCTCGCCTCCCTCGATCTCGCCGTGACGAGCGCGAACCTCGAGCTGCGCTTCGCGGAGCGCGAGCGCCAGCGGCTCGAGGGGCTCCGAGGAGAGGGCGCCGTCCCGGAGCGGCGCGTGCAGGACGCGGTTCACGCTGCCGAAGCGGCGCAAGCCGCGCTGGCTACCGCGCAGCGACGTCTCGACCAGTTTCGACGCGTACAGCAGACGGCGGGGCGTGGTGAGGGCACCGTCCAGCTCCGCGCCCCGCTCTCCGGCGTCATCACGGAGGTACTGGTCGCTCCAGGAGCCTTCGTTGAGGCAGGCGCTCCCCTCCTGCGTGTCCCCGACCTCACGCAGCTCTGGCTCGAGGCGCGCGTCCCCGAGGTGGACGTCGCCCGCCTCGGCACGCCACACGGCGCCTCGTTTTTCGTCGAAGGCATCGACGAGGCGATCGAGCTTCCACCGGACGCGCTGGTCGCGCGCGGTGGGCGCATCGACCCGCGTACACAGACGCTCCCGGTGATCTTCGCGGTCGACAACGCGAGCGGGCGTCTGCCTGTCGGCGCGTTCGCCCGCGTGCACCTTGGCACCGGCGAGGAGCGGCGGGCGCTTGCTGTGCCCGAGTCGGCTCTCGTCGATGACAGCGGGATCTTCGTCGTCTTCGTACAGGCCTCCGGCGAGTCGTTCGAGCGGCGCGTCGTGCGCCTCGGTGCCCGCGACCGGGGCTTCGTCGAGGTGCTGAGCGGCGTGCGCTCAGGTGAGCATGTCGTCACACGCGGCGCTTGGTCCGTGAAGCCCGCCGCCTCGAGCGGCTCGGTCCCGGCGCACGGCCACTCGCACTGAAGGAGCACCAAGTGATCGACTCGATTCTGCGCTGGTCGCTCTCGCATCGCATCGCGGTCCTCGCGGCCGCCGCTGTCATGCTCCTCTGGGGCGGGTACACGGCCTCGCGCATGCCCGTCGACGTGTTCCCCGACCTCACCGCGCCGACCGTCACGGTCATCACGGAAGGCCACGGCATGGCCCCCGAGGAGCTCGAAACGCGAGTCACGTTCCCGATCGAGTCCTCGCTGAACGGCGCCCCTGGCGTCCGCCGCGTGCGCTCCGCGACGGGCGTGGGCATCTCCATCATCTACGCGGAGTTCGACTGGGGCACCGACGTGTTCCGTGCCCGGCAGATCGTCAGCGAGAAGCTCCAGCTCGTGCGTGACACGCTCCCGGCGGAGGTCGAAGCGCCGGTCCTCGCGCCGATCTCTTCGATCATGGGTGAGATCCTCTTCCTCGCGGTGACCGCCGAGGGTCAGGCGACGCCCATGGAGGCGCGGACCTTCGCAGACTTTACGCTCCGTCGCAGGCTCTTGGCCGTGCCTGGCGTTTCCCAAGTGATCGTGACGGGCGGCGAACGCAGGCAGTTCGAGGTGCTTCTACGGCCCGAGCGCCTGTCGGCCCATGGTCTCACGGCAGATCAAGTGGTGCGCGCGCTCGAGGAGACGAACGCCAGCGTCTCGGCGGGCTTCGTAAACCAGGGCGGCCAGGAGTACCTCGTTCACGGCGTGGGGCGGGTGCGGACGCCCGAGGACGTCGGCGAGACGCTCGTCGTGCAGCGGGGGGGCGATCCCATCCTCGTTCGCCACTTGGGCGACGTGCGTATCGGCGCAGCCCTGCGGCGCGGTGAAGGTTCCTATGGGAGCAATCCCGCCGTCATCGTAGGCATCCAGAAGCAGCCGGGGGCGAACACGCTCGAGCTCACCGAGCGCGTCGACCGCGAGCTCGACGGGCTGGCGCGCACGATGCCCGCGGGGCTCACCATCCAGCGGAACATCTTCCGACAAGCCGAGTTCATCGAGGTCGCTGTGCACAACGTCCTCGCGGCGCTACGCGACGGCGTGGTCCTCGTGCTCATCATCGTGCTCCTGTTCCTCGCGAGCGGGCGAGCGAGCGCAATCACCCTGGTCGCCATCCCGCTCTCCCTCGTGACGGCGGTCCTCGTGCTCTCGGCGTTCGGCGCCACACTCAATACGATGACCCTCGGTGGCATGGCCATCGCCGTCGGCGAGCTCGTGGATGACGCGGTGATCGACGTTGAGAACGTCGTGCGTCGGCTCCGCATGAATGCTCTTTTACCGCAGACCGAACGACAACCGGCGCTCTCCGTCGTGCTCGCTGCGAGCCGCGAGATTCGGAGCAGCATCGTCTTCGCCACGCTGGTGGTTGCGCTGGTGTTCCTCCCGCTCTTCTTCCTGTCGGGCGTCGAAGGCCGACTGCTCGCGCCGCTCGGGATCGCTTACGTCGTGTCGCTCACGGCGTCGCTCTTCGTTGCAGTGACCGTAACGCCGGTGCTCTGCTCGTTCCTGCTTCCGAATTCCAAGGCGGTGGCGAAGGAGCACGAGCCGAAGTTCGCCGCGTGGCTCAAGCGCCGGTATGCCCCCCTCCTCGAGGGCGCGCTGCGACGGTGGCGCACGGTCGGCGCGGTCTCGTTCGCACTCTTGGCCAGCGCCCTGGTCGCGCTGGCCTTCTCGGGTCGCTCGTTCCTGCCCGAGTTTCGCGAGGGCACGTTGACCATCGCTGCCGTTACCTTGCCGGGGACCTCGCTCGCCGAGTCGGACGCGATGGGACGCAGGATTGAGCAGATTCTCCTTCGCCACCCGGAGGTCGTTTCGGTGGCGCGACGGACCGGACGCGCCGAGCTCGACGAGCACGCGCAGGGCGTCAACGCAGCCGAGCTCGACGTGAGCCTGCGTGACGGCGCGCGCTCGCGCGAGGAGTTCCTCGAGGCGCTGCGCCGCGACCTGTCGCTCTTGCCGGGGATGAACATCACCATCGGACAACCGATCGGGCACCGCATCGACCACATGCGCTCGGGGACCCGAGCGAGCATCGCCGTGAAGGTCTTCGGAGACGACCTCGCCGAGCTGCGCCGGCTCGGTGCCCAGATCGAGTCCGTCATGCGCACCGTCCCCGGTGTCGTGGACCTCGCGCGCGAGCAGCAGTCGGACATCCCGTTCCTGCGCGTCCGGTTCGATCGGACTGCCATCGCCCGTTACGGAATGCGCATCGCCGATGTCGGGCGCGCGCTCGAGATTGCGTCTGGGGTGCACGTCGTGTCGCAGGTCATGGAAGGCCAGGCCGTCTTCGATCTCGTTGTCCGCACCGATCCTCGCCGCGTGCAGACCATCGAGGAGGTCCGCGACGTGCTCATCACCACCCCGAGCGGCGCGCAGGTGCCGCTCCATGCGCTCGCGAGCATCCAGCTCGACCGCGGCCCGAACGAGATCGGCCGAGAGAACGTGCAGCGCAGACTGGTCGTGAGCTGCAACGTCGGAGACCGCGACGTCGGCACGGTCGTAGGTGACATCCAGCGCGCCGTCGAACAGCAGGTGCCCATGCCCGCCAGCTACCGTGTCGTCTACGGCGGGCAGTTCGAGAGCGCCGAAGGCGCAACGCGCACGCTGGGGCTCTTGGGCATCGTGTGTCTCTTCGGCATGCTAGGCCTGCTCTACACGGCCTTCAGTTCGGTGCGTGACGCCGTGCTGGTCATGGCGAACCTCCCGCTCGCGCTCATCGGCGGCGCGGTCGGTGTATTCCTCCAGGGCGGCGTGCTCTCCATCGCGTCGCTAGTCGGCTTCATCACGCTGTTCGGAATCGCCACGCGCAACGGCATCATGCTCGTCTCGCACATCCGGCACCTCGTGAACGAGGAGGGCGTGACGGACCTCGACGAGGCCGTGCGCCGAGGCGCGCGCGAGCGGCTCGTACCGATCCTCATGACGGCGTTGGCCGCGGGGCTGGGCCTCGTGCCGCTCGCGCTCTCTGCGGGCGAGCCCGGCAGTGAGATCCAGGCACCGATGGCGGTGGTCATCCTCTGCGGACTGGTGACCTCGACCGCGCTCAACATGTTCGTCGTTCCCGCGCTCTATCGGCAGTTCGGCGCGCTGGCGCGGAAGCCCTCTGCGCAGGTAGTCGAGCTGGCCGCGGAGGGGGCGTGACCCAAGGCGGCGAGCACCACGCAACAGACCAACTCCGGGGCGCGACGCTGGGGCTTGCGGCGGCTGCGCTCTTCGGCCTTTCTGCGCCGGTCGCCAAGCTGCTCCTGGGGCAGATCGCGCCGGTGCTCCTTGCAGGGCTTCTGTACCTTGGCGCCGCAGCCGGGCTCTGGCTCCACCGCGCGATCGCGAGGCCCACCCGGGAGGCGCCGCTCGGACGCAGCGACGCGTGGCGGCTCGGGCTCGTCGTGCTCGCCGGGGGCATCGCGGGCCCCGTCCTCATGCTGCTGGGATTGAGCCGAGTCACTGGGCTCACCGGTTCACTCCTCCTCAACCTGGAGGCGCCCTTCACGGTGCTGCTCGCGGTGATGCTGTTTCGAGAGCACCTCGGGCGATACGCGGCCGCGGCGGTCGTGATGATCATTGCTGGCGCGGCCGTCTTGAAGGTCGAGCCGGGCGCGCTCGGCGCTGACACGCCGGGCGTCGCCCTCATCGCTGCCGCATGCGCGTGTTGGGCGCTCGACAATAACCTCACGCAGAAGCTCTCGTTGCGTGATCCGTTCGCGATTGTTCGCGTCAAGGCGCTGGTGGCCGGCGCGACGAACACTCTTCTGGGGCTCGTCGTGGCTCGCGGACAACTGCCGCCCGCCTCGTTCGTGCTGGGTGCGATGGCCCTCGGGAGCCTGAGCTACGGCGTGAGCGTGGTGCTGGACGCCTACGCGCTCCGGTTCATCGGCGCTGCACGCGAAGCAGCGTACTTCGCCACGGCGCCCTTCGTTGGCGCGCTCGCGTCGGTCGTCCTCCTGGACGACGCCCTTCGCCTTCCCGACGGCCTCGCGATGGCCGCCATGGCCGGTGGTGTCGCGCTGCTCCTGCGAGAGCGACACTCCCACAAGCACCTACACAGCGAGCTCGACCACGAACACCTGCACGAGCATGACGAGCACCACCAGCACGCCCACGCGGCTGGCGATCCCCTGGGCGAGCCTCATAGCCACGCCCACCGGCACCTTCCCCTCGTGCACGACCACCCGCACGTGCCGGACGCTCATCACCGGCATCGGCACTGATGGGAGCATCGCTTGGTCCTCGACTCGCCCCTCTCGACAAGGGCTACATCCGGAACTACTATCTTCCATAGTAGATGATCACTCACAGGAGCTCGCCGTGACGTTCCGCCTTCGCTCAGGGAAGAAGGGCCTCGAACTCCGTCTTCACGACCTCGAGGCGACCATCATGGACGTGGTTTGGAGCAAGCGGCTCACGTCCTTCGCCGTCGGCGACGTGCTTGCCATCCTCGAGAAGCAGCGGGACATCGCCTACACCACGGTGATGACGACCGTGACGCGCCTCTATGAGAAGGGGATCCTCGAGCGCGAGCGCGACGGCAAGCGTTACATCTACTCCCCGAAGCTCACGCGCGAGGAGTTCATGGAGTCCACCGCGCGTGAAGTGCTGGACGAAGCGGTCGGTGGCCACCAAGCGATCGCGATGCTCGCGGAGAAGGTCTCGGAGGCCTCGGCCGGCGAGCTCGACGACCTCGAGGCGCTCATCCAGAAGCGACGAGAGGAACTCGAGGCGTGATCGAGGCGACCTTCCCGCTGCTCGGCACGGCGTTCGTCGTGCTCATCGTACTCCCCGCGTTCGCGCTTGTCGCGAAGGCGGGACTCGTGCTGCTCGAGCGCGACGCGGTGGGAGGGCCGCTTCACGGACTCAACCTTCGCTACGTCCTCCTGACGGGCTCGAGCGTGCTCCCGCTTGCGTGGCTTCTTTCAGCGGGCCTTCACCAAGCCGAAACGGGCAAGTCGGCGTTGGCATGCTTGCTCGATCACGACACGGCTGAGCTGTGCTTCGAACCGGGATTCTTCGCGCTCGTGCTCACGGCCGCCGTTCTCGTCTCGTCGTTGGGCGTGATGCGCAAGCATCGAGGTGCGCGCTCGTCGTCAACCGACGCGGCTGGAGCGCTCCTGGCTCGGGTCACGCGCATCGTGGCGAGCGACCCAGCGCTTGCGTGCCTCCGTCACCGCGTCGTCGTCACAGACGAAAGGAGCTTCGCTCTCGGCACCCATGGGCTCTTGAAGCCCCGTGTGTTCGTCGGGACCGCTTTCGCCACCCGACTCTCCGACGAGATGCTCGCGAGCGCGCTCGGACATGAGGCCGAGCACGTCCGCGCCCTCGACCCGCTCCGCTACCTCGTCCTTCAGCTTGCGCTCGCCGTGAACCCGTTCGGGCGGTTCTTGCTCCAGGCGCACGCCGCTCGATGGCAAGCCGCGCGCGAGGCTCACTGCGACCGCGAAGCCGTCATTCACGGCGCCGCTCCGCTTCCGCTCGCGGACGCGATCGTCAGGGCGGCGCGACCCGGCGTCCGCGAAGCCGTCGCGCTAGGTGCGCGTGACACCGCAGTCCTCAAGTTCCGTGTCGGAATGCTGCTCGCCTTCGCCGAGCGCGCCCCTGCGCGCTGCTGTCACCAGGGGCCATCGGCCTTTCCGGTGGCGTTCGTCCTCCTGCTCATCGCGCTGCTCCTACCGCACCAGACCGGCACGGCGGCGCTCGATGTGCTTCACACGGGCGCGGAGCACGCGCTCACCTACTTCTGGCGCTGAGGAACTCGATGACTCGATCGCACCGTACACGTTTGCCCTCAACTACTATCGCGCATAGTAATAGCGCGGGCGCGCTGGCGTTCTCGCTGCTGGTGAGCGCATGCGCCCACGCAGCCCCGACGAGGAGTGCGCTCGATGCTCGCGAGGCGCCGCCACCTCATCTCCGTGGTCCTGCTGACGGTGGCGCGGACCTCGGTCACGCCGAACACAGCGATCCCGTGCCCGATCCCGCTGCCGGCAGCGAGGTCTCGCTCGGCGGCATGTTGGCGTTCGCCGATCAAAACTCGCCGATTCTTACGGTCTCCCGAAGCACCCGCTCGCGTGCCGAGGCCGCCCGCGTCGCCGCATCGATCCTGTTGCCCACGAACCCCGAGGTGTCGGTCGCGGCTGGCCCCCGTTTCGGCATCACCGGCACGGGCGTCGACGTCGACGTGACGCTGATGCAGCAGATCCAGATCGGCGGCGAGCGGGGTCTTCGAATCGATGCCGCCGATCGTCTTCGCGACCTCACCGACGCCGAGATCGAGCAGATCCGCTGGGCCGTGCATTGCGATGTCCACGCCGCCTTTCATCGCGCCCTCGTCGAGCAGGAGCGCACGCGCCTCGCAGAGCGGGTGGTGACCTTCCAGCAGGAGGTGCTGCGCGTCGTCGAGCGTCAGATCGCTGCGGGCGAGGTTGCTCCCCTCGCGCTTCGACTGGCACAAGCCGAGGTGGCGCAGGCGCAGCAGGTGTTGGTCGCCGCGCAGCAGGCATTCCTCGTGTCGCGCATCCGCCTCGCGCAGCTCTCCGGCTGGCCGGTCGCGACGCCGCCGATGCCGGCCGGGGCCGTCGACAGCCCCCGAGACCCGCCGCCGCTCGAACGCCTCATCGCGGTCGCTCGCGAGCGCCTCCCAAGCCTCCGCGCCGGTGCTGCGCGGATCCGAGAGGCCGAGGCGCGCTCGACGCTCGCCGATCGCGAGGCGTGGCCGCGCCCCTCGCTCGGAGTGCAGTACCGACGCGAAGGCAATCCGACGAGCGAGGGCGCCTACGACATCGTGATGGGTGTCGTCTCGATCCCCATCCCGAGCTTCCAGCTGAATCAAGGCGAGCGTGCACGAGCGCGCGCGGACGTGACGGTCGCGGAGGCCGAGCTGGATGCCTCGCGACGCTTGCTCGACGGCCAGATCGCCGAAGCGCGCAGCGAGGTCGTCGCGGCAGCAGCCCGCACCCGCGCGTATGGCACCGAGATTCTGCCGCGCTTCGAGGAGAACCTCACTCTGCTACGCCGCTCCTTCGAACTCGGCGAGATCGACATCCTCGCGCTCTCCACCGGGCGCGAGCGCTTCCTGCGCATCCAGAGCGACGCGCTCGGCGCGCAGCAAGACTACTTCGTCGCGTTGGCCGGACTCGAGCGGGTCGTCGGCGTCGACCTTTGGCGCGATGACCATCACGAGGAGCGCACCCCATGAACCGCATGCTTCTGACTTCCTTCCTAGTCGCCCTGCTGACCTCGGCCTGCAACAAGGGCGGCAGCAGCACCGGCGGTCACGCCGAGGAAGGTGGGCACTCCGAAGAGGGCGGCCACGCCGACGAGGCTGGCCCTCGTGAAGGCGAGCATGAGAACGAGGTACATCTCTCGGCCGAGGCGCTCGAGCGCGCGGGCATCCGCGTCGCCGCCGCTGAACGACGAGCACTCACCGGAGGCGTAGCCATCCCGGCCGAGGTTCAGTTCGAACCGAGCAGCACGGCTCACGTCGGCCCGCTGGTGCCCGGACGCATCACCCGCGTCTCGGTGGCGCTCGGCGACCGCGTGCGACGCGGCCAACTCCTCGGCGTCGTTGCGTCGAGCGACGTGTCGGCCGCTCGATCGCGCCTTGACCAAGCCCGCGCGAGACTTGCGGCGGCCGAGTCCACCCTCCGGCGGCAA